>CAYNPY010000043.1:0-21412 GCA_964399195.1 uncultured Fibrobacteraceae bacterium
CACCACGGAGTGATCTGCAGCCCCGCCTCGCCGTTGCCGACGCCCGAGATGCGGACGCTGGCGCCGACCGCGAAGGCGTCGGTGTTGCCGAACTCCATCGGCGTCATGCCGTCCTGCGACAGGCGCCAGACGTGCAGGTTGGCCCAGCCGGCGGGCGGGACCACCTCATCGGTGAAGCTGATCAGCGAGGGGTAGCTGTTGTTGACGGTCAGGATCGAGAACGGGTCGTCGTTGAACACGCGAGGGATGACGACGGCGGAATTGGGCACGCCCGCCGCCAGGACCGAACCCGCGGACAGCGCCAGCAGCGCGACCGCGATGATGAGCTTGCTGAACCTGGTCATGGTGTTTCTCCTTGTCGGTTGCCTGGGTTGAAAAACAGTTGTCCTTCCTCTTCATCCTCCAGTGACGTCACACCACCTCCTTCGCCGGCGACTCCGGTCCGCCGGCATCACTTGACGACGATGCATCGCTTCCACTCCTTGCGGCCGTGGGACTCGAGGGAATAGGCATAGACGCCGCTGGGCAGCCCCCGTCCGTCCAGCGTGATCTGCTGCAGGTCGTCGGCCGTCGCCTGGGCCTCGACGTGGCGCACCAGGCGCCCCCGCAGGTCGTACAGCTTCAGCGACACCGGTCCGGACTGCGCGACCCGGAACGAGATGGTCGTCGCGCCGTGGAACGGGTTGGGCGAGTTCTGCTCCAGCTCGATGCCCGCCAACCGCCCCGGCCCCGGCTGCGGCGCGGCCGAGACGTTCTGGAAGCCGGCCAGCCGCAGCCCGCGCAGGATGTCGGCGTTGCGCATGTAGCGCTCCCACACCGAGCCGTTCAGGTAATTCTCGATCATGATGATGATCGGCCCCTGGTCGATGCCCAGCCAGTCCGAGGCGGTCCAGAAGACGGTCGGATTGAACGCGTCCCGGAAGCCGTAGCGGCCCCAGAGGGTCCAGCCCCAGTTGTCGTACATGTGGTGCAGGCACGGCAGCACGATCTCCGGCGCGAAGGCGATCGAACTGGCCGCCGCCGTGGGCGTGATGGTCCCGTTGTCGTTCTGGGCCGGCGGCGCCCCGTGCGCCAGGTAGCCGCCGGGATCGTCGGAGGCGGTCAGGCCCCACAGGTTCTCGCCGTAGCCCGCGCGCCCGTACGGGTTGGCGATGCAGTACGAGCGCTGGGCGTAGGTCGCCCGTCGCGAGTTCTCGAAGTAGTCGATGCCGCGCGCGGTCATGTACGCGTCCGGGATGCCGCGGAAGTCGATCCAGCAGTGCGAGTACTGGTGCCCGAACAGCGGCGCGAAGACCACGTAGCTCTGCCCGTAGTACGTCGCCCACCAGTAGCCGCTGGTCCACATGTTCCACGTCGAGGCCGGCACCGGGTGCGTCGGCGAGCCGATGGCCAGGATGTAGAGGATCATCGCCTCGTTGTAGCCGATCCAGTTGCCGAACGTGTTGAAGCCCGTCTCCGGCGTCCAGCCCATGCGGATGGCCGAGCCGTTGTTGCGCGCCCAGTTCCAGTCGACGCGGCGGTAGAGCGAGTCGGCCAGCGCGCGGATCTCGTAGTCGCCCGGGTCGGTGGTGTGGAAGTACTGCTTGGCGTCCAGCACGCCGGCCATCAGCAGCGCCGTGTCGATCGTCGACAGCTCGCAGGTCCAGGTGCGGTTGCCCGAGTTGATGTCCAGGAAGTGGTAGAACAGGCCCTTGTAGCCGTTGACCCCCGAGGCGCCGGGGCCCTGGGCGCCGTTCCACAGCGTCTGCATCCCCAGCTTGATGCGGGCGCGGCCCGCCTCGCGCGACACCCAGCCGTGCTCGATGCCGATGCAGATGGCCGTGATGCCGAAGCCCTGCGCGGCGATGCTGCACGGCGAGCCGGCCTGGCTGCGGTCGCGGATCAGGCCGTTGACCGGGTTGGCCTGGTACCAGAAGTAGTTGAACGCCGTGCGCTGCAGGCTGTCGAGCAGCGCCTCGTTGGTCAGCGACTGGCCCCCGGCAATCGTCACGGGCAGGTCGTCGCGCGTGCCCCCGCGCGCACCGCCCGCGGCCGCCGCGGCCAGGCCGGCGCCCAGGGCCGCGGCCAGGGCCGCCACCCACACCCACGCCCAGCGGCGCGCCCAGGTGCCCTTGTCCACATGTTGCGTCGTCATGTTGCGCCTCCTGGTTCCGCCGCCGGCCGCGCCGGCCCCGGTGCTAGAACTCCACCGCCATCGTCAGGCGGTGCGTGTCGTCAAGATAATCATGACCGGCCCAGGCGTAATCGAACCGGTACCGGTTGCCGCCCAGGCGCCCCTGGACGCCGAAGCCGAAGGTCAGTCCCAGCTGGCTGTCGGTCTGGAAGATGGTCTGGTAGCCCGCCCGCAGCGCCAGCAGATCCTGCAGGGTCCACTCGGCGCCCAGGTTCAGGCTCTCGCTGTTGTCGTTGGGGTGCAGGCCGTCGGCCAGCAGCAGCAGGCGGCTCTTCGCGCTGAACTCGATCGGCCAGCTGAGCCCCAGCCGGAAGATGCCCGGCAACGGGAACGAGTCCGTGCTCTGCTCGCCCGGCAGCGCGCTGTTGTCGCCGTACTCGTCCGGATTGGGGTCGTAGGTGAAGTTCAGGTCCCGGCCCGTGAAGCGCGCGCGGGTGCCCAGGTTGGAGAGGCTGAACCCGAGCCGGGCGCCGCCGTCGCTCAGCCGGTACAGCGCGCCCAGGTTGAAGGTCGCGGTCTTCTCGGAGGTGTTCCAGATCCGTTCGGTCACGTAGTTGGCCTGCAGGCCGGCCGCGAAGCGCTCGGTGATGCGGCGCCCGTAGCCGAAGCCGAGCGCCACGTTGCTGACCGTGTAGTTGACGCCCGTGCCCTCGGGCTGCTCGACGGTGCGCACCGCGATGTCGCCGGAGTTCAGGGCCGTCACGCTCATGAACACGTTGCCCAGGCCGCCCGCGGGCAGGGAGAGCGCCACGTAGTCGTGGCTGATGCCGGCGAACCAGTCGGCGTGCGAGTAGGCCGCCACCGGCCCCTCGAGCAGGCCCAGCGCGCCGGTGTTGTAGTACACCGACTCGATGCCGCCCGGCAGCGCCGCGCCGGCGTTGCCCAGGGCCGCCCCGCGCGCGCCCGGCTCGATGCGCAGGAAGGTGCCCAGCGTTGAGCCGACCTTCGTCTGCGCGCCGGCGGGGCAGACGACGCCGGCGACCCCGGCGATCACGATCAAGACTGCGAGTGACGCTTTCCTCATGTCGCTCCCCGCGCTCACTTGACGATCGCGAACTTGCCGGTGGCCGTGCCCGCGGCCCCGCCGTCCACGTGGAAGATGTAGAGGCCCGGCGCCACGTCGAGCAGGTCCTTCGTGCGCAGGTCCCAGGCCACCATGCCCGCGGTCGAGCCGTCGTGCTGCAGCGTCTGCACCAGCTCGCCGATCAGGTTGAAGATCCGGATCGTGCCGCCGGCTGGAATGCCGCGGAACTCGAGCCGCCGCTCGCCGCGCCCGGAGACCGCGAAC
This sequence comes from uncultured Fibrobacteraceae bacterium, assembly GCA_964399195.1. GTDB lineage: Bacteria > Krumholzibacteriota > Krumholzibacteriia > LZORAL124-64-63 > LZORAL124-64-63 > CAINDZ01. Next base: position 3,462 of record CAYNPY010000043.1, read on the forward strand.
CGCTCCGGCTCGAAGCTGGCCGAGCCCAGGTACGGGTTCGGCACGACGTACGGAGCCAACTCCTGCCCGCCCGCGCCCGCCAGCACCCGCTCGCCCGCGACGGTGAACTCGAAGGCGTCGTCGGCGCTGAACGGCCGCGTCAACTTCAGCGCCCAGGCGGAGCCCCCGACCGGCGGCACGGTCGCGTTCCCGGCGGCCTTCACGCGCCAGGTGACCTTGGGCGCCGGGTCGTCGGGCAGGTAGGTGACGATGTCCAGCGCCTCGTTGGTGCGGTTGAGCGTCTGGTTGTTGTCCGTATCGCGGAAGACGAAATCGAGCTTGCGGTCGCCGTCCGGCCCGTGCGCGATGACCTCGAACTTCGCCGGCCGGGCCGGGTAGAAGGGCACCGCCACCGAGGTGTCCACCACCGTGTCGTAGAAGAAGATCGTGATGTCGTCCGGGTAGCCGGGGCGCAGACGGTTGATCGACAGCACGCTGCGCTCGTAGGTGGCGGTCAGGACGGCGTCCGTCGGGCTGTTCGGCAGGAAACCGGTGTTCGCCTCGTCGACCGCCACTTCGCCGCCGGTGCTGACGATTGGCAGCAGACCCGCCCCCACCGGGCCGATGCCCAACCCCGCCAGATCGGCGCCCGTCGTGAAGTAGGTGGCGCCGGCCGTCACGTCGGTCAACGAGTAGCGCGTGGCCGCCACGCTGTCCGGGTGCGGCGTCAGGAAGCCGATGCGGAAGGTGTGGCCGTCGGGCACCAGCGTCGAGTTGACCACTTCGACCGCGACCGTGCCCGCCCCGCGGCCGGCGACGGCCACGGCCGTGTCGGCGCGCGCCGGCACGTAGCCGGGCACGCGCGGCTCCGGCCGCGCCGCGACCACGTTCGTCGGCAGGATCAGGCCGCCGCGCGGCGTGCGCGAGGGCGCGATCGCGTTCTCGGACGGGTAGAAGTTGAACGCCTCCGAACCGCGGTCGTAGGCGGTGACGGCGTAGTAGTACTGCTGGCCGTTGACCACGCTGAAGTCGGTCCAGGTGTGGGTCAGCCCCGAGTTCGTGCCCAGGTAGTACTGCACGCCCTCGATCGCGAGGTCCGAGTAGCCGGCCACGTCGTTGTCCAGGTCGAACTGGGCGATCGGCTTGCCGTTGCCCAGCGGGCCGGTGCCGGTGCCGGTCCAGATGATCTGCGGGTCGCGGAATTCCGGGTCCGTCGAGCGGTAGATGCGGTAGCCCTCGAAGTCCTCCTCGCCGGTCACGGCGTCGGCGCCGCGCTCGGCGACGTCGTCCCACGACAGCCGCACGTAGCCGTCGCCCACCTCGGCCGTGGCCGTCGGCAGCTTGGGCGGCACCGCGAAACGGTAGTTCGCGTTGTAGATCTGCTGGACCGTCTGCGTGTTGCGCGCCAGTTCCAGCAGGTCCGCGCCGTAGGCCAGCGCCAGGCTGAAGCGCTCGGTCTGCCCGGCCGCCAGGCGGAACGGGCCGGAGGCGAAGAGGAACCCGATGTTGTAGTTCGAGGCCAGCGGCGGGTCGAAGCGGTCCTCGGGATTCTCGGCCGTGAACTGCTCGTACAGGCGCCGCGGCCACTCCTGCGCGTCGGTGAAGAACACGACCCCGTCGACGGTCTGGTTCGGGTTGCCCTGCCCGGGCTTGATGCGGTTGAGCTTGAAGCCCGTCAGGCCGATCTGGTCCGACTCGTTCAGGTCGGTGCCGTCGAAGTTCGGCTCGCCGGCGGTGGGGATGCCGTCGCCCTCGCCCGTGTCCGGCGGCGTCCCGCCCTCGCCCAGGATGCCGTCCGCCCCCAGGTCGTGGTTGGCCGCCACCCAGTCCATGTCCTCGTCGCCGGTCCACCAGCGGCCCGCGCGGTAGGCGGGCCGCGAGGTCACCGGACCGTACTCGATCTCGAAGCGGGCCACGTCGTAGTTCGCCGTCACCCAGGCCAGGATCTCGTCCTGACCCTCGATCAGCGCGCCGGGGCCGCCGTCGCGCCGCTCGTCGGTGATCCCGTCCTCGTCGTCATCGATGGCGTTGGTGGCGTTCCCGGGCGTCTCCATGTAGGCGTAGCCCAGGTAGCCGGTGCGCGAGCAGGCGCTGGCCAGGTCGCGCCCGTGGCCGTAGTTGTCCCAGGTGTAGACCAGGTTGATGATCTGGCCGTTGAAGTCGCGCGCGAAGAACGCGTTGTCGTCGTCCGATTCGTAGATGTTGTCGCAGGAGAGCGCCGAGCCGCCCACGCCCGAGTCCATGTAGAGCCCGAAGACGATGTTGTCGTTGTAGTCCGTGGTGCTCTCGTTGGTGATGTCGTAGTGCCAGAAGATCACGTTGCGGGCCTGCGGATTGGCCCACTGGAAGCCGCGCACCTCGATGCGCAGGCCCAGGCCGCGCCGCGTGGGGTCGCGGCTGTCGGGGAAGTAATTCCAGGCGTCATAGTAGTCGTCGTCCAGGACCATGTAGCTCTCCTGGTCGGCGACGATCTGCTTGCCGAAGTAGCCGTTCCAGCTGCCGTTCCAGCCGGGGTCGTCCGGGTCGTCCAGCCGGTCTGGCCAGAAGGACGGCCAGGTGCGCGGGTCGTTGCTCAGCGCCGGCGAACGCCCCGGGTTGAGCGCCGGGTCGGCCTGGAAATAACCGGGGCGCGGCTCGAAGCGCATGTCGCGGTTGCGGTAGGGGCTGACGCCCTGCCGCTCGCGGAACCCCGTCTCCATCAGGTAGATGTCGTTGCCGCCGGTGTCCTGGATCTTCGCCAGCACGAACGGGGTGACGCCGTCGCTGTAGTTCATGCCGCTGCCCTTGGGGGCTTCGGCCGAGTGGAACACGCTGAGATCCACGTTCACCGGGTCGCGCGGGTAGTCGCCGACCATGCCGTAGTTCCAGAAGACGGTGCGCAGGTTGTTGGCGTCGTGCTGCCCGGCGCGCTCGGCGTCGGCGCGCCCGCGCTGGTCCTGCGGCACCGGCGTCACGACGTCGGCGCGTGCGCCGGGCGCGGCCCCGGCCAGCGCCAGCAGGGCGACAGCCGCGGCGGACAGCGCGCGCGGCGCCCTTGCAAAGTTCCGGACCGTCAACGGTTCCATCCTTTCACGGGTCGTGCGGCGGGGCGCCATCACTTGCCCCCCCAGGCCCAGCGCACGCCCACTTCGAGGCGCCGCGGCGGGTACAGGCGTGTCGGATCGGCCAGCCGCAGCTGCTCGTCGAGGGCCTGGATGCGGCTGTAGTAGGGGCTGCCGGTGGACGGGAACACGGCGCCGTTGAAGTAGCGCGTGTCCAGCAGGTTGAACACCCGCGCGAATACGCCGCCCTGACGGTTCTTTCCCAGCGCCTTCTCCGCCCGCAGGTCCACCAGGAAGGCGGATGGCTTGCGGCCCTGGTTGGTCGCCGTCGCGCCGCCGTAGGCGCGGTCGATCTCCGGCGTGTAGGGCTGGCCGCTGGCGACCTTCGCCACCGCGGCCAGGGTCCAGGCGCCGGGCAGATCCAGCGCCGCGGTCAGGTTCACCGTGTGCCGCTGGTCCCAGTTGAAGGGAACCTGTCGCGGGCGCGGATCCTCGCCGGCGGCCGCGCGGTTGGCCGTCTCGCTGGGATCCGACGAGTTGCCCATGGCCTGCTGCCAGGTGTAGTCCACAGCGGTCCGCAGCGGCCCGACGCGCCGGTGGTCGATCGCCAGCGTCACGCCCAGCGCGCTGCCGTAGTCCACGTTCGTCAGGCGGGTGTAGGTGGCGCCGGTGTACGTGTCGACGAACTCGACGCCCAGCAGGTCGCGGATGTCCTTGTAGTAGATGGTCAGGTCGTAGCCGAAGTCGTCGTTGACGACCTGCTTGTAGCCCACCTCGTACTGCACCGTCGTCTCCGGGCTGACGTCCGGATTGCCCATCACGCCGTAGTTCGCGGTGCCGGCCTGCAGATCGTCCAGCGTCGAGTAGTCGGAGTTGGTGAACATGGTGCTGACCGACGGGAACTGGCGGAAGTGCCCGTACGAGAAGTGGATGGCCGCCTTGTCCTCGATGGGGTAGGCCACGCCCAGGCGCGGCGAGAACGAGGCCTTCACGCTCGTCTTGCGCGGCAGCGACTCCGGCGCGCCGGCGATGGCGTTGGCCGGGTTCGCCGGGTCGCTGGGCACCGTCGAGCGCGAGTCGAAGTAGTCGAGACGCCCGCCGAAGTGCACCTCGAGGTCGTTGCGGCTCATCTTGTCCTGCACGTAGGCGGCGGCCATGACGGGGTAGCGCTTCATCAGGCCCGGGCGCTCCGGGTCGTCGACGAAGCGCAGCAGTTCGTTGTTGACCCAGGCCATGACGACGGGGCTGCCGAACTCCACCTTGGGCAGGCTCAGCTCGAAACCCGCCTTGGCCTGGTTGCGCTCGTCCAGCTGGCTGGTGACCGAGCCCTTGAGGATGTAGGTGAGCGTCCGCTGCAGGTAGTGGTCGATCTCGCCGCCCTGGAACAGGAAGGCGCCGTTCGTGTAGACGGCGCCGCCCGGCGGCGGCAACTCGTCGTAGCGCGGGTCGTAAGGATCCTCGTACAGGTAGTCCTTGTACTCGTAGTAGTTCTGCCGCAGGCTCAGGTCCAGGAACGACGTCGCGCCCAGCGTGTGGGTGACGTCGAAGCCGTGCGCCACCGAGAGCGTGTGCTGCGTCGAGACGCCGTCCGGCAGGTACCGCCACAGCCATTGCGTCGGCCGGGTCTCGCGCGCGTTGAACAGCGCCTGGTACCCGATCTTCGTGTTCCGGAGCGACTTGTTCGTCACCTTCAACAGCCCGGACCACTCGTCCGTCCAGCCGAGAGGCTCTTCCTTGCCGTCGCCGGTCGCCTCCAGGATCACGCGGTCGGGGTCCTCCGGATCGGTCCTGACCGTGTCGGTGGGGTTGAAGATGCGCGTGGCCGTGGTGTAGTCGTCCCACTGGTAGCGCCGCGCGTTGACCAGGAACGTGGTGTCCCGCACCGGCAGCGGTCCGCTGACCGTGGCCTGCGCGTTGAGCGTGCCGGTCAGGCGGACGTCGTCGGGCACCTTCCGCTCGGTCTCGCGCCCCGGGAAGAAGAACCCGCCGGTGAACACCTCGGCCTCGATCTCCCGCTTCTCGCCGCCCTCCTTGAGGATGGCGTTGACGACGCCGCTCATGGCCTGCCCGTACTCGGCGTCGAAGGTGCCGCTGATGACCTGCACTTCCTGCAGCAGAGAGCGGTCGATGTTCAGGCTCGAGCGGTTGTCGAAGGCGTTGTTGATGCTGACGCCGTCGACCTGGAACTGCACTTCGGCCTGGCGGCCGCCGCGGAAATGCCCGTCGACCACGCCGGCCTGCAGGTTCACGACGTCGGTCAGGCTCTGCACGGGCAGGTCCTCGATCTCCTCGGTGGTCAGCGTGACCTGCGAACTGGTCACCGTGACGTCCACCGGCGGCCGGTCGGCGACGATCACCACCTCCTGCGTCGTCAGCGCGGTGTCGCCCAGCTTGAAGTCCCGCTTGGTGGTGTTGTCCGCCGAAACGATCACGCCGCTGACCGTCACCGCGTTGAAGCCCAGCCGGCTGGCCTTCAGCTCGTAGGTGCCGGGCGGGACGTTGAGGATCAGGTACCGGCCCTCGGCGTCGGTGTAGGCGCCCAGCCGCGTGCCGACCACCAGCACGGTGGCCGCCACGACCGGCTTGCCCTCGCCGTCGGTGACGTAGCCCGAGAGCGTGCCCGTGGTGCCCGCGAACGCCGGCACCGACGCCAGCAACAGCAGCAGCACGCCGAGTCCGGTGGACACGGCGCGCCTGCCGACGCGCGACTCATGTGGGTACAGCAGCAACTGCGTTCCGCCTTCTTGGCTGGTTCCGTCCCGGGCTCGCCCCGCCGCCGTGCCGCGCCCCCGCGGGGCGGGCACGACGGCGGGATGCTTCGCTCCGCCTACTTCATGAGCATCGTCTTGCCCGTCAGCACGCCGCGTTCGCGGCCGCTGGCGGGATCGACGAACTGCACGCGGTACAGGTACACGCCCGCCGCGGGCTCGTCGCTGCTGAACAGCGGCACGCTGGCGTCGCCGGCGTCCATCTCGCCCAGCTCGCGCCGCTCGACCAGGCGCCCGCGCACGTCGTAGACCTCCAGCGACACCCGGTTGCGGTCGGGGATCGCGAACGCCACGCGCGGCCGCGGCGACGGGTTCAGGCTGCCCAGGGCCTGCGCGTAACCGGCGCCGGGGTTCCAGCCGCCGCCGCCGACGCTGCTGGCGGGATCGGGCTGCAGATAGGCCGTGGCCGGGCAGCAGGTGCCCTGCCACTCGCGCTGCCACCAGGTGCGCGTGCCGTAGCTGTCGCTGGCCACCTGGAAGCTGTCGCCGTCGAACAGGTTGACGCCGATGAACAGCGCCCGGTCGCCCAGGTCGGCAGGGTAGCCCAGGCCCACCAGGTCGATCTCCATCTCCACGCTGTAGCCGTCGTCCATCTGCAGTCCCAGCGTGTCCACGGTCGTGCCGGGCTTCATGTACGCCGCAATGGCCGCCCGGCCGGCGCCGACCAGGCTGAGCAGGTCGTCCTGCGCCGAGGCGGTTCCGTTCTGCGCGATCTGGAAGGACAGGCGCTTGCCGAACAGCTGCTGGTCCGGACCGCGCTCGACGCGGTCGTTGATGGTGACGATGGCGCCGTCCCAACGGTTGATATCGGCGTGGTACTGCACCACGGCGTCGTTGACGTCGAAGCCGATGTAGAGCTTGGAGCCGCGGTGGTACATCTTCACGTTGGCGTCGGCCGGGTCGATGACGAAGGCCGCGCCGCCGTTCACGTTCGGCTGGTACTGGCCGGCGCGCGCCGGACCCACGCCCGGGTAGGTCTCGCGCAGCGCGTCGTCGTCCCAGCGGATGTCGAACGAGTAGACGTCAGGGCTGCTCCACACCGGCTCGTTCAACGCGCCGTCCAGCGTCGGCACTGCGTCCACGTGCTTGATGACCAGGTCCGGGCCGATGAACGGCGCCGGTCCGGACGCCGTGGTCACGTCGGGCCGGGCGTGGATCCGCACCTCGTCGTACCACGAGGTGTTGCCCCACGGGCCCTGCCACCACACGCGGTTGGCGCTGAAGGTGACGGGGCTGATGGGCCAGAAGCCGTCGCAGTCGTAGATCGAGATGTTGAATTCGACGATGTCGCCGGCCGGCGCCTGCGTGTCGTAGCCCAGGATGGTCAGGTCGAAGCGCATCTCCACGGTGTAGCCCGTGTCGGCGGTCGCGTCGCTGTTGCTCAGGCCGTGCACCACGGTGACCGCGTCCCAGGCCGCGATCTGCTCGGGAGTGCGCGGCGCGCCGTGAGGATCCGAGCCGAAGGTGCCGATGAACGCCGGCATCTGGCCCACCGGCTGCGGGTCCAGCAGCTCGTCGTGCCACCAGGCGTAGAAGTACTCGAACACCGGCTTCGGATACCAGGTCGCCGAGTGGTCGTGCAGACCCATCAGGAAGCCGTCGAAGCGGTTGAACGACGCGCTGCCGCCCACCGAGTTGTCGGCCACCTCGACGCCCATGTAGAGTTGGTTGTCGCGGACCAGGAACTTGATCACCGCATTGGTCGGGTTCGCCGGCGGGTTCCAGCCGGCCTCGGTCTTGAAGCCGCTGCCGGGAATGCCCGCGTCCTGGCCGTAGACCACGTTCCAGGACTCGGCCTGCGCCCAGTCCGCCTCGTTCAGGACGCCGTCCAGCGCGATGGCGCCCTGCGCCGTCCGCGCCCAGATGGCGTTCGCGCGCGGCGCCTGCGCCGCCGCCGGCAGCGCCAACGCCACGACCAGCCCGCTCAACAGCAGGGCCGAAATCAGTCTCTTCATGCTGCTACCTCCTCCTGGATGCCTTGCCTTCTCTTCCCAACGACCGTTCGTGACTACAGGATTGCCGCGTGTTCTATCCCGTCTGCCTGCGCGCGCGCCGCGGGTGGTGACCCGCGGCGGCCGTTTCCGCGAAGAATTCCGTGTGCGCGAGGCCGGCGCCGCACGACTGCCGCACCGTCAGCAGCGCCGGCAGCGTCTGCCGCAGGCTGCCGCCGGCAATTCCCGCCTCGATGGCGCCCATCATCAGGTCCACCGCGCGCTGGCCCAGCCCGCAGGCGTCCACGCGCACGGTGGTCAGCGGCGGATTGAGGTACGCCGCCATCGCGATGTCGTCGAAACCCACCACCGCGATGTCCCGCGGCACCCGCCGACCGGCCGCCCTCAACGCTGCCAGCAGGCCGACGGCCATGCCGTCGTTCGCGGCGAAGACGGCGGTCGGGCGCGGCCGCCGCGCCAGGATCGCCACGCCCGCCTCGTAGCCGGCCTGCTCGCGGAAGTCGCCCTCGATGACCAGGGCGCCGTCCGCGTCCAGACCCGCGTCGGCCAGCGCGCGGCGGAAGCCCCGCGCCCGCTCCTCGGCGTCGACGTTGCCCCGCGGACCGGCCACCAGCGCGATGTCGCGATGGCCCAGCCCGACCAGGTGCTCGACGGCCGCGCGCGCGCCGCTGAAGTTCTCGAAAGCGACCGAGCAGCAGCCCTCGACCTCGACGCGCGGGTTCAGCAGCACCACCGGCACGCGCCGCCGCACGCGCTCGACCGTCTCGATCGACGCCTCGTCCGGCGCCATCATGATCAGCCCGTCGATGCGGCCGAGCATGGCGCGGCCGGCGATGAGCACCTCTTCGCCGTTGGAATGCGAACTGGAGAGCAGGATCTGGTAGTCGTGCGCGCGCGACTGCCGGTCGATGCCGCGGATGACTTCCGAATAGAACTCGCCGAACAGCTCCGGGAGCATCACGCCCAGGGTGTGGGTGCGCCGCGTGGTGAGGCTCTGCGCGGCGCCGTTGGGCCAGTACTCGAGCTGGGACGCCACCTCGAGCACGCGGCCGGCGGTCTCGGGATTGACCAGGGTGTGGTTGTTGAAGACGCGCGAGACGGTGGCGATCGACACGCCGGCGACGCGGGCGACGTCACGAATCGTGGCCAAGGGCAGTCCCCGTTGCCGCACCCGCCGCCGTCCTGCCGGCCGTCGCGGGCTCCCCCGTTGGCGCGCAGACGCTCCCTCGTCCGCCGAGGATGTAAACGGTTTCATACTTTGAGGGGGGTGTCAAGCGCTCTTTGACAAACGGGGCGCGATGCACGTAGGATTCCGGCTCATCGCCACGACGCGCCGCGCGGCCGTGCCGCTCCAGGAGGCACCAGCGACTTGCCGACACCAGCCCGGAATCAGGCCCGCCCCGCCGGCGGGTCCCTCTTTTCCGCGGGAATCCTCGGCTGGCCAACCAGCGCCCCTGAATCAAGTTACATCGTTTTCATGCGCGCCGACGGCACCGGTTGCTCGGTGGCGGGCGACCTCTCCCTGACCGCCGGCGCCTGGCCCGGACCGGGCACCAGGGCCGGCCTGCAGGTCTTCGTCCGGCCGACGGACGAACCGCGCGCCCTGCGGCTGGGGCAGCCGGTGGAGGGCGCCGCGCCGCCGATCCTCGACCCGACCGGCGCTGAAACCGGTTGCGCCGCCTTCTGCCACGCGTCGGACGGACTGCGCATCACCCTGCGCGTGTGCGTGGTTCCCGGGCGCCGCGCCGAGGTGCGCGAGCTGGCGGTCGAGAACCGTTCGTCCCGGCCGCGCGCGCTGGAGGCTACCTCGCTGGCGGAACTGGCCCTCAACCTGGCCGCGGCCCACGAGGCGCATCCGGGGTTCTCCAAGCTCTTCGTGCAGACCGAGGCGGCGCCCGAGCGCGGCGCCCTGCTGGCGCGCCGCCGCGCTCGCTCGCCGGACGAGCGCTGGCCCGTGCTGGTGCATGCCGTCGGCGGCGCCGGCGACCTGCAGTGGGAGACCGACCGCCTGCGCTGGCGCGGGCGCGGACGCCACCGGGACGAGCCGGCGGCCCTGGACCCCGGCGCCCGCTTGTCCGGGACGACGGGCAACGTGCTCGATCCGGTCGCGAGCCTGCGCCGCACGCTGGATGTGGCGCCGGGCGCCGTCGCGCGCCTGGCCTTCCTGCTGGGCGTGGCGGACGACCGCGAGTCAGCGCTGGCGCTCGCCGACCTGGTGCGCGACGACGCGGCAGTGGCTGCCGTGTTCGCGGACGCCGCTTCCTCGGCGGCCGCCGACCGCGCGCGCCGCGGTTGGGACGTCGCGGCCGAGGCGCGCGCCCGGGCCCTGGCCGCCGACCTCTTGGCCGGGGACGGCGGAGCGTCGCCGGATCCGGAACCGTGCGGGACGGACGACGAGAGCGCAGCGGACCGGCGCCTCGCCTTCTGGCGCGACCTGGGCCTGCCGCTCGCGCACCGGCCGATGGCCCGCGCCGAGTCCCCCGCGCCCCCGGCCGCGGCAGCGGACCCCTCGGCGCTCATGGCGCCGACGCCGCGCAGCCAGGACCCGAACGAGGAGCTGACCTTCTTCAACGGCCTGGGCGGCTTCGGGGAGGACTGGGACGAGTACGTCATCCGCCTCGAGCCCGGCGCCGACGGACGCCTGCGCCTGCCGCCGCTGCCGTGGACGAACGTCATCGCGAACGAGCGGTTCGGCTGCATCGCCAGCGAGACCGCCCTGGGCGCGTCCTGGTGCGACAACAGCCGCGAGAACCGGCTGACCCCCTGGAGCAACGACCCGGTCCTGGACCCGCCGTCCGAGACGTTCCACCTGCGGGACGACGAGACGGGCGCCTGGCTGCCCTGCCTGCCCGGTCCGGTGGCCGGATCGCTTCACGGCGGCGGCCCGGTCGAGGTCCGCCACGGCTTCGGCTGCACCAAGTGGCTGCGCCGGGCGGGCGGATTGGGGGTCGAGACCGCGGTGTTCGTCGACCGCGACCTGCCCGCCCGCGTTTGCCGCGTCCGGGTGACGAATCCCGGGCCGGCGCGACGGCGCCTCTCGCTCTTCGCCTGCACCCTGCTCGGCGACGGCGCGCGGCGCGGCCCCGACGAGGGCGGGATCGTGACCGAGCGCGACGCGGACACCGGCGTGCTGCTGGCCCGCGGCGTCGGCCGCGGCGCCTTCGCCGACCATGTGGCCTTCGCGTCCGCGGTGACCGACGCGCCCGGCGCCACCGTCCACGCGACCTGCGACCGGGCCTGGTACCTGGGCGCCGACCGCGATCCTTCGGCGCCGGCGGCGCTGGCGGCGCCTTCGCTCGAGCCGCGGACAGGCGCGGACCTCGATCCGTGCTTCGCCCTCCAGGTGAGCTTCGAGATCCCCGCGCACCAATACCACCACCGCGACGTGTACTTCGTCCTGGGCCAGGAACGGGGCGTTGCGGGAGCGCTGGCCACGGCGGCGAAGCTGGCCACGGCGGACGCCTGTGACAAAGCGTTGCTGGACGCGAGCGACTTCTGGTGTGAGGGGCTCGGGGCCCTGACGGTCGAATCACCCTCGCCCGCGCTCGACCTGATGCTTTTCGGCTGGCTCGCCTACCAGACGCTGTCGTGCCGCGTGCGCGGCCGCTCGGCCTTCTACCAGTCGGGCGGCGCCTACGGCTACCGCGACCAGCTGCAGGATTCCCTCGCGCTGCTCCCCTATTGGCCCGAGCTGACGCGCCGCCAGATCCTGCTGCACGCCGGCCACCAGTTCAGCGAGGGCGACGTGCTGCACTGGTGGCACCCGCCGATGACGGCCGGGATCCGCACGCGCTTCGCCGACGACCTGCTGTGGCTGCCCTACATCGCCTGCGAATACGCGCGGCAGACCGGCGACGTCGCCGTCTTCGACGAACGCGCTCCGTACCTGACCGCGCCCGCGCTGCCCGACGGCGAGGACGAGATCTTCGTCCACGCCGCGCCGTCGGGCCGCGAGGGCACGGTCTTCGAGCACTGCTGCCGCGCGCTGGACCGCTCCCTGGCGGTGGGCGCGCACGGCCTGCCGCTGTTCGGCACCGGCGACTGGAACGACGGCATGAACCGCGTCGGCCGCCTCGGCCGCGGCGAGAGCACGTGGATGGGGTTCTTCCTGGTCGCGATCATCGACGCCTTCGCGCCGCTGTGCGACGAGCGCGGCGAGACCGAACGCGCCGGGCGCTACCGCGCCCATCGCGAGCGCCTGGCGGCGGCCCTCAACGAGGGCGGCTGGGACGGCGGGTGGTACCGGCGGGGCTACTACGACGACGGCGCCCCGCTGGGCTCGCGCGAGAACCGCGAGTGCCGCATCGACGCCCTGGCGCAGGCCTGGTCGGTGCTGTCGGGCGTGGCGCCGCCGGAGCGCGCCGCCGCGGCGATGGACCAGGTCGAGGCCCAGCTCATCAGCGACGAGGAGCGCCTGATCCGGCTGCTGACGCCGCCCTTCGTCGACACGCCGCGCGATCCGGGCTACATCCGCGGCTACGTGGCCGGCGTGCGCGAGAACGGCGGGCAGTACACGCACGCCGCCACCTGGGTGGTGCGCGCCATGGCCAAGCTGGGGCGGCGCGAGCGCGCCACGCAGCTGCTGGACCTGCTCAACCCGATCCTGCACGCGACGACGCCGGAGCAGGTGGCGCGCTACATGGTCGAGCCCTATGTGGTGGCGGCCGACGTCTACGGCGCCCCGCCGCACGTCGGCCGCGGCGGCTGGACCTGGTACACCGGCTCGTCGGGCTGGCTGCAGCGCGTGGCGCTGGAATCGATCCTCGGCTTCGGCACCGAGGGCGGCGACACGCTCGTCGTGGCGCCGTGCGTCCCCGACGACTGGCCCGGCTTCAAGGTGTCCTGGCACCTGCCGGGCGAACGCACGAGTTACGAAGTGACGGTCACGAATCCGCAGGGCTGCTCGCAGGCGGTCGTCGCGGCGAGCGTCGACGGCAAGCCCGTGGCCCCCCAGGACGGCCGGGCGCGCCTGCCCCTGCTGCGCGACGGCCGCCGCCACATCGTGTCCATCACGCTCGGCCCCGGCGGAGGCGACGCGTGAACAAGGGCATTCCCGACGGCTTCCTCTGGGGCGCCGCCACCTCCGCCTACCAGATCGAAGGTTCACCGCTGGCCGACGGCGCCGGGCCCAGCAACTGGCACGTGTTCGCGCACCAGCCGGGCCGCATTGCCGGCGGCGACACCGGCGACGTCGCCTGCGACCACTACCGGCTCTGGCGGCAGGACATCGCGCTGATGCGCGAGCTGGGCCTGGGCGCCTACCGCTTCAGCCTGTCCTGGAGCCGCGTGCTGCCCGAGGGCACCGGCCGCGTGAACGGGCCCGGGCTCGACTTCTACGACCGGCTGGTCGACGGCCTGCTGGAGGCCGGCATCACGCCGTTCCCGACGCTGTTCCACTGGGACCTGCCGCAGGCGCTGGACGAACGCGGCGGCTGGGCCGCGCGCGACTGCGCGCAGTGGTTCGCCGACTACGCGCGCGTGGTCGCCGCGCGCCTGGGCGACCGCGTCGGGCACTGGGCGACGCTGAACGAGCCGTGGGTCGTCGTCGACGGCGGCTACGTGCACGGCGTGCACGCGCCCGGCCGGCGCGACCTGGCCGCCGCCGCCCAGGCGGCGCACAACCTGCTGCGCGGGCACGGGCTGGCCGTGCGCTGCCTGCGCGCCGAGACGCGCGCGCAGGTCGGCATCGTCGTCAACCTCGAGCCCAAGGACGCCGCGAGCGATTCTGAGGCCGACCTCGAGGCCGCGCGCCGCGCCGACGCCTACATGAACCGCTGGTACCTGGACGCGCTGCGCCTCGGCAGCTACCCCGAGGAGATGCCGGCGATCTTCGGCGCGGCCTGGCCGCGGTTCCCCGCGGAGGACTTCGCCGTCATCGGCGAGCCGATCGACTTCCTGGGCCTGAACTACTACACGCGCTCGGTCAACCGGGCCGACCCGGCGGCCCACCCCACCGGGGCGGCCCAGGTGCGGCAGCCCGGCGCCATCTACACGGAGACGGGCTGGGAGGTGCGTCCGCAGAGCCTGCGCGAGGTGCTCGGCTGGCTGCGCGCGCGCTACGGCGAGATGCCGATCCACATCACCGAGAACGGCGCCGCGTTCGCCGACCCGCCGCCCGACGCGAGTGGGCGCGTGCGCGACCCGCTGCGCATCGACTACCTGCGCTCGCACCTGCAGGCCGTGCGCGAGGCCATCGCCGACGGCGTGGACGTGCGCGGCTACTTCGCCTGGTCGCTGCTGGACAACTTCGAGTGGGCCTGCGGCTACGCCAAGACCTTCGGCCTGGTCCAGGTGGACCGCGCCACGCAGGCGCGCACCATCAAGGACAGCGGCCGCTTCTACCGCGACGTGATCCTGTCGCGGGGCGGGGCGCTGGACGGCTGACCGGCTCCCCCGCCGAGGCTCCGGCCCCGCCCGAAATCGCCGGCTGCAAATTCAAGAGCAATATGGTAGACTTTTTCCTTCCCCGGCCCCGCGGGGCCGCATACCTCCGCCCCGACCCGGGAGGTTCCGCCGACATGAAATGCACCCCTTCGCCGCACCCGGGGCCCCGGGCGGCGCCGCGCGCGCTGGCCGCTCTGCTGCTGGCCGGCGCCGTCGCGGCGGCCCAGTCCGCCGCGGCAGGCACCCTCTGCGGCACGGTCCGCGACGCCCTGACCGCTGAGCCCGTGGCCCGCGCCGGCGTCTTCCTGCGCGCCCTCGACTGGTCCTACACCGGCCTGCACGCGGCCAGCGCCGCCGACGGCTCCTGGTGCCTCGACGGCGTGCCGCCGGGCACCTACCACCTCGATGTCCGCGTCGACGACTACCGCATCGGGCTGGTGCAGAACGTCGTCGTCGACGCCGCGACCAGCGGGCTCGACATCGCCACGCACCTGCCCGCGGCCACGCTGGATGCGCCCTGGCCCAACCCGGCCACGGGGCTGGTGAGCTTCCGCCTGCGGCTGGCCCGCGACGGCGCGGCCGCGGTGGGCGTGTACGACCTGGCCGGCAGGCGCGTGCGCGCCTGGGCCGACGGCCACGCCGCCGCCGGCGAACGCGTGATCGATTGGGACTTCCGCGACGACCGCGGCCGCGAGGTGCCGGCCGGCCGCTATTACCTGCGCCTGGAGGCCGGCGGCGACATCGTCACCAGGCCGTTCGTGCGCGTGCGCTGAACCGCGCGGGGATCCTGCAATCCCCGCCACCACCGCAACCAGGGGAGACCGACATGAACCGCTCGTCCGCGCCAGGATGCCGACCGCTGGGTCCGGCCTTGCGCTTCGTGATCACCGCCGCATCGCTGGGGCTGATCCTGGCCCTGGCGGCCTGCAGTTCCGACCAGGGCGTCAGCCCGCTGCCGGGCCCGCAGACCCCCAGCGGCGCCGTGCTCGGCGGCCGCGTCCGTGACATCGGCGGCCAGCCGATCGGCGGCGTCGTGGTGACGGCCGAGCCCGTGGTCGGCGGCCTGCCGGCCAGCGTGCGCGCGCGGCTGGACGCGCAGGCCCGCGGCGAGCTCCCCGCCACGGCCGACGAGCCGGGCCGCAAGGCCGCGGACGGCCGGCTGGCTGCGGTCAGCGACCGGGAGGGCCGGTTCGCGTTCGCCGGCCTGCAGCCCGGCGTCTGGCTGGTCACGACCGAAGCGCGCGACCACAAGGCCGGCCGCGCCACGGCCGACGTGCCGGAACCGCGCGCGGGCGCGCTGGCCGATACGACCTTCGTCGACATTGCGCTGGTGCCGACCGGCACGTTCCACGGCAGCGCCACCCTGCAGAACGCGACGAACCACCGAAGCACGGTCGTCTACTGCGAGGGGACGTCCTACGTCGCGGTCACCGACGCGGCCGGGACCTACGTCATGCGCGACGTGCCGGCAGGCAACTACACGCTGGTCGCCACGCACAGCGGCTGGCTGGACCGGGAAGCGAACGGCTCGCTTGCGGCCGCCGGCGACAGCGTCGCGGTGGCCCCGCTGCTGCTGCCGCGCGAGAACAACCTGGCGCCGGTGGTGACCATCACGGCCCCGGTCGAGGGCGCCACGGTGTCGCAGGCGGTCACCGGCTTCGCGGCGACGGCCAGCGACCCGGACGGCTCGATCGTCCTCTACGAATGGGACTTCGAGGATGACGGCACGTTCGACGCCAGTTCGACGACGACGGCGGACGTCACCATCGCGTGGCCCGCGACGGGATCCTACCGCGCGAAGATCCGCGTGACCGACGACCGCGGCGCCATCGCCCTGGCCGTGGTGAACTTCGACGTGGCAGAGGACATCCATGTCTCGGCGACCACGGGCTCGGACGCCAACGCGGGCACGCGGCTCGCCCCGGTGGCCACGGTCGCCATGGGATTGTCGCTGGCCGAGGCCGGCGGCGTGCCCTTCGTGCTCGTCGAGGCCGGCGCCTACAGCGAGAACGTATTGCTGCGCGACAACGTCTCCATCATCGGCGGCTACTCGCTGCCCGGCTGGACGCGGACCGCCGGCAGCCGTTCCACGCTGTCCGCGGTCACGCCCGCTCTGCGCCAGGAGGGCGTCAGCGGCGCCACGTACACGGGGCTCGTCTTCCAGTCCGCGCCGGCGATCGCGCCCGGCAGCCCCTCCATCGCGCTGTGGCTGGTCAGCTGCGTCGACCTGCGCTTCGTGGACTGCGCATTCACCGCCGGCACCGGCGCCGACGGGGTCAGCGGAACGCCGGGGAACCCGGGCACGGCCGGCGCCGGCGGCAACAACGGCTTCAGCGGCGCCTCCAACGGGAGCGGCGGCGGCATGGGCGGCAGCGGCGGCACGGGCGGCAGCACCGGCGGGGCCGGCGGCATGGGCGGCTACCTGGGCAACGGCGCCGCGGGCGCCACCGGCAGCGGCGGCGCGCCCGGCGGAACGCCGGGGGCCTACGCCACCTCGTGCGGCGGCTCCGGCGGCAACGGCGGCACCGGGGCCACGGGCGGCAGCGGCTCCCCCGGGGCGAACGGCTCCGCCCTGCTGTCGAACGTCGGCCTGGTGACGGCGGGCAACTGGGTGACCATCACCGGGAACAACGGCGGCACCGGAGCGCCCGGCCAGTCGGGCGGCGGCGGCGGCGGCGGCGGTGGCGGCTACGAACAGACCCTGCTCTGTTCGGGCGATCGCGGCGGTGGCGGCGGCGGCGGCGGCGGCGGCGGCACCGGCGGCCTGGGCGGCGGCGGCGGCCAGGGCGGTGGGGCTTCCCTCGCCGTGCTCCTGGTCAACAGTTCGCCGGAGTTCGACGCCGCCTGCCGGTTCGAGTCGGGCCAGGGCGGCACGGGCGGCGACGGCGGCCAGGGCGGCGCGGGCGGCGGTGGCGGTCCGCGCGGCAGCGGCGGCAGCGGCGGCGGCGACGCCGGCAATGGCGGCCAGGGCGGCCTTGGCGGCAGCGGCGGCGGCGGCGGTGGCGGCCAGGGCGGGCCGGGCGGTCCGTCGATCTGCGTCTACCGTTCCGGCGTGTCGAACCCCGTGTTCGAGGGCGTGCCTCTGATGCTCGTCGGCACGCCCGGCGCCGGCGGCGCCGGCGGCCTGCGCGGCGGCGGCGGCTCCAGCGCGGCGAGCGGACCGACCGGAGCGGCGCAGGCGATCTACCCCTAGGTCGCCTGCCGACGAATGGACGCGGGGTCCGCTCCCAGTGCGTGGGCGCGGACCCCGCCTACGTTTCGCCGCGCATCAGCAGGTCGACGTACGCCCCCGCGACCAGTTGCGCCGGCGCAACACCCAGCGCGGTGAGCAGCCGCCGCGCTTCCTCCTGCCCCGCCGCCGCGGCCTCGCCCTCTTCCAGCACGACCTCCAGCTCGAGGAACGCGCCCAGCCCTTCCACGCGGTCCAGGTGCACGCGCGTGCGGCCGACCAGCCACAGCTCGCGCCGCTTGCGCACGCGGCCCGTCTGGCCGTACGCCAGCGTGAGCGCCTCGCGCAGCGGCGCGCAGTTCGCGACAGGCGCCAGCACGTAGAACGATTCCTTGGCCTCCGTCGCGTCCGCGCGGCGGTAGAAGATCAGCTCGCCGTCGCCGTCGGCGAAAGCGCGCAGCTTGAGGCGGCCGTTCGCGCAGGGGAAGAAGGTGTCGTCCTGCTCGATGACCTGCGGACCGTGGGCGCCCAGGGCGGCCGCGCGCGCCGCCGCTTCCGCCAGCGCGCCCTGGCCGTCCAGGCGGGCCTTGATCTCCACGTTGCGGGGCAATTCGTCCTCCATCGCGACTTGCGCCGGCGCAAGCGGCGCAACGCCCAT
>CAYNPY010000043.1:21512-30362 GCA_964399195.1 uncultured Fibrobacteraceae bacterium
CCCATGGCTCACCAGTCGTCGTCCCGCCGCCCCTCCGCGCGCAGGTCCGCCGCCGCCCGGATCATCCGCGCCAGGTCCTGCACCGCCTGGTCGCGGGGCAGTTCGCGCGCCAGCCCGTCGGCGATGGGCACCAGCGCCGACAGGCGGCTCTCCTTCGCCCAGTA
Source organism: uncultured Fibrobacteraceae bacterium (assembly GCA_964399195.1). Classification (GTDB taxonomy): domain Bacteria; phylum Krumholzibacteriota; class Krumholzibacteriia; order LZORAL124-64-63; family LZORAL124-64-63; genus CAINDZ01. Next base: position 21,677 of record CAYNPY010000043.1, read on the forward strand.
GCTGCCGCGCAGGATCTCGGCGAACTCGGCGGCCAGGGCCTGCGCCCGGTACTGCGGCGAGCCGCCGTCGTCCCGGCCCGAGAACAACCGCGCCTCGATCGCGCGCTCAACCTCGGTGACGCGGCCGGCCTGCGCGGTGTCGTGCTCGGGCGCTTCCCAGCGCAGGCGCACGACGCCGAGGCGCCCTTCATCGTCATCGTCGTCCCGGCGGTCGCGGTCGGCCGCCAGCTTGAGCTCGTACAGCGCCGTGACCTGGTGCCCCGCCCCCACCTCGCCCGCGTCGACGGCGTCGTTGCGGAAGTCGCGGTCGGCCACGTCGCGGTTCTCGTAGCCGAGCAGGCGCCAACGCGTCACGCGCCGCGGGTCGAACTCGACCTGGACCTTCGCCTGGCGGGCCACGGTCTGCAGCAGGCCGGTCAGGTTCTCGCGGAAGACGCGCTCGGCCTCGCGCGGGTGGTCCACGTAGAAGTAGTTGCCATCGCCCTTGTCGGCGAGCCGCTCCATCAGCACGTCGTTGTAGTTGCCCATGCCGAAGCCGATGGTCGAGAGCGCGATGCCGTCGTCGGCGCCGCCGCGCGCCAGGTCGAGGATGCCCTCGGCGTCGGTAGCCCGTCCGGCGTTGGCCACGCCGTCCGAGCAGAGGATCAGGCGGTTGACGTGGCCGGGCTCGAAGTCGCGGCGCGCCAGCTCGTAGCCCAGCTTCAGTCCGGCCGCCGCGTTGGTCGACCCGGTCGGCCGCAGGCCGCCGATGACCTCGAGGATCTCGTCGCGGCGCGAGGCGTCCACCAGCGGCAGGCGCACCTCGGCGTGGGACCCGTAGGTGACGACGCCGACGCGGTCGCCCTCGCCCAGCTCGTCGACCAGCACGCGCAGGGCCCGCTTGACCGCGCCCAGGCGGTTCTCGCGGTCCATCGAGCCGGAGACGTCGATGACGAAGACCAGGTTGGCCGGCTTGCGCTGCGCGGCGTCGACGCTGCGGGCGACGATGCCCACGCGAAGCAGGTGGTAGCCCTCGCCGAAGCGCGACGGCCCGCCGTCCAGCCCGATGCGGAACGTCTCGCGCCCGTGCGGCGGCCAGCCGGAGTCGATAGCGTTGACGAACTCCTCGACGCGGATGGCGGCCGCCGGCGGCAGCTCGCCCCGGCCCAGGTAGCTGCGCGCCAGCGTGAACGACGCGTTGTCCACGTCCAGCGCGAAGGTCGACAGCGCGTCCTCTTCAGTGGCGACGAAGGGGTTCGTGCCCGCGTGCTCGAAGTACATCGCGTCGAAGCTCTCGCCGTTCGGCAGCGGGGCGCCGCCGGTGTTCGAGCCGGGCGCGGGCCGCAGGGACGGCCGGCCGACGTCCGACGGCGCCGCAGCAGACCGCCGGGAGACGTCGTCCGTCCGCGGCGGATTCGCGTACCTCACGGCGTCGTGGTAAACCGCGCCCGCCCGCTTCTGCAGCGCCGGGTCCGACGAGTCGACGGCGTACTTCTCGAACGTTTCGCCCGTGACGTCGCGCCCGGCGGCCGCCTGGGGCGAGCTCTGCGCGACGGGCTCCGGGGCCACGGCCACGACCGACTCGGTGGCGGGGGCGGACTTCATGTCGCGGGCGGCGATGTCGGCCGCCGTCGACGGCTGCCGGACCGTCTCGACGCTGCCTTTTGGCGCGGGCGGCGCCGGCCTGTCCGCCTGACGTTCGGCGGGGGCCGGCTGCTCCAGAGCCACCACGGGCGCCTCGCTCCGCGGCGCCTCCACCCGCGCGATCTCCGGCCGCGGCTGCACGGCGACCACGGCCTGCGGCCGGCGCTCGCCGAACCACCAGCCGATGGCCGCCAGCGCGACCACCGCCAGCGCCGCGGTCGCCCAGGCCGGCCGCCGCAGGCCGCGCGGCCCGCGGGCCGCCGCGCCGGCGCCCTTCACTTCCCGCCGCACCGCGTACCACAGGCTCTCGGCCTCGCGGTCCTCCAGGCGGTACCGGTCGTGCTTCAGGTGGCGCTTCATGGCTGATTCCCTCCCGGCATCTCGCGGAACACCAGGTCGTCGCCGCCCTGCAGCCAGGCGCGCAGGTTGCGGCAGGCCCGGTGGTGATGGACCCGCGCCGTGGGCTCGCCGCAGCCCAGGGCCGCGGCGATCTCGGCGAAGGGCGCGTCCTCCAGCTCGCGCAGCAGAAGGGCCGCGCGCTGGTGCGGCGACAGGCGGTCGAGGGCCGCCTGGAAGCCGTCACCGAGTCCGGGGAACGTCGCTTCGTTTCGGGAGGAGGAAAGGGCGGTGCGCTCGAGGGCCAGCGCCGCCAGCCGCCTGACGCCCAGCTTCACGCGGCGCCGCCAGTCGAGGCACTTGCGCAGCCCCACCGACCGCAGCCAGGCCAGCAGCGTGCCCTGCCCGCGGTACGTGTCCAGGCGCGCGAGCGCCGTGACGTACGTCTCCTGCAGCAGGTCGCGCGCGGCCTCGCGGTCGCCGGTCTGGTAGACCAGGAAGTTGAACAGCGGCCGACAGGTGGCGTCGTAGAGGCGGCGCCAGGCCTCTTCGTCGCCTCCGGCCGCGGCGCGGGCCAGGTCCAGGTCGGATTCCGGGACCCCGGGTGGCGCCGAAGGGCGGTCCGGCTGCTGGTGATCGGCTTTGCCCATGAGCTTCCTCCTCGCTCCGGACCACAAGACGGACGCCGGGAGGGATCCGTTTACCTGCGGTCGCCGACGAGCGAGGCGCCGGGAGCGGCGGGCCTGAAAGTGACGGAGGGCCGAACCTCATGTCAACAAGGGGCGGGCGCGGCGCGTTCCCGGCGGGCCCGCCGGCCGCCGCCGTTTGACGATCCGGCCGCGGTCCGGTAGGGTGCGGGCGACAGGACTCACGGCGCTTCCATCGCAGGGGGGGACGGCCATGCGCTGGCAGGGCAGGCGCGGCAGCAGCAACGTCGAGGACCGCCGCGGGCGCGGCGGCCCCGCCATGGTCGGCGGCGGTCTGGGCGGCCTGGGGCTGGTCGTCCTGATCATCTACGCGCTGATGGGGGGCGACCCGCTGGCCCTGCTCCAGCAGCAGCCCGGCGGCGGCCTGTCCGGCGGTCCGCAGTCCGGCGTCCCGGTCGACGCCGCCTCGGACGAGGCGGCCCGGTTCGTCAGCGTCGTGCTGGCCGACACCGAGGACGTCTGGCGCGAGCTCTTCGCCGCCGCGGGCGAAACGTACCGCGAACCGAAGCTGGTGCTGTTCTCGGACGCGGTCCATTCGGCCTGCGGCCTGCAGGACGCGGCGGTGGGGCCGTTCTACTGCCCGGCCGACGAGACGGCGTACATCGACCTGTCGTTCTACGAGACGCTGCGCGAGCGCTTCGGCGCCGCCGGCGACTTCGCCCAGGCCTACGTCATCGCGCACGAGATCGGGCATCACGTGCAGAACCTGCTGGGCATCTCCGAGCAGGTCGAGCGCGAGCGCCGGCGCGGCGGCCAGCGCGAGGCCAACGAGCTGTCGGTCAGGATGGAACTGCAGGCCGACTTCCTGGCCGGCGTCTGGGCCCACCACGCGCAGCGCCGCTTCGCGATCCTGGAGCCCGGCGACGTCGAGGAAGCCCTCAACGCCGCCAACGTCATCGGCGACGACAATCTGCAGAAGCAGACGCAGGGCCGCGTGGTCCCGGACGCCTTCACGCACGGCACCGGCGAACAGCGCGTGCGCTGGTTCCGCCGCGGCTTCGAGACGGGCGACATCGACCAGGGCGACACGTTCGCGACCGACCGCCTGTAGTCCGCCGCGCGAACGGCCGAGCCCGCGCCGACCCGGGTCCGGCGCGGGCTCACCTGCTTCCGCGCTGCCGCGGCCCCGGCCGCCTAAGCGGCCAGGTACGCCTCCAGCATCCACAGCTTCTTGTCCAGCCCGTCGGCGATCGGGTCCAGCAGGTTGACCGTGCCGCGGTCGCCCACCTCGTCGGCCGCCTTGACCGCCGCGCGCAGCTTGCCGCGGAACGCCTGCAGGTCGGCCGCCGTGTTGGCCACCATCCGCTGCGCGTCCGGCACCGAGACGTCCTCCTTCAGCGACGACAGCTCGAGCGCCTGCGCCAGGCTGGCCAGCGGCGCGCCGCCGATCATCAGGATGCGCTCGGCCACGCTGTCGGTCACCTCGGCGAACTCGTCGTAGAAGCCCTCGAACATGCCGTGCAGCTGGTAGAAGCCGCGGCCCTTCACGCGCCAGTGGTAGTGGTGCAGCTTCTGGTACATCACGATGCTGTCGGCGAGGATGCCGTTGAGGTCGTTGATCACGTTCTGGTTGCTCATGGTTCGCGCTCCTTGCTGCGGGGTGGGCCGCCCCGGCGGGCGGGTTGTTCTGCTCTCACGTCCGCGGAACTGCAAGGGCGAGGCCAGCATCGGACATTCGCTGAACTGGTTGATATATCAACCAATTGGGAAGGTCACCCACTGCAGCGGCCGCCCGCGACAACGATAATTCGTTGCACCATACAGCGATATTTCGTTGTTTAACCGAAATATCGTTGCCGACTCACCAGCGCCGGGAGGCCGACATGAACCAGATCTACGACGCCACCCGCGACCTGAAGGACCTGGCCCGCCTGGCCGCCGAGCCGGAGAACCTGCCCGAGGTGCTGACCCGCGCGCTGGACTCGCTGCAGAAGCTGGTGCCGCACGACCTGGCCGCGGTGCTGGGTCTGGAAGAAGGCGAGCTGCGCGTGCTGGCCGCCCGCGGCCGGCTGGCCGACGACCGCGTGCGCCGGCACAGCATCCGCCTGCGGGACTTCCCGTCGATCGCGCGGGCCTTCGAGCGGCGCCGCGCCGTGGTGCTGGAGGAGCACGACCACGCCCGCGGCGAGGGCGACCCCTACGACGGCGTCCTGGACCTGCCGCACGGCCACTCGTGCCTGGTGGTGCCGCTCTACGCCGGCGAGCGGAACCTGGGCCTGATCACGTTCGACCGCGAGGTCTGCGACGGCTACGGGCCGGACACCGTCGAGCTGGCCGAGGTCTACGGGCAGATCATCGCCCTGGCCTTCCGCTACGCGGAGCAGGCCGAGCTGCTGGAGCGCTACCGCCAGTTGCTGGACGAGCGGCAGCGCGTGCTGACCGGGCGCGACGAGGGTCACGACCCCGCCTCCCAGCTGGAAGGCAGCCGCTCGCCGGCCATGCGCGGGCTGGTCGCGCAGGCGCGGCAGGTGGCCGGCACCACGGCGCCGGTCCTGATCCTGGGCGAGACCGGCACCGGCAAGGAGGTGCTCGCGCGCGCCCTGCACCAGTGGAGCCCGCGGCGCGCCCAGGCGTTCCTGACCCTGAACTGCGCGGCCATCCCCGAGTCGCTGCTCGAGAGCGAGCTGTTCGGCCACGTCAGGGGCGCCTTCACCGGCGCCGGCCAGGCGCGGCCGGGGCGCTTCCTGGCCGCCAACGGCGGCACGCTGCTGCTGGACGAGATCGGCGACATGCCGCCGGCCGCGCAGGCCAAGCTGCTGCGCGTGCTGCAGGAGGGCACGTTCGAGCCGGTGGGCAGCGACCGCACCGTGAAGGTGGACGTGCGCATCGTCGCGGCCACGCACCGCGACCTGGAGGACCGCGTGCGCGAGGGCCTGTTCCGCGAGGACCTCTACTACCGCCTCAACGTCTTCCCGCTGCACGTGCCGCCGCTGCGCGAGCGCCTCGACGACCTGCCGCGCCTGGTCGCCACGATCCTGGCCGCGCTGGCGCGGCGCACCGGCCGCGGCCCCTGGACCGTCGACGACGCGGCGCTGCGGGAACTGGCGGCGCAGGACTGGCCCGGCAACGTGCGCCAGCTGGTCAACGCGCTGGAGCGGGCGACGATCATGAAGCCGGGCGGGGCGCTGGACGCGCGCTTCTTCCAGGGCGGGACGCGGCGGGCGGCGCGCGCAGCCGGCGGCGCCGGGCCGGCGCCGGCCCGCGCGGCGGACGACGACGCCGACCTGACCCTGGCCGAGGCCGAGCGCCGCCACCTGCGGCGCGTGCTCGCCCTGACCGCAGGGAAGATCTACGGCGCCGACGGCGCGGCCGCGCGCCTGGGCCTCAAGCCGACCACGCTGCAGAGCCGCTTGAAGAAGCTCGGGATCTCGCGGACGGCGCGCTGAGTCAGGGCCCGGCGCCGTCTTCGGCGACGAACGCCTCGACGCGGTCCAGCAGCGCCGCGGCGTTCTCCTGCCCCGCGCCGCCGTCGCCGAGGGGATCGGCGATCTCGTCGCGCCCGGCCAGGGCCCGCGCCGCGTTGGCCACGCCGTGGGCCAGGACCTCGGTGTCGTAGCCGCCCTCCAGCGCGATGACCAGCCGGCCGGCGCACAGCTCGTCCGCGGCGCGCGCCAGTTCGCGGCACAGCCAGGCCTGGCCCGTCAGCGAGTACCGGAGCTGCGCCAGCGGATCGCGCCAGTGCGCGTCCCACCCCGCCGACACCAGCAGCAGCTCGGGCCGGAAGCGGCGCAGCGCCGGCAGCACCAGGCGCGTCCACGCCGCGCGGGCGGCGCCGTCGCCGGCGCCCGGCGGCAGCGGGACGTTCAGCGTCGCGCCCCGGCCCGGCCCTTCCCCGGCTTCCGTGTACCAGCCGGTGCCCGGCCACAGCGGGTACTGGTGCAGCGACACGAAAAGCACCGACGGGTCCGCCGCGAAGATGTCCTGCGTGCCGTTGCCGTGGTGCACGTCGAAGTCGACGATCGCCACGCGCGGCGGCGCGGCGCCCGCGGGCGCGGTGGCGAGCGCGGCCGCCTGCGCCGCCCGCGCGGCGACGGCCACGTTGTTGAAGACGCAGAAGCCCATGGTCGCGTCCGGCGTGGCGTGGTGGCCGGGCGGGCGCACCAGGGCCAGGCCGCGGTCCAGCTCTCCGCGCAGCACGGCCGCGGCCAGGTCCGCCACGCCGCCCGCCGCCTGCAGCGCCGCCCGCCACGTGTGCTCGTTGCTGTAGGTGTCCGCATCGAGCATGCGGGGCGGGCCGGCGGTCAGCGCCGCGACCCGGTCCACGTGCGAGGCGTCGTGCGCCCGCAGCAGCTCTACTCGAGAAGCCGGCCGCGGCCGGAGCGGCGTGAACGCCGGCAGCAGGCCCGAGCGGTCCAGTTCGTCCCGCACGGCGCGCAGGCGCTCGGGGCGCTCGGGGTGTCCCGGCTGGGCGTGGAGTTCGAAGAGCGGGTCGGTCACCAGTCCGAGTCGCGTGCCCATGCCTACCGCACCGCTCACGCCTCCGCCTGGTCCGCCTTCAGCGCCGGCGCCGCCAGCTGCGCGTGCACCTGCGCCACCGCGCCCCAGGCGCAGCGGGGCAGCGGGGGCCGCTGCACGAGGTAGCGGCGGATCTCCTCGATGATCGCCGGGCCCAGGTCGGCCGCGGTGCGGAACGGTCCGCCCACGAAGAACGGACGGCGGCCGCTGCCGTCGGGCCAGTGCACGCCGATGGTGCCTCCGTACACGTTGCGGGAGCCGGACAGGTGCTTCAGCTGCATCGAGAAGGCGCGGTCGGGCTCGACCAGCACGTGGGCGATGCCGGCCAACGCCAGGGCCAGGGCGTCGACATGCAGCACGTGCCCGCCCGTCTGGTCGACGCTGGCGTAGACGACCGGCAGGCGGCAGCCGGCCTCGGCCGTGACGCAGCGGGTGGCCAGTTCCAGGTCCATGTCCGACAGCCTGACCGGCGTGGTGCGCGCGGCCAGCGCCCCGTCCATGGCGCCGCCCAGCTCGTCCAGCAGCGTGTGGACGATGAGCGGCTTCTTCGCCGGGGGCACGGCGACGCCGCGCTCGCGGGCGTCGACCGAGACGCGCACCGACACCCAGGTGTCGTCCTCGTCGCGCGAGAAGACGAGCGAGGTCGCCCACTTGAGCGGGCCCTCCTCTCGCGCGTAGCCGACGGCCGCCGACTCGTTGCCCGGCAGGCTCACGCGCAGCAGGCGGACGTGTTCGTCCGCGGCGGTGACGGCCAGGTCGTCGCGGTCGGTGAAGGCTTCGAGGTCGGCCTCGGTGAGGGCGGTGCCCTCGGTGGCGAGTATCCATTCGCGCACGATCTTCAGGAACACGATCGGGTCCTGGCCGTGGTCGATCGGAAACTCCGTCGCGAACAGCAGCATCATGGTACTCCCTGGTCCAACGCATGGGGCGATTCCGGCGCTGATAGTTTATCACGTTTGTCGCCGGAGCGAAAGCGACAGCCCGTTCCGCGGGACGGAATGACGGGGAACCTGCGGCGCCGCGGCGCCCGGCATCTCCGCAAACCCTTTCAGAGCTTGCGGTTGCAGATCCGCCGCGAGGGGCAACGCCAGGGGGCGGGTGCTGCGGCGACCCACCTTGGATGGCGCATCAGCCGCACACCCCCTTGAATCTGTCCCCCGACCCTGCTACGCTCCTCCCTCGGAACATCGCGCCGGCAATCTCGCCCATGGCCAGCCGCTGAGTATGTCAGTGCGCCTTATTGTCGACTCCCTGCTCCCGTCCAGGTGCGCCGCGGCACATCTGTCCCGCGGCCGCCTTCGTCCTCGCCCAGGACCTGAGACCTCGCATCGTGGCCCGCAGAGCGCCCGCTCGGGAGGTGATCTCGCTTTCGCTCTCGCTACTTCGCGCGGTGGTGCACGCCCGGACATGAATGCCGGATATGCGCCGCCGTCAGGGCATTTGTCGATCCGCTCGAACGGGGGAACAACATGAAGAGATCGTATCTGTGCCTGATCCTGCTGCTGCTGGCCGCGGGCTCGGCGTGGGCGCAGGGCGCCAACGTCAGCGCGGGCTGGGACGCGTTC
>CAYNPY010000044.1:0-27778 GCA_964399195.1 uncultured Fibrobacteraceae bacterium
GGGGGGGGGCCCGCCCCCGCGCGGCCCCCCCCCCCCCCCCCCCGCCCCCGGCCGCGCCGCCGGCCGCGGCGGCCGCCCCGGCCGCTTCGGCCGCCGGCGCGCCCGCCGGCGAGCTGCGCTCGTACGCCGATGTCGCCGCGCTGACGATGCCCGCGGTGGTCAACATCGCCACCGACAAGGCGGTCGACACCTCGTTCCAGCACCCGTTCCTGGAAGACCCCATGTTCCGGCGCTTCTTCAACATGCCGGACGACGAGAACCACCGCGGCCAGGAGCGCGTCGAGCGCTCGATGGGCTCGGGCATCGTCATTTCCCAGGACGGGTACATCCTGACCAACAACCATGTGGTCGAGAACGCCACCAAGATCAAGGTCACCTTCGAGGGCGACCGCGAGTACGAGGCGAAGATCATCGGCACCGACCCGCCGACGGACGTGGCCCTGCTGAAGATCGAGGCCAAGGGCCTGCCGACGATCGAAGTGGCCGACAGCGCGAAACTGCGCATCGGCGACCAGGTCATGGCCATCGGCAACCCGTTCGGCGTGGGCCAGACCATCACGATGGGCATCGTCAGCGCGATGGGCCGCAACATCGGCCTGACCGCGTACGCCGACTTCATCCAGACCGACGCCTCGATCAACCCCGGCAACAGCGGCGGCGCGCTGGTCAACATGGACGGCAAGCTGGTGGGCATGAACTCGGCCATCCTCAGCCGCAGCGGCGGCAGCATGGGCATCGGGTTCGCCATCCCCTCCAGCATGGCGATGAAGGTCGTCGAATCGCTCAAGACCGACGGCGAGGTCAAGCGCGCGTACCTGGGCGTGCTGCCGCAGGAAGTGGACCAGTCGCTGGCCGACTACTACGGCCTGGACAAGCCCAAGGGCGTGCTGGTGGCGCAGGTCAACGACGACACCCCGGCCGCGGCCGCGGGCCTCAAGGAAGGCGACATCATCCTGTCGGTCGACGGCAAGCCCATCAACTCGCCCAACGCGCTGCGCAACCTGATCAGCCTGTCGGACATCGGGCACGCCGCGCGCGTGCAGGTGCTGCGCGACGGCAAGGAGCGCGACATCACGGTCAAGCTGGGCCGGCTGCCGGACGCAGAGATCGCGGGCAACGCCCCGGCCGCGCGCCCGGAGACCCGCGACGAGGACAAGACGCTGGCCGGCGTGACGGTGCGCCCGCTGACCGACCGCGTCCGGGCGACCAACCGCCTGCCCGACACGGTCAACGGCCTGGTGGTCACCGCGGTGACGCCGACCAGCAACGCCGCGGGCGAGGGCCTGCAGGAGGGCGACATCATCGTCGAGGTCAACCGCCAGCCGGTCACCACGCTGGCCGAATTTCAGGCCGCGCTGGCCCGCACCCCGGACCGTCCGGTGTTCATGCGGGTCTACAAGCCGCGCGCGCAGCAGAGCGTGTTCCTGGCGGTGCCGCGCTAGGGCGCCGCGAAAGGGACAGGCCCCGGCGGTCGTCTCCCTGGGGTCGCGGGCCCGCACTGGTGACGGTGCGGGCCCGCAGTTTTTGTCTGCCCGGTGGGATGGGGTGTGGCGACGACCAAGACGATGCGGCGCGAGCTGGATCGGCGTGTGCGGGAGGCGCGACAGGTGCAGCGGGCGCAGCGGGCCGGCAAGCGGCGGTCAGTTGCGCCGGCGCAAGTCGGGGCAAGCAAGTCGGAACGGGCAAGTCTGGACCGGCAAGTATGGGCGGGCTGGAGATCCGCGGCAGGTCGCACCACGCCACGAGTCCGGCATACTGTATACCAAAAATCAACCAACATGCTTGACTTGCGGTTGCGCCATATTTTCGCTATTATTTCGCCATCGCCAATAGCGAGCCTTCCTCCCCGAAAGGCTGACCTTCAAGCCCACCCTGAACCTGCCCGCATTCGTCCCCGGCCTGCCCGCCGCGCAGGTCGACGCCTCCTTGCGCCAGGCCCACCGGGCCCGCGAATGCGCCGTGCTGTGGTTCGCCGAAGTGGCGCGCCGCGCGCTCTACCAGCAACTCGGCCACGCCAGCCTCCAGCTCTGCGCCACCCGTGAGCTGGGCTTCAGCGACAACCGCTACCACCAGTTCAAACGGCTGGCCGATGACCTCGATCGGTTGCCGACCCTGCGCGAGGCCGTCGCCGCGGGCCAGATCGGCTGGACCAAAGCGCAGCAGGTGGCGCGCGTGGCGGCCGAAGCGACGCAGGCCGCGTGGGTCGCGAAGGCGGCGACGACCGGGCGGCGGGAGTTGGAGCGGCAGGCGCGGCGGGCCGGCAGGCCGGCAGGCCGCGGGCAGTTGCGCCGGCGCAACTGGCGGCGCTGGCCTGCGACGCACGCGCAGGGAGGGGGACCAACCGGGCGGAGAACCTGGTCATGTTGTGCAGCCGGTGTCATGGGTTCGTGCATGAGCGGGGTGGGGGTGGAACACCCAAATTCAGGCATGGTCCTTTCTGATGGATCCAATGCCGCACGAACGAGAACAGCGACGCAAAGGGCGGTCGCCGGGGCCGTGGCACGAAATACCGACCATCAGGGGATCTCACATGTGTGCCCGGGACCGTCAGCCACCCGCGACAGACAGCACCTCCAGCGGCGCCGCGGATGACCTGTTCCGTCGGATTGTCGCGATCGTCGACGATGCCCGCGGGAGGGTGACGAGGGCTCTGAATTCGTCCATGGTCCTGGCCTATTGGGAGATCGGGCGGCAGATCGTTGATGTGGAGCAGCGGGGCGATCAGCGTGCCGGCTACGGAGAGCGCGTACTGGTGCACCTCTCCGACCGCCTGACCCGGTGCTTCGGCAGGGGGTACAGCCTGCCGAATCTCAAGCGGATGCGGAGTTTCTTTCTGGCCTATTCGGGCAACCCCGAAATCGGGGCGGCGTCTGATGACAATCAAGCTCAACAAATTGGCTCGACACCGTTGAGCCAATTGCCCGCACATTCGCAACCAACATTCCGAAAAGAACTTAGCTGGTCACACTACGCCCTGCTCATGACACTCTCAACTCCGTCACTGCGCGCCTTCTACGAAGCCGAAGCCGCCCGCGAGGGCTGGTCCTGCCGCGAACTCGAACGCCAGATCGCTTCCCGCCTGTACGAGCGGATGGCTGCCAGTCGTGAGAAAGACGATGTCCTCGCGTTCGCCCACCAGGGCCAGGAGGTCAGCAAGCCGCAGGATATTGTGAAGGATCCGCTCGTTCTCGAATTCCTCGGTCTGACCGACCGTCCCCACTGGCGCGAACGCGACCTGGAACAGGCGATCATCGACCATCTCCAGGAGTTCATGCTCGAACTGGGCAAGGGGTTCAGCTTCGTCGCGCGGCAGAAGCGCATCACGCTCGACGGCGACCACTTCTTCGTCGATCTCGTGTTCTACAACCGGCTGCTGCGCTGCTTCGTGTTGATCGACCTGAAGCTCGGGAAGCTCAGTCACCGCGACCTCGGTCAGTTACAGATGTATATGAACTGGTACGACCGCACCCAGCGCGAAGCCCACGAGGAGCCGACCGTCGGCATCGCGCTGTGCTCGCGCAAGAACGACGCCGTGGTGCGCATGACGCTGCCCGAAGGCGAGAAGCGGGTCGTGGCGGCGCGGTACGAGTTGCTGCTGCCATCGCACCGCGGCCGCGACTCAGCGTTTCAAGAACGCCCCCACCGTCTCCCCCAACAACTTGTTGAACCCCTCCGGGTCCTCCCTCATCAGGAAGTGCCCGCGCCCGGCCATCACGCGCAGCTGGTAGCCGGGCACCAGGGCCTTGATCGGCTCGGCCTGCGTGGGCTGCATGTCGGCGTTGATGCACATCAGGGGGGCCTTCAGCAGCGGCAGGCGCTCGGTGGTGCGGTTGCCGAGCCAGTGCAGCAGCTCGCGCATCGCGCTCAGGCCCACCGCGGGCGGCGCCGAGGCCATGTCGGCGGCGATGCCGGCGGCCAGCGCGCTGTCGGCGCCGGCCGGGAAGAAGTGGCCGACCCAGGCGGTCACGCGCGGCACGAAGTCCGCCTCGAAGGTGGACACGAAGACGTCGATGCTCTCGGGCGGCAGCTTCAGGTTCACGTTCTGGAAGTTGTCGACGCCGACCAGGCCGAGCACGCGATCGGGCGCCGCCAGCGCCGCCTCGACGATGACCGCACCGCCCATCGAGTGGCCCACCAGCACGGCGTCCTTCAGGTCCAGCTTCGCCAGCACGGCGGCGACGTCGGCGCCGAACGCCTCCATCGTGTAGACCTTGCGCTCCTGGCCGGAGGCGCCGTGCCCGGCCAGGTCGATCGCGACCACGCGGTGCGTCGGCGCGAAGTGCGCGACCTGCGCGTCCCAGTACGAGGCGTCGCAGCTCCAGCCGTGCACGAAGACCAGCGCCGGCGAGCCCTGGCCCTGGTCGGTGAAGTGGATGGCGACGCCGTCGGGGGCGGTGGCGGTGCCGGCGGCGGCGGGCGCGGCCAGCAGCAGCAGCGCGGCGGCGGCGCAGGTCAACGAGGCGATGGTCAGGCGCATGGCAGCCGGTCCTTTCGGGTCGGGTGAACGGTTCGGGGGCGAGCTACTTCGCGCCGCCCTCGAGGTGCCGCTTCATCATCGGGAGCACGCGGCCCCACGCCTGGTCGAAGTACGCGTACGTCGTGTCCCAGTCGGCGCCCTCGCCGAAGCCCAGGTGGGTCAGGCGCAGGCGCGTAGCCGCCTCGCCCAGCGCCTCGGTCTCGACGACCACCCAGGTGCGGCGTTCGCGGGTGGCCTGGCCCGGCGGCGCGTTCCAGGTGAAGCTCACCATGCGGCCCGGGATGTAGCTGAGCACCTGGCAGCCGTTGCTGCCGATCTTGCCGTCGAACAGCCACTCGTAGCGGCCGCCGATCTCCAGGTCGATGTTGGCGCGGCTGTCGGGGCCCATCAACTGCTGCCAGGCGGCCGCGTCGGTCCACAGCGCCCAGGCGGCGGCGGCCGGGGCGGCGATCTCGATCTCCTTCGTGAACGAGCGCGGCGCCGGGCCGCGGCCGTCGAAGAGGTCGCTGGCGATGGGCGCGGCAGGCGCGGCGGCGGGCAGCGCAGCCGCCAGCGCCAGTGCGCACAGGGTCTGGAACGGTCGCATCGGAACTCCCTCGTCGTGCGGATGGTTCAAGACGGATCCTGCGGCCGCGGCTTCTCGCCGCGCTCCTTCAGGATCAGGTACACCTGGCGGAACGCCGCCAGCATCCCCCACAGCATCCCCGCCAGCGACGGCCACGGCTTGCCGCCGAAGACGCGCTCGGCCCCCAGACCCAGCAGGTAGCCGATGGCCGGGCCCACGATCATCATCATCGGGATGATCGTGTAGATGCCGATCTCGCGCGCGCGGCGGCCGGTCTCCGCACCCGGCTTCAGGCCCGGCAGCGGCAGGCCGCCCGCGCCGCGGGCGCGCTCGCGGCGGTCGCGCTGCAGGCGGCGGCGCAGGTCGTCCACGCGGGCGGGGTCGGGCGGCTCGGGCAGTTCGCGGCGGCCGCCGTCGCCATGAGGCGTGTCCTGCGGTCGCTCGTCGCCCGTCATCGATCCGCCCCCTCCGCCCGTTCCGCGTACGCCGGCTCCGACTGGAGCCGCGGGTCGTCCACCGCCCCGCCCACGGTGAAATGGTAGAGGCTCTGCCAGCGGCGGTCCACCAATCCCAGCGCGCGGTGCACCTCGTCGTCGAAGAAGCAGCCGATGCCGGTGCCGCGCACGCCGGCCGCCTCGGCCTCCAGGTAGAGCAGCTGGCCGACGGCGCCGGTCTCCTGGAACAGGCGGGCCCAGGCCGGGGCGCCGCGCGCGGCCAGCGCCGGCTCGAAGCGCGCCAGCAGGCCGGCGCTGAACACGCCGTCGGCGGCGATGTCCTGCCCGCAGCTGACCTGACGGGCCGCCTCGCGCAGGTCGCCGGTGCCCAGCCGGAACAGGGGCAGCGAGGGCGGCACGCCGGCCGGCCGCTCCCAGGCGAAGTCGGCGCGCAGGGCCGCGCGCAGGTCCGGCTCGTGGTCGGCGGCGCGGCACAGGACGTACAGGCCGGGCGCAAGGTCATCAACGCGATGCACCAGCAGGACCAGCGAGACGTCCACGTCGGGGCCGACCGCGCGCAGGGCGGGGTCGGCGGCGGCCGGCAGCAGCGCCGCGAGCAGGCGGCAGAACGCCGGCAGGTCCAGCGTGGTGCGGCCGTCCATGGCCACCGCGCTGCGGCGGCCGCGGATCAGGGCGCCGGCTGGGAGCGGACGGTCGGCAGCGGCGCCGTCGGTTGCGCCGGCGCAAGCGCCGGCGGCGGCCGGCGCCTCCCACGTCGAGCCCGCCGGCTCGGCCACCGCCCGGGCCGCCGCGGCGACCAGCGGCCAGTCGTGATGCTCCGGGCTCAGCCGGTTGGCCTGGCCCAGCCAGTGGGCGGGCGCCGGCGGCTTGCCGCGCAGCCGCCCGCCGGGCCAGGGGCCGGGCACGACCGCCAGCAGGGCTTCGGCGTGCTCGAACTCGGGGTGGTCGCCGGTGTCCAGGCCCAGCAGCGCCGCCAGTTCGGCCGTGCCCACGCCCTCGAGCCGGCGCGCGGTCCAGCCCAGGCGCGCGGCGGCCAGGCCCAGGGCGGCCAGCGCGTGGCCGGCGTCGTGCTGGCAGTAGCGGAAGGCGCGCTCGCCGTACTTCCAGGCCTCGCGCCAGGGGATCGACGTCACCGCCAGCAGGAACGAGCCTGCCGGCAGGCCCAGGGCCGCGGGGTCGAAACCAACGCCCCACCGGCCGCGCAGTTCCAGGGCGTGGGCGGCCGGCGCGTAGTGGTGGACGCCCTGCGCGTCGAGGAGCCAGCCCTCGGTCGGGTGCAGGTTGCCGCTGGAGGGGTTGACCCGCAGGGCCCAGCGCGAGACGACCCGGCCGCCGGGGCCCCGCACCTGCTTCCAGGCCGACAGCGCCAGGCTGTGGTAGAGGAAATCGCCCAGGGAGGCGTCGTCGACCGGCGCCGGGGCGCCGGGGACCCGCCCGGCCCGCACGGCGTCCCAGGCGGGGTCCGCGCCCCCGGTGGGCAGGGGCAACGGCCGCACGGGGGCCCCCGCGTAGCGCCGGAACGGGTCGGGCTGGTTGGCCCAGTCCAGCCAGCCCAGGGAGCGGGCATAGCGGCGGACGTGGTGCTTGGTGGCCTCGTGGTAGGCCTCAATGGCCGCCGTTTCCGCGTCGTTTCCCGCCAATGCCCGCCACCCCTTCCGGCCGCCTCAGCGGACCCGCCGGCCAAATAAATAGGGTAAAACCGCCGGCTTTCCGGCCGATCCCTTGGCCCGAACCGTGACGGACCCGGGGAGGGGCCTGCTTGTCCTCGACCATCGAGAGGGACCCGACGTCGCCGGCCGACGCGCCGCAGCCCGTTCTGGCGCGCGAGCACGCCGAACTGCTGGCCGCGCTGGACCGCATGCTGACGGTCGGCTCGTACTACCCGCCCGGCCATGAAAAATACCGCGAGGTGGCCAAGGCCGCCCATCGGGCCGTCGTGCTCGCGGCCGGGCCGCAGGGCGTGGTGGCGATCGAGGTGACCGAGACCGGGCTGGCGCTGGGCGCGTCGTTCGCGCCGGCGGACGGGCGCGAAGCGAAGCGTCTGCACAAGCTGCTGCTGCCGCTGGACGTCGCGCTGCTGGAGATCGACCAGGACGCCTCCGCCGAGGACCTGCACGCGGCGCTGCTGGCGCTCAAGAAGCAGCAGGCCGAGCTGGGCTCGTCGCGCACGTACCGCGCCATCGAGGTCACGGGCCTGCCGGCCAGCGTGCGGGTGACCAGCCGCCAGCTCTACGTCAAGATGCGGCACAAGCTGGTCGGCAGCGGCGGCACGCGGCCGAACGTCGACGCCTTCGACCCCAACTCGATCCCCGACGCGATGCTGGTGGCGACGCCGGACGGCCAGCGGCTGGAGCGCGAGTTCCTGGCCGTCGTGCGCGGCATCATGACCGGCGCCGACCCGCAGAAGCTGCAGAAGCTGCACGAGACGCCCATCGACCGCATCTCGCAGGTGCTGGGCGAGTGGATCCCCGACGCGGCGATCCGGGCGATGAAGGACATCATCGACCGCCTGGCCGAGACCAACTCCGACCCGATGGTGCTGGAGGCGCTGGTGGGCCACGCCGCCAAGGCGCTGGAGCTGACCGGCGACAGCGCAATGGTGGAACTGGCCTTCGAGCGCCTGCGCGTCGAGCGCGAGGTCAAGGGCGAGTCGCGCCCGCTGCTGGAGAACCGGCCGCGCCCGCGCGGCGTCAAGCGCTCGCCGGTCGTCTACACGATGACGCGCGCGCAGCTGGGCGCGCTGATCGACGAAGTGTCGGCCGCGGTCCGCCCCATCGAGGATCTGGACGCCCAGACGAACGCCGACTGCCTGGGCATCTGCTACCAGATCCTGGCCACGGCGCCGTCGCCCGAGCTGGCGGAGCAGGTGACCGGGCTGATGAAGGCGCTGGTCGCCGACGACCGCTGCTCGCTGCACGACCTGGAAGTGGCGCGCGACGCCCTGCGGTCGGCGTTCCGGCAGGGCTGGAACGAGCACACGCCCGCGCTGGCCCGCGCGCTGCTGGAGCCGATGCGCCTGCTGCGCCCGGAGAAGCTGGGCTGGCTGTGGCTGGCGGTGTGGGAAGGCCTGCTGGAGCCGGCGCACCGCGAGGCCGCCTGGCCGTTCCTGGTCAACGACCTGCTGCTGGGGCTGGAGTGGGAGGACCCGACGGCCAAGCTGCAGTTGTTCGGCGAGCTGACCGACCTGGACGTCTGCGATCGCCTGGACCTGCTGGCGCGGCTGGAGACGCTGCCGGCGCTGCTCGAGAAGAAGATCGACGACAGCTTCTTCGCCGCGCCGGCCCCGCTCCTGTACCCGGTGTACCGCCTGCTGCTGCGCTCGTCGCTGAGCGAGGAGCTGGGGCCGCGGCTGCTGGCGCGCCTGGCCGAGCAGGACGCGCACCCGCTGGTCAGCCACCTGCTGGCCTGCCTGGGCCACTGGGATCGCGGCCACCTGCGCCTGTACCAGGCCATGCTGGACCAGGGCACGGCCGAGCGCGTGACCCCCGCGCTGGCCGACCAGGCCGGACGCTACCTGCGCGCCATCATCACGCGGCTCGACGACGAGGAACTGACGCAGCCGTGGGTGCCGGGCGCCATCGAATGGCTGAGCCGCCTGCGCGCGGGCGGGGCGACGGAGATCCTGCGCGACATCGTCCAGGAACGGCGCTGGCTGTTCATCCCGGTGTGGCCGGCCGCCGCGCGCGAGGCCGCGCGCGCCGCCCTCGAAAGCCTCGAACAGCACGGGCAGGAGCGGAAGCCGTGAGCGCCTCCTTCAGCGATCTGATCATCCTGCTGTCCAGCGGCATCAACCAGCGCCGGCTGTACTTCGACGCGCACCCGAAGGTGCGGTCACTGGGGCAGGACTTCACCGCCAAGCTGGAGCAGCGCCTGCGCGAATCCGGCGAGACGGCCTTCTTCTTCGGCGTGCTGAACGGCAAGTTCATCCGCGATGGCCGCTTCCTGGTGGGGCCGTCCATCGCCGGGCGCAGCCTGATCGAGTTCGCCGAGCGCCTGGGCTGCGGCGGCTTCCTCTTCCAGCAGCACGTGACCGCCGACGAGGTGGCGGCGTTCTTCAGGCTCGCGGCCGCTCTGCGCGAGCGCACCGGGTCGCTGGACGAGTCGATGGCTATGCTGCGCGGTGAAGGCATCCGGCTGATCGAGCTCACGCCGCACTTCCGCCAGGCGGACCCGAACCGCCCGCAGGACCAGGTAGATTTCTCGACGGTGGACCCTTCCTTGATCCAGTTCGACTTCACCGAGGACGAGGAGGACGGCGAGGGCGGCATGGGCCGCTCGATCCAGAACGACCTGGCGCCGCTGCTGCCCATCTTCCAGTCCATGTACGAGACGGTGGCGGGCAACCAGGCCGTGGTGGGGCGCGACGGCGAGCTGGACCTGACGCGCACGCAGACGGTGAGCGAGCAGCTGCAGGTGGCGGCCGACCGCAACACGATGGACATCATGAACCTGATGCGCTACCCCGACTACGACAGCTACACCGTCGGGCACTCGGTGCGCGTGTCGACGCTGGCGCTGACGGTGGGGCGCGAGATGGGCTGGCCCGAGCACCGCCTGGGCGAGCTGGCCACGGCCGGCCTGCTGCACGACCTGGGCAAGGCCAAGGTGCCGGACGAGATCCTCTACAAGCCCGGCAAGCTGGACGCCGAGGAGCGCAGGCTGGCCGAATCGCACGCCGAGATCGGCGCGCGCCTGCTGCTGGGCCGCGAGGACGTCAGCCCGCTGGTCGTGGCCGGCGCCTGGGGCCACCACATCCGCCACGACGGCGGCGGGTACCCCAAGACGCCGCCCTGGGCCGTGCACAGCCCCATCGCCTCGCTGATCCAGATCTGCGACGTCTTCGAGGCGCTGACCGCGGCGCGCCCCTACAAGAACCCGATGCCGCCGCGCCGCGCCTTCGAGATCATCCTCAAGGACCGCACCGCCTTCCACCCGAACGCCGTCATGGCCCTGGTGCGCGCGGTGGGCCTGTACCCGCCCGGCAGCGACGTCGTGCTCAGCGACGGCAGTCGAGGCTACGTCACCGCGCGCGGCTCGAAGTGGGACAGCCCGCTGGTGCGCATCACGAAGGACAAGACCGGCCGCCGTCTGGAGCGCGACGACCAGTTCCTGATCGACCTGTCCGACAATCGCAAACTCGAGGTCGCGGACTTCCTGTCGGTGAACATCGACCCCGAAGGCAAGCCCGTGGCCGGCGCGCCGGACGAGGCGCCCGAGGGCGAGGCGAAGTCGGTGGACGAGTTGCTTTCCGACGCGCGGATCTGACGGCCCCTCGCCTCACCGGTCCGCGAGCTCCCGCCGCACCTCCGCCGCCATGCGGAGCACCAGGTTGTCGGTCGCATGCGCCAGCAGCGAGTCGACGTACGCGCGCACCGGTCCTCGCGGCTCCGGCAGGTAGCGCAGCAGGTGCACGCCCATGAAGAGGCTCTCGCCGGGCATCTCGGCCAGCGAGGCGATGAAGGCCTCGACGCCGGCGCCGGCATCTGCCGGCGCCAGCTCGCGGCCGCGCGCCATCATCACCGCGCGGGCGGCGGCGCGCGGGCTCTCCCGCGGGTCGGCGAAGCCGCGGCGCACGACGGCGGCCAGCTCGGCCGGGGCCGCCAGGCGGCCGAGGGCGCGAACGGCGGCGGCGCGCTGCTGCTCCCCGTCGGCGCCCAGGAGGCCGCGGGCCAGATCGGCCAGCGCCGCAGCCAGCGCGGTCGAGTCGGCGTGGGCCGCGAAGACCGGCAGCGCGGCGTCGGGCGCCGCCACGACCAGGGCCGCCACGGAGAGCCCGAACGGGTCGTGCGCCCCGTACTCGCCGGTCAGCAGCGAGGCCGCCAGATGCCTCGCCTCGACGTTGTCGATCCCCATCCACTCCAGCAGGCCGCCCCGGTCCAGAGCCGGCCAGTCGAGGCCCGGCGCGATCGGCGCGGGCGCCGGCAGCAGGTAGCGGGCCGCCATCGCGTTCTGCAGCAGATCGTCGCCCGAGCAGAGCCCGGTCCAGGGACGCCCGTTGCGAAAGTGGCAGAGCACCAGGTAGCGCTGGCCGAGCGTGAAGCTGCGGCCGCAGCTCGCGCCGTCGGCTGACGTCAGCACGGTCAGCGTGTCGGTGTCGACGCCTTTCCACGCCAGTTCCACCGTGAACGCGTAGTGGATCGGGTCGGCGGAGGAGCGGATCGCGGCGCCGGCGTTCGGGTCATGCCGGGCGGTGGGCGTGCCGACGAAGGCCACGTCGGCGCGGGCGAAGAGCTCGGTGATGGGGGCGGTCCCGCAGGTGCAGGCGCGCGAGGGCGCGGCCGTGGTCAGGAGTGCCGCGGACACGAGCAGCGCGAAGGCGAGGACTTGCGCCGGCGCAAGTCGCGGATTCGGCTCTGCGCCATGGGATCCCCGGCGGGAATGAGCCGTGTTTCGGAACCGTGCGCGCACCATTTGGGAAGGGCCAGACGTTGGCTCTCTCATCGGAAACCGGCCTTGAGATCCCCCCACGTTGTCGACTCTGTCGGCACGGGCTGACCCAGGAACGGCTCGTACAATACCTTTGCATACACCCCAAGGTCATCATGATTGTCGATGATCCAGCCGGCGATCGTAGCGGACGAGTCCGTACCCCAGTAGTTGTTGGTGAGATCAAAGGTCTGGAGTGGAGGGTTCAGATAGGTGTCGAGCAGTATTGTGGGTCCGCCGGCGTTCAAAACATGGCAACCATGCAGTTCCATGACACCTCTGGATGAGTGGATCGTGGCCCACCAGCCGCCGGAGAGCACATTGTCCCAGCCCATGACCGCAGCCCCGGCGCGGAGCCGGAGATTGATGCCGCTGCCGCTGATGCGATTGCCGATCAGAGTCACTGCCGACCCCGTGATGACGTTAAGGCCGACGTTTGTCTGGTCCGTAAAGGTGCTATTCAGAACGCTCCCTGTCGAACTGCTCTCGAACTGGCAGCCAACCACGCTTCGATCGAAGCTGCAATCGGTGACGGTTACGCCCGCGGTGCGCACAAATGTTGCCCGGCACGCTCTGAACTCGCATCGCGAAACCAACAGATCGCGTGCCGGATCCCAGCTGACTACCCCATGGTTCAGATCCTCGAACAGGCAGTCCTCGATCACCGTGCCCAATTCGCTCGACGACGTGATTCCCGCTGAACATCCACGCGACCGAACTCGCCGTGCTTCCAGCGTACCCCCCTCAGTACGATAGATCCCATGGAACACGTTCTCCATCGCAAGGTCCTCGACCACGAGTCTATTCACAAGCGGCGTGGTGCATATCACCTTTGGCTGATCCGGTCCGCCGCCCAGCGTGGTCGGCCACCCGACAACGGTCTGGTCAGCTCCGGATCCGATGATCGTCAATTCGCTCACCGTTACCGCAACGAAGACATCGAATGTCCACTTCTCCGCAGAGCCGACCGGGAACGATGAGAACGGCCGCTTCTCCTCGAATCTCCCCGGCCCGATCCTGATCGTGTCCCCGGCAGCCGCGCGATCGACGGCATCCTGGATGACGGTGTAGTCCCCGGTGCCGTCCTTGCGCACATGCCAGGTCCGCGCGTCGGCGCCATGGGCGCCCAGCACCAACAGAAGAGCAGCCAACACGGCTCTGCTCATGATCACACCCACCGGATTCGGGGCGGGGCCGCCTGGGCGATCCCGCCCCAGGTCCAGCAACTACCGAACCAACGCCAGCCGCTGGGTCATGACGACACCATCGGCCTTCATCTGGGCGAAGTAGATCCCGCTCGGGCACGCCCGTCCGCGCGCGTCCACCCCGGCCCACTCCACGACGTGCAGGCCCGCCGCGTGTTCGCCCTCCGCGAGCGTAACCACGTGCTGGCCGCGCAGGTTGTACACGGCCAGGCGGACCGGCCCGCGCTCGGCGATCTCGTACCGGATCGTGGCTGTTGGATTGAACGGGTTCGGGAACGGCGCCTCGAGGCGCGCGCGCGCCGAACCGGCGGCAATGGGCGCGGCGGCGGCTGTCGGAAGGTGCCAGATGCCGAAGCGGGCAGCGGGCACGACGCCCGTCCGCGCAAAGGCGCCGCCGACGCACAAATCGTCACCCGCGATCGCCAAAGCCAGAACCCCGTTGTCGGTCCCTGACCCGAGCGACTTCCAGGTCGCCCCGTCCCAGCGGGCCAGATGTGACGCTGGAGCGCCGCCCGCCGTGGTGAAATCGCCGCCGGCGAAGACGTCCCCGCCGGGACCCCTCGCCAACGCACGGACCGCGGCGTTCAGCCCGGGCGCGAAATCCGTCCACGCCGCGCCGTCCCAGCGCGCCACATGCGACGCCGGAGCTCCGCCCGCGCTGTCGAAATCGCCGCCGGCCAGCAGGACGCCGTTTTCCCCGGCCAAGAGGGCCCGCACCGGCCCGTCGACGCCGGCTGCGAGCGCGGACCAGCGCGTCCCGTCCCAGCAGGCGATGTTGGCCGCCGGCACGACGTACTGCTCCACGAAGTCCGCCGCGAAGGTGAATTGCCCGCCGACGTAGAGCCTGTCCGCGGCATCCACGGCCAGCGCCGTGACGGGTCCATCCACGCCCCAGCCAAGTGAACGCCAGACGGTGCCGTTCCAGCTGGCGATGTGCGACGCAGCGATGTCGCCGGCGACGGTGAACTCGCCGCCGGCGTAGAGCGTGCCGTCGCCGGTGACCGCCAGTGCGTGCACGATGCCGTTGACGCCCGGACCGAGCGCCGACCAGACCGCGCCGTCCCAGCCCGCCACGTTCGCCAGCATCGTGCCCGCCGAGCGCGTGAACTCCCCGCCGGCGTACACGACTCCGTTCGCACCTGTGGCCAGGGCATAGACCGCGCGGCCGCTGAGTCCCGCACCGGTGCCGGTCCAGCCGGTGCCGTGCCAGCGCGCGACCAAGGGCGACTGTGCCGATCCCGCCTGCCTGAACCAGCCGCCCGCGAAGACGCCGCCCCCGCCATCGACGACCAGGGCCTGCACCCAGCCGTTCAGGCCGTCGCCGAGCGCCTCCCACCCGGAACCGCTCCAGCGCGCGATCCCGCCGACCGTCGCGCCGCCGACCACGAGCCTCTCGCCGCCCTCCGTGATCAGCGCCCGCACGATGCCGCCCGGCCCATCGCCCAGCGGCGACCAGCCCGCGCCGTCCCAGCGCGCGAGGTAGGCGGGAAGCAGGCTGTCGCTGGAATCGAAATTCCCGCCCGCATAGATCAGCCCATCGGGGCCCCGCGCGATGGTCTCCACCGCCGCTTCGGGAACGAGCCCCACCTCCGAGGCGATGCCCTCGCCGAGAGGCCACCAATCGGAGCCGTCCCACCGGGCGATGCGCAGCAACTCCTGGCCGCCCGCCGACACGAACGCGCCGCCGGCCAGGAGATCGCCGTCGGCATCGACGCACAACGCGCGGACATCGCCATCGAGGGAGGCGGCGCCGACGGCCGTCCACTGCGCGCCGTTCCAACTGAAGAGACACCCGCTGCCGATCCCGGCGTTCGACATCGCGCCCCCGCCAGCGTAGAGCGTCCCGTCGGTTCCGATCGCCAGGGCTCTTACCGGGC
The DNA here is from genome assembly GCA_964399195.1 of uncultured Fibrobacteraceae bacterium. GTDB lineage: Bacteria > Krumholzibacteriota > Krumholzibacteriia > LZORAL124-64-63 > LZORAL124-64-63 > CAINDZ01. Next base: position 15,006 of record CAYNPY010000044.1, read on the forward strand.
CGTTCCTGAGCGAACCGAGCCAAGTCCACGAGGCGCCATCCCAGACGGAGACGGCCGAGGCCGCGGGAACGCCCCAGCCGGGATCGTCCCCGCCCGCAAAGAGCCGCCCGTCGCTGCCGAAGGCCAGGGCGTGGACGGTGACCGTCGAGCCCGCTCCCAGGTCGCACCAGGACAGGCCGTCCCAGCGGGCGACCCGGTGCGCAGGCGCGCCTCCGGCCGTCGCGAAGGAGCCGCCCGCATACAGGCAGCCGTCCGGCCCCATCGCGAGGGCAAGCACGGTGCCGTCGAGCCCGCTCCCGAGCGCCGACCATCGGCTGCCGTCCCAGTGCGCGAGGCGGCCGACCGGCAGGCCGCCGGCGGTCGCCAGGTCGCCGCCGACATAGAAGCCTCCGCTGCCGTCGGCGACCAGACAACGAACCGCACCGGTGACGCCTTCCGGCGCAAAGCGCGCGTCCCAGCGGTCATCGCTTTCCTCGCCGACAGCCGGGCCTGCCGCCGGAATGGCGAGCAATGCGAATGCCATGGGCAGGACTCGGCGGAACGGGATCGCGAGCGCCATCCTGATCGACATCATTTCGCGCCTCCGGGATCGGGTCTCATCCGGACGCGGTACATTCTAGCACATCGCGGCGGCGTGAAGGGGTGGATGCGAATTCGCTGCGAGCTGGCGCTTGCGCCGGCGCAAGTCGGCTGCACCCCGCTCAATCCGGCCGCAACCCCTCCGGCTGCGTGTGGATCCACCCGCGCTCCCGCTGCCCCGCGATCACATCGACGGGTTCCGTGCAGTGGAAGCGCAGCAGCTCACCGAGCGTCCCAAACCCCTGCATCTGCAGCCGCGTGACCATGCGCAGGAACAGCTCGGCGGTGACCAGCGCGTCGCCCAGCGCGGTGTGGCGGCCGTGCAGGTCCAGCTGGTAGAGCTGCGCCAGGTTCTCCAGGTCCAGGCGGCCCAGCGACGGGTTCAGCAGCGAGGCCAGCCGCAGCGTGTCGATGAAGACGAAGTCCTCCCACGGGCGGCCGTGGCGGCGGCACTCCTCGCGCAGGATCGTCAGGTCGAAGGCGATGTTGTGGCCGACGACGACGCGGCCGCGCGCCAGGCGCTGGAAGTCGGCCCACACTTCGGGAAACGCGCGCGCGTCCCGGACCATCGCGTCGGTGATGCCGTGCACGGCGGTCGAGGCGGGCGGAATGGGCACGCCGGGATCCACCAGGTCGTCCATCAGGCGGCTCTTGTAGAGGCGCGGGCCGTGCGCGCAGACGGCGCCGAGGGCGACGATGCGGTCGGTCGTCACGTCCAGGCCGGTGGTCTCGGTGTCGATGACGATGACGGGCACATCGTCCAGCCGCATCGCCAGGTCCAGCGGGCCGGCGACCGGCGGCACGTCGTGCAGCTTGAGGTCGAACTCCACGCCGGGGCGATGGCGGTCCAGCTCGACGGGCGGGAAGATGATCACCGCGCCCTCGTCGTCCGGCAGCAGCGCGATGCGGCCCTGCAGCGAGACGCCGTCCAGCCGCTCGAACACCGACTCGAGCGCGCGGCCCGCGCGCCGGGCCTTCTGCATCGCGGCCAGCACCGACTCGCGGCTGAGCGCCGCGAACAGCGAGGTGCCCACGCGGGCGCGCTCGGCCCCCAGCAGTTCGCGCGCGGTGCTGTTGAGCAGGCTGACCTGGCCCTGCTCGGTGATGATGACGACGCCACTGGCCAGCGAGCCCAGCACCGTCAGCAGCCTGTGGTCGGGAGCGTGGCGCTCGCGCGTGATCTGGTCCTGGTAGAGGCCCAGCGAGGCGAGCATCGACTCGACTTCCGGCGGCGTGCCCGGACCCAGCGTCTTCGGCACCGCGGCGCCCTGGTCGGCCACCAGGTTCAGCACCGCGGTGCGCGCGCCCTCGATGCCGCGGCCCAGCCGGTCGGCCGCGCGCCAGCTGCGCCAGTACAGCGCCAGCGCCGCGGTGAAGGTGGCCGCCCCCACCACGAGCGGCAGCGGCGACAGCGGGCGGCGCATGACCACGTCCGGCAGCAGCACCAGCGCCCCGGCCCCCGCGCAGACGCCCGCCCAGACCAGCGAGCGCTTGATCAGGCGGTGGGCGGGCTCGCGCATGGGGGGCGGCTCCGGGTCGGGGTGCCCGGGCATCATATGGGGACCAGGCCTCGGTTCCAAGTGCTTAGCGGCGTTCCCGCATCGCTGGGGCTGGGTTTCGGCGCCCGTAACCTCATGCGGCACATCGTGGCTGACGATTCCGCAGGCAACTGCGGAATGGTCGGGATCATGCCGCGGCACATTGCGGAATGGTCTTGACCCTGTGCATGGTATCGTGAGAACAGGTCTTCCCGATGCGGGCCCGGGCACCCGGACCGCGCACATCGAGACCGGAAGGAACCCGCCCATGATCCCCCGCCTCCGGGACTTCCTCCAGGGCCAGCACCCGTTCACGCTGCTGACCGAGAGCGAGCGCGAGCGCGTCGAGGCCGCCGCCACCGCGCGCGCGTTCCCCGACGGCGCGCGCATCCTGGAACAGGACGGCCCGCAGAGCACATGCCTGTACCTGCTGGCCGGCGGCCAGGCGCGCCTGGTGCGCGACGGCGAGGAGCTGCAGGTGCTGGAGGAGGGCGACTGCTTCGGCTACCCGTCGATGATCAGCCGCTCGGCGCCCGCCTTCGACGTGGTGGCCAGCGGCGAGGTGCAGGTCCACTGCGTGCCGGAAGCGGTGTTCCGCGGCCTGCTGGGCAACCGCGACTTCGCCGAGTTCTTCCTGCAGAGCCTGGGCGAGCGCCTGCGGCGCGTGACCGGCGGCGGCGTGACCGCCCTGGGCGGCGAGCTGACCACCGAGCTGGGCGACCTCGAGCTGCGCCGCGTCGTGCGCGTGGCCCCCGGCGCCACCGTGCAGCAGGCCGCCCGCGCGATGCGCGACGCGCGCGACGACTTCGCGCTGGTCGGCGACGACGGCGACGAGATGCCGGGCATCGTCACCGACCACGACTTCCAGGTGAAGGTGCTGGCCGAGGGCCTGGGCCCGGACACTCCCGTGGCCCGCGTGATGACGCGGCCGCTCAAGACGCTGACCGCCGATACGCCCGTGCACGGCGCGCTGCTCTACATGCTCGAGGAGCGCATCCACCACCTGCCGGTGGTGCGCGACGGCGGCATCATCGGCGTGCTGACGGCCACCGACCTGCTGCGCCACCAGACCACCAACCCGCTCTATCTCATGCGCCGCCTGGACCACCTGGATCGCGGCGAGTCGCTGGCCGCCTACGGCCGCGACGCCGCGGCGATGGTCGAGCGCCTGTTCCGCGGCGGCCTGAAGGTGGGGCAGATCGGCCGCGTCTTCGCCAGCCTGAACGACGCGCTCATCCGCCGGCTGTGCAGGCTGGCCGAGGCCGAGCTGGGCCCGCCGCCGTGTCCCTATGCGTGGCTGGTCTTCGGCTCGGAGGGGCGCATGGAGCAGGCGCTGCTGACCGACCAGGACAACGCGCTGGTCTACGGCGACGACACGGCCGCGGCGAAGGACTACTTCGCGAAGCTGGCCGCGCTGGTCGTCGCCGACCTGGTCACCGCCGGCTTCCCGCCCTGCCCCGGCGGCTGCATGGCCACCAACTGGAACCGGCCGCTGGGCGCGTGGCTGGACACGGTGCGCGGCTGGATCGACGAGCCGACGCCCGACAATCTGATGGTCTCGTCGATCTTCTTCGACTTCCGCGCCGTCGCCGGCGCGCTGGATGTGGCGCCGCTGGCGGACCTGGCGGCCGGCGCCGCCGGCAACCAGCTCTTCATGGCGCACCTGGCGCGCGTCTCGCTGCGCTTCAAGCCGCCGCTGGGCCTGTTCCAGCAGATCCAGGCCACCGACGACAAGGTCGACCTGAAGAAGCGCGCCATCGCGCCGGTGGTCGCGGCCGCGCGCGTCTGGGGCCTGGAGGCGGGCACGCGCGCGCGCCCGACGCGCGAGCGCCTCGAGACCGCGATCGAGGCCGGCGTGGTCAGCCGCGACCTGGGCCGGACGCTGATCGAGACCTACCGCTTCCTGCTGCAGCTGCGGCTGCGCGAGCAGCTGGCCGCGCTCGAGCGCGGCGAGGCGCCCGGCAACGACGTCAACGTCAAGACGCTCTCGTCGCTGCAGCGACGCCACCTGAAGGACGCGTTCGGGGCGATCCGCGAGATGCAGGGGGCCGTCGCGCGGAGGTACCGGACGAACATGCTGGGGTGAGGCGGCGGGGCGCGGGCGCGCGGGGTGTCGGCGCGGGGGTGCGTTCCGCGGACTTGTTGATATGTCAACCATCTGCCGGAAGGGACTGGCGGATGGAGAGGCCCCTTCTGCGGACGTGCGCCGGCGCACACCCCTAACCAAGGGAAAAATGGCGAGATAGATCCAATACAGGGCGTGCGGGTCGCCGCCCCATTGAAACACGCCTATCATGTCGGGGCATCGGCCGCTCCGCCCCGAGCGGAAAACGGCCGAGCGAGGCCGCCTGCGGGCGCGCCTCTTCCGCGCCCGCGGTTCCCCCAGCGGTCTCGTGTCCATGTCGCGACAGGAGGCCCAAGATGAGATTTACCGCCATCGTATCCTGTCTGCTGCTGCTGGGCGCCGCGCCGTGCGCGCTGGCGGTCGTCGTCGGCGGGGACTTCGACAGCCTGCCCCCCGGCCCCTACACCGGCGGCGCCACCGTGCAGCCGCCCGGCTCACCCGGCGTGCAGGTCGTGCCCGACAACCAGGGCTACGCCGGCGCGCCGAGCCTCGGCGACGGCTCGGGCAACATGCTGCGCATCGACAACCTCAGCGGCCCGGGACCCATCACCGTCACCTTCGTCTTCTACTGCGACGTCATCCCCGACAACCTCTGCCGCATCGGGTACACCTACGCCGCCGCGGCCTGGGACATCTACTCCGGGTTCGGTGTGTACGTGGACGATCCCACGCTGACCAACCCCGACGACCTGTGGGAGCCGCCGGTCGGCTTCCCGCCCAGCACGGTCGGGCCGGGCGACAACCACGAGAACGCCGGCGACTGCGACGGCACGACGCACACCATCACGTTCGTCGTGGCCCCGGGCACGGTCCTGCACCTGGACAACATGGCCACCGAATGCCTGGAGAACCCGGTCGGCGACGAACAGCACAGCTGGGGCGCGCTGAAGGCCTGGTACCGGTAGGAATGACGGCGCCGGCGCGGGTGCCGCCGCGGGGCGGGAACTTGCGCCGGCGCAACCGAGGTCCGCGCGCGCCGCCCCTACCAGGTGGCGAACGGCCTGGCCACCAGACTGCTGTTGAAGTACCGCGCGTCGCCGGTGACTTCCTCGCCGACCCATTCGGGCTTGTCGACGGCCTGGTCCTCCGCCTGCAGTTCGCACTCGGCCACGACCAGACCCGCGTTGGCGCCGTGGAACTCGTCGACCTCCCAGACCAGCCCGCCGTGGGGCACGACGTAGCGGGTCTTCTCGATGAGCGGCCGTTCGCATAGATCCAGCAGCGCGCGCGCGTCTTCCGGCGGGATCGCGTATTCGAACTCGGCGCGCGTGGCGCCCGCGCTGGGGCCCTTGACGGTCAGGAACGCCCGATCGCCGATCAGCCGCACGCGCACGACGCGCGCGGGGTCCGTGCAGAGATAGCCCTGGCGGCACTCGACGCCGGCCGCCAGCGCCCGGTAGGCATCACCGCGGACCAGGTATTTGCGCTCGATCTCCGTGCCCATGCGACCCGCCTCAGTGATGCGCGGCGCCGCCGGCCGGCCGCCGCCGATCCGCCACCAGCGACGCGACGACGCCCACCGCCAGGATCCCCAGCACCACCAGCAGCAGCACCTGGTTGAAGTTCTTGCCCAGGTACTGCTTGAGCCAGCTCGCGGTCAGCATCTTGACGCCGACCACCAGGAGCACGAACGCCAGCGCCACCTTCAGGTAGCGGAACTTGTGCACGGCGCCGGCCAGCGCGAAGTACAGCGAGCGCAGGCCCAGGATGGCGAACACGTTGCTGGTGAAGACCAGGAACGGGTCGCCGGTGATGGCGAAGATGGCCGGGATCGAATCGACCGCGAAGATCAGGTCGGTCGTCTCGACCATCACCAGCGCCAGCGCCAGCGGCGTCAGCAGCAGCGTGCCGGGCTTCGCCCTCTCCACGGCCTCGTCGCGCAGGACGGCGGCGCCCGGCGTCTCGGCCTCGTGCGAGGCGGCCGTGCCCGCGCGCACCACGAAGTGCTCGCCGTGGAAGCGCTCGGTGACCGGGAACAACCGCCGCGTCAGCCGCACCACCGCGTTCTGCCCGGGATCGCCGTGGTCGCTCTTCATGAACAGCATCTTCAGCGCCGTGAGGATCAGGAACGCCGCGAACACGTACAATATCCAGTGGAACTCGTGGATCAGCTTCGCCCCGATCGCGATCATGGCGCCGCGCATCACCAGCGCCCCGATGATGCCCCAGAACAGCACCCGGTGCTGGTAGATGGCCGGCACGCCGAAGAAGCTGAAGATCATGACGATGACGAAGATGTTGTCGACGCTCAGCGATTTCTCCACCACGTAGCCGGTCAGGTACTTGCCCAGCGCGCTGGCGCCGTCGTTGGGCAGCCCGTCGACGATGTCGATCCCCAGCCCCAGCCCGAACCAGTGCGCGTCGTAGGCCACCTTGACGAACCCGCCGAACGACAGCCCCAGCGCGATCCAGACGGCCGACCAGCCGAGGGCCTCGCGCACGCCGATGACGTGGGACTTGCGGTGGAAGACGCCGAGGTCCAGGGCCAACAGGAGCAGGACGAAGGCGATGAAGCCGGTCCACATCCAGATCATGGGTGAGGGCCTTTCCGGGGGGTGACGCCGTTCAGCAGGGCGCACCATTTATACAGTGTATCGGGTTGCGCGGCCAGTGGCGGGCGGAGTCGCGTGCGCCGGCGCAAGGTCACGCACAGTGGGCGGGACTTGCGCCGGCGCAAGTGCCCGCCGTCAAGCCCGCCGTGTTCATCTGCGGCCCGGATCCGGCAATCGTTGACCCGTCAACCGTTCCCCGGAACGCCTCTCACCTGTACGACGCCTTCAAGTCCCCCCAATTCACGGCCTGGATCGGGACGGACTGATCGGCGAACGGCGTGTAGAGCACGGTCGCGCCAATGGCGGCGTTGTCGGCATGATCGACGATCCAGGTTGCGATATCCGCGGGATTCGAGGTCCCCCACCAGTTGTTCCGCAGGTCGTGCACCACCGTCGCCGTCGAGACCTCGCAGAGCACCGCCACGCCGCCACCCTTCGCCAGGTCGCTGCCCGCGATCGAACAGGGTCCGCTGCCCGACCTAGCCCAGAGGATGGACCGCGTGCCGCCCTCCAGGCGGGAATTCGTGACCGCGAACCGGGCGCCGGGGGCGGAAGGATCGATGATCAGGGCGGAATCGGCGCCGCGGATGGTGCAGTCGTCCAGGTTGCAGACGGCCCCGGTCCCCACGGCCTGGGTGATCCCGTTGCCGGTCACGGACGTGCTACAGCGGACCAAGTCGACGGTGGCGCCCAGCATGAACGTTGCCGAGCCCAGCTCGCAGTCGCGGACTGCCAGGCCCCGGACCCCGCGGACCTGCAGGGAGCCGGGGATGACGCAGTCTTCCACCAGCCCGCCGGCCACCGGCGTGCCGTCGCCGACCACCAGGGAGCCGCCAGCCGGCGACCACGGGTCGTGGAACGTGGTGTTGCGCAGGTGGCCACCAGACCCGGACGGCAGCCAGTACATACCCGCGTTCGCACCATAGACCAGGCAATTGTCCATCTGCATCGCGCCCCGGACCACCAGGCCCACCTGGCAGTTGGCCACCGTCAGGTCGCGAATGGTCAGACGCGCGTTCGTCACGTCGCACGTTAGGCCCTGCGGCGTGCTGGGATGGACGCCGCCCTCGAACGTGGCGGGACCGATCCAGGTGTGCTCAACGCCCGCACCGATGATCGTCAGTTCCGGCACCCGGACCACTGCATACGAAACGACGGGATACGAGTAGCCGGGCAGCGAGATGGTCGTGGGATCGGAAAACTCGCCCGGACCGATCATGATCGTGTCGCCGCTTGCGACGGCATTCAGCGCCTGCTTGACGGTCGTGAAGTGGCCGGAGCCGTTCTGGCGCACCGTCCAGGTGGCGGCGGGGGTCGTCAGCGGGGTTGCCAAGACCAAGATGAGGATGATCAGCCGCATTGTCATGGCATCGCTTCCGATCTGTTCGATGTCCAGCTTCCGTATCCAGGCTCGGCGACATGTGACGAGCGGCCTTGTGGATCGGCACCGACGTCCGCAAGTATAGCACACTCGGCGCGATGCCTGGCGGGATCTTGCGCGGGGTCGCCGGCCCACTCGGCAGTCATCAGGTCGGCCCTGCCTGTTGGGGACTTGCGCCGGCGCAAGTCCGGCCCCTCTCACCCCAGACGCCGACCCGGCGATGGTTGATAGGTCAACCAACCTCCGGACCGGACCCGCGAACAGCGAGAACCCGCCGCCGCCTACCGCGAATACTTGAACATCAGGTCCACCAGCTCGTCATAAGTCGCCTCCGCCGCCTCCTCGCTGACGCGCACCGCCGCCGCCGCGCAGTGCTTGAGGTGGTTGCGCATCAGCTCGCGGCCCACCGCGCGCAGCGCCTCCTGCACCGACGAGACCTGCGCCAGGATGTCGGGGCAGTAGCGGTCCTCCTCGACCATCCGCTGCAGGCCGCGCACCTGGCCCTCGATGCGGCGCAGGCGCTTGAGGTTGCGGTCGCGGATAGCGGGGTCGACCGCCACGGCCTTGCGGTCGCCTTCCGCGGCGCCGGCGCCGCACTGGTCCCCGTTGTTCTCGTGCTTCATCCCCATCTCTCCTTGTTGCGGGCCGGGGCCCGCGTTCACGCCGCCAGCGGCCCGCCCCCGCGCCGCAGCCGCAGCGAGTTGGCCACCACGCTCACCGAACTGAAGGCCATCGCCGCGCCGGCCAGGACCGGCGACAGCAGCAGGCCGAAGGCCGGGAACAGCAGCCCGGCCGCGACGGGGATCCCCGCCGCGTTGTAGAGGAACGCCCAGAACAGGTTCTGCTTCATGACGCGCATCGTCTGCCGCGAGAGCGCGATGGCGTCCGCGACGCCGGATAGGTCGGCGCGCATCAGAGCGATGTCGCTGGCCTCGACGGCGATGTCCGCGCCCGCGCCCATGGCGATGCCCACGTCGGCCTGCGCCAGCGCCGGCGCGTCGTTGACGCCGTCGCCGACCATCGCCACCACGTGGCCGGCCGCCTGCAGGCGCTTCACCTCGGCGACCTTGCCCTCGGGCATGACGCCGGCCACGACGTCGTCGATGCCGGCAGCGCGGGCCACGGCGCGCGCCGTGCGTTCGTTGTCGCCGGTGAGCATGATCACCTGCAGGCCCAGCCGCCGCAACCGCGCCACGGCCGCCGGCGAGGTGGCGCGCACCGGGTCGGCCACCGCGATCAGCCCGGCCGGTTGCCCGTCGACCGCCACGTGGACCGGCGTCCAGCCCGCGGCCGCGAACCGTTCGGCTTCGGCGCGCAGCGGCGCGGCGTCGACCGCGTGCTCGCGCAGCATGGCCTCGTTGCCCACCAGCACCTCGCGTCCGCCCACGCGCCCGCGCGCGCCGCGCCCGGTCACCGAGTCGAAACCCTCGGCCGCCGGCAGGGACAGGCCGCGGGCCGTCGCCTGGGCGACGATCGCCTCGGCCAGCGGGTGCTCGGACGACTTCTCCAGCGCGGCGGCCAGCCGCAGCAGCTCGTCCTCACCGGTCGATGCGGACAAGGTGGCGATCGCGGTCACCGCCGGCCGCCCCTCGGTGATGGTGCCGGTCTTGTCCAGCACCACCGCCGTCACGCCGCCGGCGCGCTGCAGCGCGACGCCGCCCTTGATCAGGACACCTTGCCGCGCGCCGCGGCCGGTGGCCACCATCAATGCGGTGGGCACCGCCAGGCCCATCGCGCACGGGCAGGCGATGATCAGCACCGCGACCGCGGCCGCAAGCCCGCGCGCGAGCGGCGCCGCGTCCGCCGCCACGAACCACACCGCGAACGTGACGACGGCCAGCTGCAGCACCACCGGCACGAACACCGCGCTGATGCGGTCGGCCAGGCGCTGGATGGGGGCCTGCGAGCCCTGCGCGTCGCGCATCAGGCGGACGATCCGGGCCAGCACGCTGTCCTCGCCGACGGTCGTCGCGCGGTAGCGGAAGGCGCCGGTGCGGTTGATGGTCCCGCCGATCACGGGGCTGCCCGCAGCCTTGGCCACCGGCACGGACTCGCCGGTGAGCATCGACTCGTCGACGGCGCTCGCGCCGGACACCACCTCGCCGTCGACGGGCACGCGCTCGCCCGGGCGCACCAGGATGTGGTCGCCGGCGACGACCTCGCCGACGGCCACGTCGACCTCGCGCCCGTCGCGCGCGACGCGCGCCATCGCCGGCTGCAGGTCCGCCAGCGCGCGCAGGGCCGCGGTCGTCTGCCGTCGCGCCCTCGCCTCCAGCGCGTTGCCGGCCAGCACCAGCGCGATGATGAAGACGATCGCCTCGTAGTACACGTCCGGCTGCAGGCCGCGCGCCAGGAAGAAGCCCGGCCACAGCGTGGCCAGCGCCGAGTACGCGAACGCCGCCCCCGTGCCGACCGCCACCAGCGTGTTCATGTCGGCCGCGTGATGGCGGAAGGCCGTCCACGCGCGCGTGTAGAAATGACGGCCGCCGCGCAGCATCACGGCCAGGCTCAGCGCGAGCAGGACGTAGCTGAGCGCGCCGGCCGGTATCGCGTAGAGCCACGGTGCCGCCGACTGCAGGCCCGGCGAGAGCCAGCCCATCGCCCAGGTCATGAACGGGTCGGCGCCGCCGCCGTGTCCGCCGTGCCCGCCGCCCATCAGCGGCATCGACAGGAGCATCGCCAGCGCGGCCGCGACGAGACTCTCGCCGGCCAGCCGCCGCAGGTGCCGGTACTCGGCGATCTGCGCGCGGTCCTGCGCTTCCTGCTCGGCCACGGCGCTGCGCGCATTCAAGTGCGTTCCCGACGCGCAGCACGATTTGTTGGTGATTGTCGAGTCGTTCATCGCTCACGCCTCCTGTTCCACGACGACGAGCCGGCCCTTGAGCATGCCCATGCCGCAGGTGAAGGCGAAGGTGCCGGCCTGCTGCGGCAGCAGCTCGATCGTGGTGCGGTCGAACGCGGGCAGGAACCGCTTCACGCCAAGGTCGGGGAAGACGACTTCTTCCGAGCAGGCGGACGACTCCTGCCGGTCGAAGGTGATGCGGACCGGCACGCCGCGGCGCACCTGGACCGCTGCGGGCTCGTAGCCGCCGCGCACGGCGACGGTGATGCTCTGGACCTGCCCCTCGGCCAGGGCAGCGGCCGCCGGCCGGCGCCGGCTCAGGAAGAAGTACCGGTTGATCCACGCGATCGCCGCGAGCGAGGCCGCGATGACGATGATTTCGTTCTGCGACATGGGGTTACCTCCAGGACCGGGCTATTGCCAAATACCCACCAGGGGTATGTCAACAGGGGCAATATACATACCCCGCCACCCTATCGCAAGGGGTGAATTGCGATGACCGCCGCTGCGGCAGGGCGGAAGCCTGCGGGGAGTTGCGCCGGCACAAGCCCCCCGCCCGCACCCGTCGCAGGCTCCGCCGCGGAGATCGTTGATACATCAACCATCTGCCGGAACATGACTGCGAAGAGAGAAGGTCCGCGGCACGCCGCCGCCGCCACGCGCCTGCTCACGATATACGGTATGTATCCCCGGCTTTCTAAGTGAACACGCGTTGACGCGCCCCAAACGCGCGCCGCGATCGGCTAGACTTCCTGCGCACGGGACCTCACGGAGAATTGGTCCCGGTCGGCCTATGCAGGAGGATCCCCATATGACGAACCAGACGCCGCGCCAGCTCCCGACCCCTCGTGAAATCGTCGCCCACCTCGACCGCTACGTGTACGGACAGGACCAGGCCAAGCGCGACCTCGCCGTCGCGATCTACAACCACTACCTCGGACTCGGCTATCACCATCATCATCCGCAGGCCACCGGCGGCGCGCCCACGCGCGGCCACGCCGGGGCGCCGTTCGGCAAGCAGCACATCCTGCTGATGGGCCCCACGGGCTCGGGCAAGACGTACCTGATCCGGCTGATCGCCGAGCTGCTCGGCGTGCCGTGGACGTTCCTGGCGGCCACGTCGCTGGTGCAGACCGGCTACGTGGGGACGCGCATCGAGACCGCGATCGGCACGCTGTACCAGGCGGCCGGGCGCGAGCGGCGCGCGGCCGAGCGCGGCATCATCCTGATCGACGAAATCGACAAGATCGCCGCGCGCGGGCGCTCGTCCGGGCCCGACGTCAGCGGCGAGGGCGTGCAGCAGGCGCTGCTCTCGGTGCTGGACGGGCGCGTGGTGCAGGTGTCGACGGGCGGCTCGGCCGACTTCGTGATGGGCGAGATCGACACCGCGTCGATCCTGTTCGTCTGCGCGGGGGCCTTCGTGGGCCTCGACGAACAGGCGCGCCGGCGGCGGCGCGGCGAGGCCGGCATCGGCTTCGGCGCCCGCCCCGGCGCGGGCGGTTCGCGCGCGACGGCGCGCGACCTCGACCTGCCCGACACCGAGGACCTGGTCCGCTTCGGCTTCATCCCCGAGCTGGTCGGCCGCTTCGCCACCGTTTCGGCCACACGCGCGCTGACCGTCGACGACCTGGTCTCGGTGCTGGAATCAGCCGAGGAGTCGGGGCTGCCGCGGCAGCAGCGGCGGGTCGGGGGGCACGGCCGCGCCCGGCAGTTCACCCCCGGCGCGCTGCGCGCGGGGGCCGTGGAGGCGGGCGCG
>CAYNPY010000044.1:27788-29204 GCA_964399195.1 uncultured Fibrobacteraceae bacterium
GGCACCGGCGCCCGCGGCCTCAACCGCGCGGTGCTGCGCAGCCTGGCCGACGTCGACTTCCGCCTGCCCGAACTGGCCGCCGAGGGCGTCACGCGCGTGACGGTCACGGCCGCCACGGTGCGCGGCGCGAGGGGAGCGGGCGTGCAGGTGGCGCGGTCGCGGCCGCGGGCGGTGCGGCGACCCGGCCGCGGCGACCGCGCGCGGGGAGACGGACCGCGCGGCCCCCGCGCGGCGTCTCCCTGCCGCACCATCGCCGAGGAACTGCGCGCCGTGGCGCTGGCCGCGCCCGAGCCCGCCGCCGAGGAACCGGCCCCGGCCGCCGCCGCGGCCAAGGTCGCCGACAGCGAGGTCTTCACGTTCACCGACCCGCGCGGCCTGACGGTCGAGCAGATCCGCAAGCGCCTGGACGCGGTGAAACGGTCGCTGAAGTTCGGCCGCTCGATGATCACGGCCAAGGCCTGGTGGGCCGCCTTCGAGGAGGAGAACAGAGAGAAGCTGCACGTCGTGCTGCGCACCGCCGAGGAGCTGCGCATGCGCGACTGCGGCCTGGACGAGTTCTTCCGCGCCCACCTGGACGCCGACACGGACAACATCCACGCGGTGCTGCTCTACCTGGACTACCGGCGCGCGCGTGAAGCGTGGGAGCGCAAGCGGAAGGGGCCCAAGACCTGACGTGCCGCGGGCGCCGGCGCACGCATCACGACTTCGTCGGCGTTGCGCCGGCGCAAGCCGCCGCCGGGTCTCCCGCAGCGTCCGCCTCTGGGCCGTGATGCCCGACCACAGCGTGGTCAGCAGCGATTGGGTGGCCGTCGACGCCGACGATGGCGCCGAGGTGGTGATTGCGCCGCCATCTCAAGCCTGCGCCAGGCCCAGAACGCGGCTGACGTCCACCATCAATCCGTGCGCCGTCACTTCGTTCATGCCGCCGGCCAGCGTGTGGGAGCGGCCGCCGGACTCGGCGCACAGCATGTACGACACCTGGATGGCGCGCGCGCGGTTGACGGCCCGGTCGTTGGCCGCGCCCGCGGCCATCGACGTGAACAGGGTGCCGGTGTCCACGGCCACGGCGCCGCCCTGGATGTCGGGCACGCCGTTGCGCACGATCAGGCGGTGCAGCTGCTCGCGCGTGATGGTGGCGCCGCCGGTCTCGATGGCGCCGTTCGACACCACGAACGTGCCGCCGGGCGAGCGCAACTTGTCCACCTTGCCCGCGAACCACTTGTTGACCCACTTGCGCACGTACCACGCGCCGACGATGCCGACCGCCAGCCGCAGAACGACGAGGACCGGGTTCGTGTGAGCCGGCGTCGTGCCGATGACGACCAGCGCGAAGATCACGGCGATGATGTTGGCCGCGCCCTTGGAACGGGGCGCCGAGGCCGGGGTGACGGTGAAGCGGACACGACCGCCGCCGAG
>CAYNPY010000045.1:0-1068 GCA_964399195.1 uncultured Fibrobacteraceae bacterium
TCGTACGACAGCAAGTTCAACCCGGAGTCGGACAGCTACCGGCGGATCCGCTCCCTGATCCCCGCGCCGCTGGACGAGGGCCAGAAGCGCGAGCTCGAGGCCACCTGCGTGGCCGCCTACCGCGCCTTGGGGTGCCGGGACTACGCGCGCCTGGATCTGCGGCTGCGCGACGGGGTCTTCCAGATCCTCGACATCAACCCCAACGCGGACGTCTCGAAGGACACCAGCTTCAGCTGCGCGGCGAAGGTGGCCGGCTATTCCTACGGCGCGCTGGGCAGCCGCATCGTGCGGCTGGCGGCGCTGCGGCACCCGGTGTTCGGCGGGAAGTGAACCGATGAAAGGCGGGGCGCCGGCCGCGCGCCGGCGTCCCCGCTCATCCTGGTGTCATTTGAGCATCAGGATCCGCTGCGAATCCCTGACCCCACCCGCCGTCAATTCCACGACATAGACCCCGGAGGCCACCGCCGCGCCGGCGTCGTCGCGGCCGTCCCAGAGCAGCGCGTGCCGGCCCTGCCCGTAGGCCGCGCCGGCCAGCAGCGTCCGCACCAGCCGGCCGCGGACGTCCAGGACGCGCAGGTCGACCGCGCCGCCGGCGACCAGGTCGAAGCGGATCGTGGTGCTGGGGTTGAACGGGTTGGGCACGTTGGGCAGCAGCCGCGAGGCGAGCGGCTTCGGCGCGCCCGGCACGCCGCCGCCGGTGTCGACGGACGTCGTGGTGCCCGGATCGTGGGCGCTGACGGCCAGGAGGTTGCCGGGCAGGGGATCCTGCCCGACGAACTCCAGCGACCAGGTGTCGTCGAGCGCGCCGAGGGCGCGCCGCAGCAGGAACGTCGCCGTGTCGGGCGCCTGCAGGCCATCGCCCAGTTCGACGTGCGCGCGGTAGGCCGTCTCCTGCACCTCGACGCAGGCCTCGGCGCTGGAGCTCAGGTTGGTCACCGCCAGTTCGAAGGCGGCCGCGGGCTGGCTGCCGTCGGTCGCGGGCACGGCGTGGCTGGCGCCCGGCGCCAGCGCGAAGGACTGGTCGTAGCCCGCCGGATCGGTGGCCGTCACGCGCAGGTTCACGCTCGT
>CAYNPY010000045.1:1168-15021 GCA_964399195.1 uncultured Fibrobacteraceae bacterium
GTGCCGACGACCGGGATGTCGTTGTCCCAGACGCCGAAGCCGGCGGCGGCGTTGTGCGCCCCGGCCAAGGGTACGTACGAATTGTAGACGCCGGTGCGCAGCGCTCCGGGCGTCTGGCCGCCCTTCATGCCCACGGCCGAGGCGTTCAGGTTCCTCACGCCGTTGACGAAGCCGTTCGTGAACTGGAGATTGATCGTGTCGTAGACGCCGGGGACCTGCAGGCCCAGCCGTTGCACGGGCACCAGCCAGCTCGGCTGGTTGACGATCTGCTTGACGCACGGATCCTGGATCGCCTGCCACGACATGATCGCGAAGTCCAGCGGCGTCGTGTAGTGGTCGCCCGAGTCGATGCCCGCGGCATTGGTGAAGCTGGTGGCCGCGCTCATCCCGAAATCAGAGGCCTGCGCCTCCATGTCGGCGGCGAAGCCGGGCGACTGCGTCGACCACCCGCTCCACGCGCCCAGGCCCTCGCCGGAGATCAGCGCCGCCAGCCACATGGCCGAGTCGTTGCCCGACACCGTCATCATCGTCTTGAACAGGTCGCGGAACATCAGGCGGTCGTTCTGCAGGTGGTTCGCCTGGGAGCCGCCCACCTGGTTGGCCACCCACGCCGGGATGGTGGTCCACTGCGCCGGGTCCTGCCCCTGGTCCAGCGCGTCGCAGGCCAGCTGCAGCGTCATGGTCTTGGTGGTGCTGGCCGGCCGCATGCGCTGCCAGGCGCGCTGCGCGTAGAACAGGTAGCCCTCGCAATCGAGGGCGGCCGAGCCGCGGTGCGGCCGGTTGCGCGGCTGCCGCCACGGCGCGTGGACGTAGACGCGGCCCGTGTTGCTGATCGTCGGGTCGCCCTCGTAGGAGTAGTAGTCGGCGTACGGCGCGCCCACCGCCAGCGCGGCGCGCCCGCCGCCCTCGAAGCGGCCGAAGGCGAGTCCGCGGCCCAGGTTGTCCCCGCCGAAGACGTGGTCGTTCAGCGTGACGTGGGTGATGTGGGTGTCGAGCGCGAAGCCGACGCCGCCGTCGCTCTTGTACAGGTAGGCGGAGCCGGAATCCGCCTGCTGGCCCAGCGCCGCCTGCTCGGTGACGTTGTTGCTCACCGCGCCGACGGCCAGGTCGTCGAATCCGTCGCCGTCGAAGTCGCCGGCCGCGAGCGTCTCGCCGAAGCGGTCGTTGGCCTGCACGGTGTCGTTGGGCTGCGTCGGCTGCTGGTAGAGGTTCTTCGTGACGCCGGTCGTCCGCGTGTCGTCGTCGTGGGACAGGAGCAGGAAGGCACCGGTGTCGTTGGTGCCGCCGTTCTCGTAGCCCGGCGCGCCGGCGACGATCTGCAGCGGGGAGTTGTCGGCCAGGTCCCGGAAATCGCCGATCGCCAGGCTCCAACCCAGCTCCAGCGCCGTGTCCTGCAGCCAGCCGGTGTCGTCGCCCGTGTCCCAGGTCCAGGCGTCGGCGGCGGTCAGGCCGATCGCCGTTCCGTACAGGACGTAGAGGCGCCCGGCCTGCGCGATGCCGTTCACGGCGGTGCGCGGGGCGCCGATCACCAGGTCATCGTAGCCGTCCTGGTCCAGGTCGCCGGTGGCCAGCCCCTTCGAGAACCAGCCGCCGGGCGTGCCCACGGTGCCGCCGAGCGGTCCGGGCTCGAACACGACGGCGCTCGTGGGATGCAGGCCGCTCGCGCCGCCGCTGCGGACCATCGTGACGATGCCGGTGCCGCCGTTCTCGCCGATCGAACCGATCGCCAGGTCGTCGTAGCCGTTGCCGTCGAAATCGCCGGCCGCCAGCGTGAAGCCGAAGTTGTCGTCGGCTTCCGCGAACGCCGCCGTGTTGGCCTGGGTCAGCATGAGGCTGGGCGCCAGCTGGATGCCGTCCGCGAACCCGTCGTAGATCCAGACGCTGCCCGCATCGACGATGGCGCCGACATCGTTGTCCGGCAGGCCCACCGCCAGGTCGTCGAAGCCGTCGCCGTTGAAGTCGCCGACCGCCAGCGCATAGCCGAACTTGACCGAGTCGTCCAGGGGCGTGCCCGGGCTGAGCAGCGAGGCGCCCAGGTGCCCCAGGCCGCGCACCGTCCCCCAGTTGACGGTGACCACGCCGTGCGCGGCGGTGGGCACCAGCCCGTTGGCCTCCCAGGGGGCGGCCACGGCCAGATCGTCGCGGCCGTCACCGTCGAAGTCGCCGGCAGCCAGCGTGTAGCCGAACAGGTCGCCGGCGTTGGCGACCTCGGTCGACTCGACGCCCTGGCGCAGCAGGGCCAGGTACGCGCTTGCCGGCGCGGCGGCGATCGACACGAGCAGGCAGGCGACGAGCAGGCAGGCGGCGGTCCGGCAGACGGCCTGGCGCCGCACACGAGGGTCCGGTCTGGTCGGCATGGGGTCTCCTCCAGCGGACAGGGGGAACATGATCCGGCGAAGGTATGATCCTACCAGTCATGGCTGGACGATACAAGATTGATATTATCTTGATTATGGTCCTTCAACGACTTGCGGCCGCGCCAGGGCCCGGTCAGCGCAACAGCACGAGTTTGCGGCTCACCCCGGCCCCGTCCTCGCCCTGCAGGCGCGCGAAGTAGCAGCCGGCCGGCGCCGGGCGGCCGGCGTCGTCGCGGCGGTCCCAGCGATAGCTGTGCGCGCCGGCCCCCAGCCCGCCGTCGGCCAGGACGCGCAGGCAGCGGCCGCGGGCATCGAAGATCGCCAGGCGGACCCGGGCGGCGGACGCCAGTTCGGCCGTGACGACGACCGCGGGGTTGAACGGGTTGGGCCAGGCCGTCAGGCGCCAATCCTGCGGCGGCGGGACGTTCCCGGCTTCAGCGACCCCGCCGTCCTGATCGCAGACGAACCCCGAAGCGGCGGCCGCGCGCTCCTGGAACAGCGCGCCGGCGCCGGCCTCGTGCAGCAGCACCCAGCGGACCCACGGTTCCAGCAGCAGCCACACCGTGTCCTGCTGGGCCTGTCGCGAGATTCCCGCCGAGCACGACTCGCCGAGGTCGCACAGGAAGTTGTAGGCGTTGAACTGGCAGTGGCTGGCCCCGGCGATGGTCACCAGCGCGCACCAGCCGCCCAGCGCGCCGTACATGGGGATCTGGTGCCCGGCCGGCGGCGTCACGCAGTCGTTCGTGCCGGCGAACAGCAGGCCGGGGCGGTCCAGCGCGGCGCAGGCGGCGATCGCCGAGGGATTCGTCTCGGCGGCGGCGAACGTGGCGACCGCGGTCAGCGACGGATCCGCGGCCGCGGCCAGCTTGGCGCAGCCGCCGCCCATGCTGTGCCCCATCACCAGCGCGCGCGGTCCCATGCGACCGAAGAACGGCGAGGCCGGGTCCGCGCCCGCCTCGCGCAGCGCGCGCGCGGCGAACGCCAGGTCCAGGGCGAACTGCTCGTGGCTGGGGAACAGCTCGCCGCCGGTGCGCGGCACGGCCACGACGCAGCCGATCGCCGCCAGCCGCGTCGCGATCCACCCGTAGGCGCCGGCCGTGATCTGGAAGCCGTGGCCGAAGGCGACGGCGGCAAAACCGGTCCCGGCCGCCGGCTGGGCCACCGGCTGCCCGGCGCCGCCCGCGGTCGCGGGGTAGTAGAGGTCCACCGGCACGGCGCGTCCGCCGCGGGCGGCGTCGTTGTAGGTCACGTCGGCCGTGCCCACGGGGTACTGCGCGCGGGCCAGGCCGGCGCACAGGACGATGGCGAGGGGCAGCCCGCGGGCGAATCGCAGCGGGGTCCGTGAACGCATGGCGAATCTCTCCCTCTCCCGGCTTCGTCATCCGCCGCGCCGTGCACGATGATATCACAATCCGGACCTCCATCGGCCGCTTCGCCCCGCGCAATCGGCGCTTGCGTCGCCCCGCGCAGGCTGGCACGGTGGGTCCGGGCGCCGCGCCGGCCCAGCCAGGCCGGCGACGTCTCGGGCGCCCGCCATGTCCACCGCCGACAAGGGGGAATCGCATGAGACAGTATGGCGCCGAGTTCCTGGGCACGTTCTGGCTCGTCATCGGCGGCTGCGGCAGCGCCGTGCTGGCCGCCGCGTTCCCGGAGCTGGGGATCGGCCTGCTCGGGGTGTCGCTGGCCTTCGGTCTGACCGTGCTGACGATGGCGTTCGCGATCGGCCACATTTCCGGCTGCCACCTGAACCCCGCCGTCTCGGTCGGGCTGTGGGCCGGCGGCCGCTTTCCGGCGGGCCAGCTCCTGCCCTACATCGTGGCCCAGGTCCTGGGCGGGTTGGTCGCCGGCGGCGTCCTGTTCGTCATCGCCAGCGGCGCGCCGGGCTTCGACGTCGCGGGCGGCTTCGCGGCCAACGGCTTCGGCGCGCACTCGCCGGGCGGCTACTCGCTCATGGCCGCCCTGGTCTGCGAGATCGTGATGACGATGTTCTTCCTGCTGGTCATCCTGGGCGCCACGGACAAGCGGGCGCCGGCCGGGTTCGCGGGCATCCCGATCGGCCTGGCGCTGACGTTGATCCACCTGATCAGCATCCCGGTCACCAACACCTCGGTCAATCCCGCCCGCAGCACGGGCGTGGCCCTGTACGTCGGGGACTGGGCCGTGGGCCAGCTGTGGCTGTTCTGGGTGGCGCCGATCGTCGGGGCGGTGATCGGCGCCGTCGTCTACAAGGCGATCGCCGGCGCCAGGGACTGAGCGGGCGCCGCCGCGCAGGGGGTTCACCTCGCCGCGGGCAGCGGAAGGGTTCGCAGCGTTGAGCAAGAGGCGGGGACAGCGCAGCATCCTGATGCGGACTCTCGTCGCGGGAGTCCTGGCGGCGGGCTTGTGGGCCGCGCCAGGGCGCGCCGGCGTCGAGGTCGAGGTGAAAGGCCTCGAAGGAGCGTTGAAGACCAACGCGCTGGCGGCGCTGTCCATTTCGCGCGCAGGTGACGGGGCCTCGGCCGCGCGCGTGCAGCGCCTGCACGCGCGCGCGCCGGAAGAGATCCGCCTGGCCCTGCAGCCGTTCGGCCACTACGCGCCGGTGATCCGCGCGGCGCTGGAACGCAAGGGCGACGAGGCCGGCGGCGACTGGCTCGCGCGCTACGAGGTGGACCCCGGGCCGCGGGTGACCGTGTCATCCGTCGACGTCCAGGTGCTGGGCGAGGGCGCCGCGGACCCGGGCTTTCGCGATGCCGTCGCCGCCTACCCCCTGCGCCCCGGCGATCCCCTCGACCACGCCGCGCACGAACTGGGCAAACGCGCGCTGACCGCCCACGCCGCGCGCAAGGGCTACTTCGACGCCGCCTTCGACAGCAGCGCGGTGCTGGTCCACGTCGGGCAGCAGCGCGCGGACATCATCGTGCGCTACGACTCCGGACCTCGCTACCGCTTCGGTCAGGTCAACCTGGTCCAGGACGTCCTGGACGAACGCATGGTGATCGGCTATGTGCGCATCAGCGAGGGCGAGCCCTACGATGTCGAGCCGCTGCTGAAGATGCAGAACGAACTGTCGACCGGCCCCTACTTCGCAGCCGTGGAGGTCAGGACGCGGCGCGAGGACGCCGTGGACCTGCGCGCGCCCATCGACGTCCAGATGACGCCCGCGCCGACGCAGCGCTGGGAGGTGGGCGGCGGCTACGGGACCGACACCGGCGCGCGCGCCAAGGTCAAGGCCACCTGGCGCCGGCTGAACCGGTCCGGCCACCACGCCGAGGCGGAGGTGGAAGCGTCGCAGATCGAGTACAGCGCCACCGGCAAGTACTTCGTGCCGTGGCCGTACCCGCGCACCGAGCTGCTGACCGTCCTGGCGGGCGTCGGCCGCTACCAGCCGCGCTGGGCCGAGAGCTGGCGGCTGATCGGCGGCGTCACCCTGGGCCGCGCGCGCGGCGGCTGGCGCGAAACGCTCTCGCTGGCCTGGGAGCGCGAGGACTTCACCGTGGCCGGCAGTGAGGGCGCCACGGACCTGTTGCTGCCGGGGCTCAGCTGGACGCGGACGACCGCCGACGATCCGCTGGTGCCGACGCGCGGCGCGCGCCTGCGCCTGGACCTCGCGGGCGCCCACGAGTCGCTGCTGTCGTCGGTATCGTTCCTGCAGGCCGGCGCCGAAGCGAAGGTGATCCGCAGCCTGGGGCCGCGCGTGCGCGCGATCGCGCGCGGCTCGCTGGCGCGCATCTTCACCGACGATGTCGCCGCCTTGCCCCCGACGCACCGCTTCGTCACCGGCGGCGACCAGTCGGTGCGCGGTTACGCCTTCGAGTCGCTGGGTCCGGTCGACGCCGAAGGAAGCATCATCGGCGGCGACACGCTGGCCTGGGCCAGCCTCGAACTGGAGGCGCGCTTCCTGCCCAGCCTGGGCCTGGCCGTGTTCACCGACGCCGGCAACGCCTGGCGTGACGGGCTCGGCCGCCTGGTCGCGGGCCCGGGCGCCGGCCTGCGCTGGTTCTCTCCCATCGGCATCGTGCGTCTGGACGGCGCCGTCGGCCTGGGCGATGACGGCGACCCGCTGCGCATCCATCTGGCGATCGGACCGGACCTGTGAGGGCGCGCCTGCGCATGCCGCGGACGCGCGCGGCCCGGTTCGGCTGGGCGGCGCTGGGCCTGCTCGCGGCGCTGCTGGCGACATTGTCGTTCCTGGCCGGCACCACGGCCGGCGCGCGGTTCGTCGTGGCGCGGGCGCTGACGCGCCTGCCGGCGGGCGTGACGGTGGACATCACGCGCGTCGAGGGCCGCCTGCTCGGACCGCTGTCGCTCGAAGGCGTGCGCATCGGCAACCGTCTGGTCGAGGTCGCGGTCGACAGCATCGGGCTGGACTGGTCGCCGCGGCGGCTGTTCAGCCGGCAGTTGCACATCGAGCGCGTGGCGATCGACGGCGTGGACGCGCGTCTGCTGCCGCCGCTTGCGGACGCGCCCGCGCCGACGGACGCGAACGAGGGCCCTCAGCCGCCGCCGCGGATGCCGCTGGAGATCGTGATCACCGAGGCGCGCGCCGCGAACGTCAAGCTGCTGGTGACCGAGTCGGTGGAGCTGCGCGACCTGCGCCTGGCGCTGCGCGGCCGGGCGGACCGCTACGAGCTGGACGTCGCGACGCGCCTGTTCGGCGCGGATCTGCCGGAGGTCCGCCTGACGGCCGCGGCCACGGGCACGCTGACCGACATCTCACTGCTGCCGCTGGAGGTGCGCGCGCTGGGGGGCGTGGCGCGCGTGCGCGCCCGCGCGACGTGGTACCCGACGGTCACCTGGACCGCGCGCGCCGTGGTCGACAGCCTGCAGCCCGGCCTGCTGCTCGCCGACGCCGAAGCCTTGCCCGGCCGCCTGGGCGCCAGGCTCCGCAGCGAGGGTCGCATCGAGGCCGCCGCGCCGTCGGGCTGGGCCAGCCTCGACACGCTCAGCGGCGAGCTGCTGGGCCGCGCGGTGACCGGCGCCGCCCGCGCCGACTGGACCGGCGCGGCGGACGTCCGCCTGGGCGCGGACCTGGCGTGGGGACCGGCGGTCGCCGCGCTTCAGGCGGCGTTGGCCGACACCATCGCGGCGCGGCTCGATGTGACCTGCGACGACCTGGCCGGGCTGAGTCCGGACCTGGGCGGACGCGGGACGCTCGCCGTGCGCGCGTCGGGCCCGCGCCGGGCGCCGACGCTGACGGGCTCCCTGAATCTGGCGGACCTGTCGCGCGCCGAGCCCGCGCTGACGACCGCTGCCGTGAGCGGCGGCTTCCGCCTCGAACTGGCGAACCTGGACACGATTCCGACGGGCTCCGGCCGCCTGCGGCTGCGGGCCGACGCGATCCGCCTGGGTCAATCCACCCTCGACAGCGCGGTCGTCATGTTGGCGGGCACGCAGCGCGAGCAACGGGCGCGCCTGGTCCTGGGCGGCGAACAACTGCGCGCGCACCTGGCGCTGGGTGGCGCCTATTCGACGAGCGACTCGACCTGGAGCGGCGCCGTCGACACGCTGTTGGTGGCCAATCCGCTGGCCGGGACGTGGCGCCTGCGCGAGGCGGCGCCGCTGCGCGCGGGCCCCGGAGCCGCTGCGCTGGACAGCCTGCGCCTGGTGCTGGAGGCCTCCGGCGCCATGCCGGGCGGGGCCAGCCTGCGGCTCGGCGGCGAGTGGTCGCGCGGCGCCGATCCGGGCGGCAGCTGGCGCGCGAGCGCCGAGCTTTCGCGACTGCCGCTGGCGCTGGCCGCTTCCCGCCTGCCGGAAGGTCAGCGCCTGCGCGGAACCGCCTCGGCGACGGTGAGCGCCCGCGGCGCGGGCGCGGCGCTGCAGGGCGCGTTCACGGCCGGCCTGCAGGACGCCGCCTTCCACTTCGAGGCGGCCGGCCGGGCCGACAGCCTGCTGGTGGAATCCCTGTCGATGACGGGCGAGGCCGGACCGGCGGACGTGTCGGCCCGCCTGACCGCGGCCGTGGTCAACCCGCGCAGCGGCGGCCGCGCCGAGCTGACGGGCGAGCTGGTCCTGCCGGGGGGCGCGCTGTTGCCCGTCCGCCCCGATTCCCAAACGGTGCGCTCCACGCTGGCCGGTCGGGTGAGCGACCTGGCGTTCATCGACGGACTCAGCCCGCTGGTCACCGGCGCGCGAGGCCGCATCGATCTGGATGCCGTCGTCGCCGGCCGGCTCGCGGCCCCGGTGGTCACCGGACAGTTGCGCGTCGGCGACGCGGCCGCGACGCTGCCGGACCTGGGCATCACCATCACGGACGTGCAACTGGTCGCCAGCGGCGACGTCGAGTCCGGCTACGCGCTGGAGGGCTCGGCCCGCTCGGGCGACGGGACGCTGGCGGTGGGCGGCCGCGTGCCGCCGAAGCTGAGCGAGCAGACGCCGCTGGTCGTGACGCTGCGCGGCGAGCGCTTCCAGGGCGTCGACACGCCGGAGATCCGGGTGCAGGTCTCGCCGGACCTGGAGCTGGTCTGCGACGGCAAGCGGCTGGACGTGCGCGGCAGCGTGGACCTGCCGGTGGTCGACGTGGAGCTGGTGGAGATGCCCGAGACGGCGGTGCCGCCGACGCGCGACGCGGAGATCGTCGACGCGGATGCCGCGCCGACGGCGCCCGCGATCGACACCTGGGTGGACGTGACGGTGATCCTGGGCGACGAGGTGCGCTTCCGCGGCTTCGCGATGGCGATCGGCCTGGCCGGCGCGCTGCGCGTCCAACAGCATGTACCCGAGCTGCCGGACTGCCGGGGCGACCTGCGCGTTCGCGACGGCTACTACCGCGCGTACGGGCAGGACCTGGACCTCGACAGCGGCATCGTCTCGTTCGTGGGCCCCGTCGATGATCCCGCGCTGAACATCAAGGCGTTCCGCGAGACGCCCGACGGCGTCATCGCCGGCGTCGTCGTCACCGGGTCGGCGCTGGCGCCGGTGCTGAAGGTCTACTCGGAGCCGCCGCTGCCCGAGACGCAGGCCATCTCGTACCTGCTGACGGGCAGGCCGCTGGACGCGGGCAGCGGCGACGACAAGGCGCGCGTGGCGGCCACCGCCGCGCTGATGGGCAGCAACGTGCTGTCCAGCCAGCTGGGTGCGCGGATCGGCCTGGACGAGGCGCGCGTGGAGACCGGCGGCTCGCTGGACCAGGCGGCGCTGGTCACCGGCAAGTACCTGACGCCCGAGCTCTACCTGTCCTATGCGATGGGACTCTTCGACCGCTCGAACCTGGTACGGCTGCGCTACATCATGTCGCCGAAGTGGTCCGTGCAGACGGAAACCGGCACCACGATGGGCGCCGACCTCCTCTACAAGATCGAGCGCGGCGGCTCGCGCTGACGCCGGTGGCGGCGGCCGACGTCAGCCGTTGGCCGCGTGCCCCGCGAGCTGGCCGAGCTGGTTGGCCACCAGGCCCACCGCGCCGCCGGCCACGGCGCCCTTCATCCCGCTCATCAGGTTCTTCCCGGGGTCGGTGATCCCCCGCGATTCGCCGATGATGCCGGCGCTGATGCAGGCCAGCGGCAGGACGTAGGCCATCGCGATCTGCAGCCACACGGGCATCGCCTCGTCGCGCGCCTTCATCAGACCCTTGTAATACCCGGCCGCGAACGAAACCACGGCGATCGCGCCGTAGCCGATGATCCTCTTGAACACGATTCCCGCCTTCATTACGGAAGTCGCCTTCCGCCCAGCCTCCACCCGCATCCTCCGGCGCGCGCGGATTGTCACACGGACGACCGCGGCGCGTCAACGCGCGCGGGCCCGGCCGCCGACCCGGCGGGCCCGGCGGGCGCCGACCCGGTTGTGCGCGCCGTCCCGGCGCGGTAGACTCGCGGCCGGTCTCGCCCCTGCCCCGCCCACGCCACCGAGGAGGTCGCCCATGCCCGCACCGCGACTGCTCATCCGCACGACCCTCCTGCTGGCGCTCCTGCTGCCGGCCGCCTCGGTCCTGGCCGTGCCGCCCCAGTACCTCATCGTCGACATCGGCGTGATCGCGCCGACAGACTTCGCCCAGGGCAACCGCGTCTCGCTGACGGGCATCGCCACCGGGCGTTCGTTCGGCAACCCGACGCGCGCGTTCTCGTGGACCTTCGGCGGCGGCCTCGTCGCGCTGCCCAACCCGACCACGCCCGCGCGCAATTACTGCGTCGGCAACGGCGTCAACGACCTGGGCGACGTCGTGGGCAACGGCACGACGACGTCGTTCGGCTCGAGCCCGCTGCCGCTGCTGTGGCGGGGCGGCGGCGTCACCGTGCTGGCCCTGCCCGCGGGGCAGACCCTGGGACGCGCCAACGACATCAACAACGGCGGGCTCGTCGTCGGCTCGGTCGGCTCGGGCAGCCTCGAGTACGGCGTCAAGTGGACGGGCGGCGTCCCGTCGGTGATCACGGCCCAGACGCCGGGCGGCAGCTGGCTGCGGACGGCCTACAGCGTCAACGACGCGGGCCTGGTGGTCGGGTTCGGCATCGACCCGGCCAACGCCGCGCGCAACGTCGGCATCCTCTACGACGCGATCGGCAACCTGGCCACCGAGGTGCCCCCGCTGCCCGGCCACAACGGCACGCTGCCGTTCGACATCAGCAACAACACGTTCATCGTGGGCTCGAGCATGCTCAACCAGGGCGCCGGGATGCCGTTCATCTGGAGCGCCGCGAACGGGACCAAGGAGATCCCGCTGCCGCCGGGCGCCTCGCAGGGCGGCTGCCGCGGCGTCAACAACGCGGGCTGGGCCGTGGGCACCGCCGGCGGCGTCTACGCCGTGCCGTTCCTCTACGACGGCGAGCAGACGTACGCGCTGTCGGCGCTGCTGCCCCCGGGCACGGGCTGGGACCTGGCCACGAACACCTCGTCGTCGGCGATGGGCATCAGCGAGGACGGCATCATCGTCGGCAGCGGCGTCCTGGACGGCGCCGTCCGCGCCTACGCGATGATCCCCGACCAGGGCGTCGCCGCGCTGCTGCAGGTGTTCGCGGCCGAGGCCGGCGACGCGGGCGTTGACGTGCATTGGGCGCTGGCCCTGCCCGGCGGCGACCTGCGGGTGGATCTCGAGCGCGCGCCGGCCGCCGACGGTCCCTGGACCGTGGTGGCCAGCCGCGACGACGCCGAGGCGCTGGCGGCGTCGATCCTGGACGCCGAGGCGGCGGCGGGCCGCACCTGGCACTACCGCCTGCGCGTGACCGAACGCGGCGGGGCCACCTACACGCTGGGCGAACTGGTGATCGAGCGTCCGGCCGCGGCCCTGGGCGGGCCGGAGCTGGGCGCGCCGTGGCCGAACCCGGCCCGCGACGGCGCGCAGGTGGCGTTCCGGCTACCGACGGCGCAGGGCGTCACCGTCCAGGTCCACGACGTGCGCGGGCGTCTGGTGCGCTCGCTGGTCGAGGGCGGCCTGGGCGGCGGCGAGCACGTCGCCCGGTGGGACGGCGCGCTGGCCGACGGCGGCCGCGCGCCGGCGGGCGTCTACTTCGTGACGCTCAGGACGGCCACGGCGGCGCGCACTCAGCGGCTGGTGCTGGCGCGGTAGAGCGCAGCGATCCGGCCGGCGGCGGCCGCCCCGCGCGGCGGGGCGGATTGACCGCCGCCGGCCGGTAGCGCATTATCTTCGCCGGCGTCCGGGCCCCCGCGACGACCAGCGGCCTGCCGCGACGAACATCGAGCTGCGAGGACGAGAACCATGGGACGTGCATTCGAATACCGCCGCGCCGCCAAGGAGCGGCGCTGGGACAAGATGTCCAAGGTGTTCCCCAAGCTGGCCAAGGCCATCACGGTGGCCGCCAAGCAGGGCGGGACGGATCCGGAGATGAACGCGCCGCTGCGCGCCGCGATCCTGAACGCCAAGAGCGAGAACATGCCGAAGGACAACATCGAGGCGGCGATCAAGCGCGCGGCGGGCAAGGACGCCGCCGACATCACCGAGATCAACTACGAGGGCAAGGGCCCCCACGGCGTGCTGATCCTGGTCGAGTGCGCCACCGACAACACCCAGCGCACCGTGGCCAACATCCGCAGCTACTTCAACAAGGTCGGCGGCGCGCTGCTGCCCAGCGGCTCGCTCGAGTTCATGTTCGACCGCAAGGCCGTGTTCGAGTTCGCCAAGCCTGAAGGCGTGGCCCTGGACGAGCTGGAGCTGGCGCTCATCGACGCCGGGCTGCAGGAGATGGTCGAGAACGAGGGCACCGTCTACGTCTACGGCGACTACACCGACTTCGGCAGCCTGGCCCACGCGCTCGAGGCGCAGAAGATCGAGGTGGCGAAGTCCAGCCTCCAGCGCATCGCGCAGAACCCGCAGGAATTCGGCGAGGCCGAGATGGCGGAGATCGAGAAGCTGCTCGACCGCATCGAGGACGACGACGACGTGCAGGCGGTCTACACGAACATCGCCTGATGACCCGGACGGGAGATCGCGTGCCGAGAACCACGTCGCGGACCGACAGGACCAGGCCCGCTCCGGCGCCGAAGGGCCGCCTTGCCGAACTGGACGTGCTGCGCGCGGCGGCCGTCCTGCTGGTCATCGGCCACCACTGGGCGCAGTTCGTCAACCGCGACACCTCGGTCATCACGCGCGTCATGTGGCGCTCGGGCTGGGCCGGCGTCGACCTGTTCTTCGTGCTGAGCGGTTTCCTGGTCTCCGGCCTGCTCTTCCGCGAGTACGCGAAGCACGGCAAGGTGAACATCCTGCGCTTCTTCGTGCGGCGCGGCTTCAAGATCTACCCGGGCTTCTACGTGATGATCGCCGTCATGTCCGTCGTCCAGTACGGGCAGGGCGAGCGGCCGGCCGCCTTCTGGAAGTGGCTGCTGGCCGAGGTCCTGTTCGTCCAGAACTACTTCCGGCCCCTGTGGAACCACACCTGGTCGCTGGCCATCGAGGAGCACTTCTACCTGCTGCTGGGGCTGTGCTTCGTGGCCTACACCAGCCGGCGCAAGCTGGGCGGCAACCTGAAGCGCGCCGCCATCCTGGTCACGCTGGCCTGCGCGGCCTGCCTGGCCGGCCGCCACTTCACGGCCGAGGCGCTCGGCTACTCGTGGACGCGCATCTACGCGCCGACCCACCTGCGGCTGGACGCGCTGCTGTTCGGCGTCGGCCTGTCCTACGCCTACAACCACCAGCGCGCGCGCGTCGAGGCGTTCGTCCGGCGCTTCGCGTTGCCGCTGCTGGCGTCGGCGCTGGCGCTGGTCGTGTGGCCCTTCTTCCTGACGCAGGAAGCGCCGCTCATGTACACGCTGGGGCTGCTGAGCCTGACCGTGGGCTTCGGCGGCCTCATGATGCTGATGGTCGTCCGGGGCGGCGAGTACGGCCGGCGCGTGCCGTGGCTGGTGGCGCCGCTGGCGTTCACGGGCCGGCATTCGTATTCCATCTACCTGTGGCACATGCCGGTACTGTGGCTGGTGAACTACCGTCTGCTCAAGGCGACCGGCTGGCAGGGCGGCGGCAGCGCGCACTTCTGGGCCTACTTCGCCGGCGCGCTCCTGGTCGGCATCGGCGCCGCGAAGCTGATCGAGATCCCGGCCATCGCGCTGCGCGACCGGATCATGCCGTCGCGC
>CAYNPY010000045.1:15121-29056 GCA_964399195.1 uncultured Fibrobacteraceae bacterium
GAAGCTGATCGAGATCCCGGCCATCGCGCTGCGCGACCGGATCATGCCGTCGCGCCGCGGGGCCGCCGTCGACTGAGCGCGACACTCAAGCAGAGGAGGGCTCGTGATTCCGACGCCCTCGCATGACCACCATCCACGAGTCCACGGCCAGGCCCGCGAGCTCGTCCACTCGCCGCACGTCCAGCGCTTCCCAGGGCACATCGATGATCTCGCCCGTATCCTCGTCGATGAAGTGGTGGTGCAGCCCGGTGTTCGCGTCGCACACGGCGCCGCCGCCCTCGAGCTGGTGGACCCTGAGCAGCCCCTTCGCCACGAACAGGCTGATGGTGTTGTAGACCGTGGCGCGCGAGACCAGCGGGAAGTCGCGCCTGACCTCCGCCAGCACGCGCTCGGCGGTGGGATGCCGGTCGGTGTTCAGGACGAACCCGGCGATGGCCACGCGCTGGGCCGAGGGTCGGATGCCCTTCTCCTGAAGCAGAAGGCGGATGCGCTCGGCGGACAACATGACGAGATTCTAAGGAGTGTCCGGGCTGGTGGCAACGTTCATCCCGAACGGGTCCAAAAATTTACTTGTTCCATATTTAGATATGGTCTAGCATACTGCGGACAGACGTTCTGACGATCCGATCGCGTCGAGCGCGGTCCGGGAAGGCGTCGCCGGACCCGCAAACCCCGAAAGGAGCAGCAGATGAGCCAAGAAGGCAAATGCCCGGTCACGGGCCACGGGAGCCGAAGCGCCGCCGGCGGGGGCACCTCCAACCGCGAATGGTGGCCGAACCAGCTGAACCTGCGCATCCTCCACCAGCACGGCCCGCAGAGCGACCCCATGGGCGCGGCGTTCGACTACGCCGCCGAATTCAGGAAGCTGGACCTCAAGGCCGTCAAGAAGGACCTCCGCGCCCTGATGACCGATTCCCAGGACTGGTGGCCGGCGGACTGGGGCCACTATGGCGGCCTGTTCATCCGCATGGCCTGGCACAGCGCGGGCACCTACCGCACCGGCGACGGCCGCGGCGGCGCAGGCTCCGGCTCGCAGCGCCTGGCGCCGCTGAACAGCTGGCCCGACAACGCGAACCTGGACAAGGCGCGCCGTCTGCTGTGGCCCATCAAGCAGAAGTACGGACGCCGGCTGTCCTGGGCCGACCTGATGATCCTGGCCGGAAACGTCGCCCTCGAATCGATGGGCTTCAAGACCTTCGGCTTCGGCGGCGGGCGCGTCGACGTCTGGGAGCCCGAGGAGGACATCTACTGGGGCGGCGAGAAGGAGTGGCTGGCCACCAGCGACAAGCCCAACAGCCGCTACCGCGGCGAGCGCGAGTTGGACAATCCGCTGGCCGCCGTGCAGATGGGCCTGATCTACGTCAACCCCGAGGGCCCGGACGGCAACCCGGACCCCGTCGCTTCGGGCCGCGACGTCCGCGAGACCTTCGCCCGCATGGCGATGAACGACGAGGAGACCGTGGCCCTGGTCGCCGGCGGCCACACCTTCGGCAAGTGCCACGGCGCCGGCCCGGCCACCCACGTCGGGCCCGAGCCGGAGGCCGCGCCCCTGGAGGAACAGGGCCTCGGCTGGAAGAGCAGCTACGGCAGCGGCAAGGGCGCCCACGCCATCACCAGCGGCATCGAGGGCGCCTGGAAGCCCAATCCCACGCGCTGGGACATGGGCTACCTGAAGGTGCTGTTCAAGTACGAGTGGGAGCTGGTCAAGAGCCCGGCCGGCGCGCACCAGTGGCTGGCGAAGGACGTCGACGAGGAAGACATGGTGGTGGACGCCTTCGACCCGACGAAGAAGTCGCGGCCGATGATGACCACCGCCGACCTCTCCCTGCGCTACGACCCGATCTACGAGCCCATCGCGCGGCGCTACCTCGAGAACCCCGACCTGTTCGCCGATGCGTTCGCGCGGGCCTGGTTCAAGCTCACGCACCGGGACATGGGCCCCCGCGCGCGCTACCTGGGTCCGGAGGTGCCGGCCGAGGACCTGATCTGGCAGGATCCGCTGCCGGCCGTCGACCACAAGCTGGTCGGCCCGAAGGACATCGCCGCGCTCAAGGAGAGGATCCTCGCCTCGCGGCTGACGGTCGCCGAGCTGGTGGCGACCGCCTGGGCCTCGGCCTCCACGTTCCGCGGCTCGGACAAGCGCGGCGGCGCCAACGGCGCGCGCATCCGGCTGGCGCCGCAGAAGGACTGGGAGGTCAACGAGCCCGAGCGCCTGCAGAAGGTGCTGAAGACCCTGGAGAAGATCCGCAGGGAGTTCAACGGCGACCGCAAGGGCGGCAAGCGGATCTCCCTGGCCGACCTGATCGTCCTGGGCGGCTGCGCGGCCGTGGAGAAGGCGGCCGAGAAGGCCGGCCACCCGGTCAAGGTCCCCTTCGTCCCGGGCCGCACCGACGCGACGGCCGAGCAGACGGACGTGGAATCGTTCGCGGTGCTGGAACCGGCGGCCGACGGCTTCCGCAACTACACCAGGCGCAGGTTCTCCGTCCCGGCGGAGGAGCTGCTGGTCGACCGCGCGCAGCTGCTGACGCTCACGGCGCCCGAGATGACGGCGCTGGTGGGCGGCCTGCGCGTGCTGGGGGCCAACTTCGGGCAGTCGCCGCACGGCGTCTTCACGAGGAAGCGGGGCGCGCTCAGCAACGACTTCTTCGTCAACCTGCTGGACATGGGCACGCAGTGGCGGCCGAGCGCCGAGAACTCAGAGGTGTTCGAGGGCCGCGACCGCGCGACCGGCGAGCTGCGGTGGACCGGCACGCGCGTGGACCTGGTGTTCGGCTCGAACAGCCAGCTGCGGGCCCTGGCGGAGGTCTACGCCTGCCGCGACGGCGGCCGGAAGTTCGTCGAGGACTTCGTCGCGGCCTGGGTCAAGGTGATGAACCTGGACCGCTTCGACCTGGCGTAGCGGGCGGACGACGCCACCGATCGCAAATGGCCCCCGGGCGTCGCCCGGGGGCCTTCCTGGTTCATCACCGTGCGAGCGGACCTATTCGTCGCGCCGCCCGCCGATCAGCCCGAGCCGGAACGCGAAGTAGACCAGCGTGAGGATCGAGGTGACCGCGGCCGCGACGTAGGTCAGCGCGGCGGCGTCGAGCACCTTGCGCGCGCCGGTCAGCTCGTCGGAGGACATGTAGCCCCCGCGCTGCAGGCTGGCCAGGGCCCGCCGGCTCGCGTCGAACTCCACCGGCAGCGTGATCAGCGTGAACACCGTCGTGGCCGCGAACAGCGCCACGCCGATGACGCCCGCCGTCTTGCCCAGCACGGTGGCCGCGCCGCCCAGCAGGAAGGCCGCCGTGATGATGATCATGCTCAGGCCGCTGCTGATGCTGGCCATCGGCACCCAGAGCGAGCGGAACTGCAGCGGGCCGTAGGCCTTCGCGTGCTGGATGGCGTGGCCCACCTCGTGCGCGGCGACGCCGGCCGCGGCCATGGAGCGGCTGGAGTACACGCTCTCGCTCAGGCGCAGCGTGCGGCTGCGCGGATCGTAATGGTCGGTCAGCGAGCCGGCCACCGGCTCGACGCGCACGTTCGAGATCCCGTTGTCGCGCAGGATCGCCTGGGCGACCTCGGCGCCGGTCAGCCCGCGGCGCGTCGTGAACTGGCTGAACTTGTTGAACGTGCCCTTGGTCTTGGCGCTGGCCCACAGGGAAAGCACCAGGCCCACGCCCATGACGGCCATGTACAGGGGATCGAAGAACATGAACGGTCGCCCTTTCTCCGTGCCGGGTGGTCGCCGGAACCTGCGGTTCCCGGTCGCGTCGGTCGAGCCTGAACACCGGGGCGGCCGCGCCGGTTCCGGCGTGCGTGCAACAGGATAGACGCGCCGCGCCGGCGGGGCAACGGGGCGGCTAACCTGTTGGCGCCTAACGCGATCGACGCCCCTTCCGCGCTACTCCTGCTCCCCGTAGCGATCGGCGAAGGCTTTCTCGGCCAGGGCCCGCAGGTCGTCCCGCGGGCAGATCGCGAGGGCCATCAGCAGGTCGGCGGGGAACCCGTCCTCGGCGGCGGCCAGCTGCCGTTCCAGCGCCGCGAGATGCCCGGCGTCCCCGGTCAACCGGTAGAGGCCGGCGTGGCAGGCCCCGCTGACCTGGGGATTGGCCAGTCCCGCCGTGAGTTCCGCCGCTACGGCCGCAGCCTCCGACGTGAAGGCGCCCAGGGCGATGATCGCCCGGCACCGCGCCGCCTGCGTGCCGTCCATCAGGAACGCCAGGTCGTCGTCCGGCGGCTGGCGGTGGCGGCGCACGTCCGCCGCGTCGATCAGCAGCGGCACCGCCCGCGGATCGCCCAACCGCGCCAGCGCGCCGGCGATGTCCATGGGGAACATGCCGTCGGTGTCGCGCAGCAGCAGTTCAGCCAGCGGCTCGAAGACGCCCGCGACCTTCAGCCCGGCCAGGGCGTGGGCGGCCTGCTTTTTCGTGCAGGTGCTCTCGCCTTCGTCCAGCAGGGAGACCAGCAGCGGGATGCCGGCGTCCGGATGGGCGGCCAGGGCCGCGAAGGCGCGCTCCTCCGCGTCGCCGTGGTCGCCGTGGTGCCAGCACAGCGCGGCCAGGAACTGCAGGTCGCGGTCGGTCGCGCGCTCGAGAAGCCGCTCGATCTCGGCGACGCGCTCCGGTCCGGGCACCGCCTGGCCGTCGTTGCCGGGGTAGCCGGGGCCGGCCAGCAGCCGGACGGTCGCTTCGTTCTCAGCGGTGAATCCGGCGGTGCAGAAGCCGGGCAGCCACTCGAAGAACGCGGCGCGCCGGCGGTGGTCATCGGCGCGCTGGTTGTCGCCCCGCTCCGCGTGGTATTCGGCGAGCGTCGCGTGGGCCTCGGCGCTGCGGGGATCCAGGCGCAGCGCTTCTTCACCGGCCGCGGCCGCCTCGTCCGGGCGGCCGGCGGCGTCGAGGGCCCTGGTCAGCAGCAGCGCGAACGCGACCTCGTAGGGCTGGGCGTCGCGCAGGCCGCGGGCCAGCGCGACGGCCTGTTCGTGCTCGCCGAGCAGCAGCAGGGCCTCGCCCTTGCGCAGGCCGAAGGCCGGAACACCGGGGCGGATGCGCAGCGCGCGGTCGCAGGCGTCGACGGCGGCGCGCCGGTGATCGGTTCGGTACGCCTCGTCCTCCGCCGGGTCGACGTCCAGGTTGTGGCTCGCCATGCCGCGCCGGACGCTGTAGCCGGCGCCGCGCGCGGCCAGTTCCAGATGGAATCCGCCCAGGAGCCAGAGCTGGTCCAGGTCGGCCTCGCTGCCGTCGAGCCCTTCGCCGAGCGCGCGGCAGGCGTCCTCGGCCCTGCCGTCGTACTCCAGGATGCCGACCAGGAGCAGGCGGCACTCGCGGTGGGCGGGCGATTGTCCGAGATGCCGCTCGAGCTGCGCGGCCGCGGCGGCGAAATCGCCGGCGGCGGCCAGTTCGTTCGCCGCGGCCTGGGCCGGGCAGGGTTCCTCCTGGCCGGTCGCGGCGGGCGCGCCGATGACCGACAGCGCCAGCAGCGCGCACGTGAAGATCGCGCGAGGACCGTGGTTCATGATCCGTCCTTTGGTGGGGACAACCGCCGCGTCACCGCGGCGATGACCTCCTCCGCGCTGGATTCGATCGGCTTGTCGGTCACGTCGACCTGGGCGAAGCCGTGCCGCCGGCACCAGCGCCGCGCCTGATCGACCTCGTCGAAGACGGCCGCGGCGCTGGTGTAGTCGGTGGCCGCGCCGCCGAGGTGCGCCTGGCGCCAGCGGCGGTGCGCGACCAGCTGCGCCGGCTCGACGGTCAGGGCCACCACGCGCCGCGGGTCCACGCTCGCGAGGATCGACGGCGGGTCCAGGCCCGGGATGAGCGGCACGTTGGCCACCTTCCAGCCCATCACCGACAGGTACATGCTCAGCGGCGTCTTGCCGGCGCGCGAGACGCCCACCAGCACGATCTCCGCCTGCGACAGATCCTCGATGTGCTGCCCGTCGTCGTGCGCCACGCTGAACTCGATGGCCTCCACGCGCTCGAAATACTTCTCGCGCTGCTGCCGGTAGCGTCCGGGCCTGCCGGCGGGCTGCTCGCCCAGCGCGGCCGTCAGCTGCTCCAGGAGCGGACCCATCAGGTCCAGCGCGACGACGCCGCGCCGGGCCGCGTCGGCGATCAGCGCGCGGCGCAGGCTTGCATCCACCATCGTGTGGACGATCAGGCCCCCCGCCGCCTCCACGCGGGCGACGGCCGCCTCGACCTGCTCCACCGTGAGCAGGTACGGGATGATCTCCAGGGGCACGGCGCCGGCGAACTGCGCCAGCGCCGTTCGGGCCACCAGCTCGGCGCTGGCGCCGGCGGCTCCGGAGAACACGAAGACGGTGGGCGGTGCGGACGCCATCGCTTCGCTACCTCACCAGGGACACGACCTGCGACTGCACCTGGCGCTCACTCTCCAGCCGCACCAGGTACACGCCGGACGGAAGAGCACGCCCGTCGTCGGCGGCGCCGTCCCACCGCGCGGAATGGTCGCCCACCGCATAGTCGGCGTCGGCGAGCGTGGCCAGGCGCCGCCCGGCCAGGTCGTGCACGGCGATGCGGACGCGCTGCGGGCTCGGCACGGTGAAGCGGATCGTCGTGCCCGGGTTGAACGGGTTGGGCGCGACGCCCAGCAGCCGCGCGTGCGGCGGCGGCAGTCCCAGGTCCACGTCCGCCTCGCCGATCAGCTCGCCTTCGTGGCTGAGCTCGTAGGTCACCCGGCCGCCGGCGGCCAGGGCCCCGTCCGTGTCGCGCGCGGTGAAGCGGCCGTCGGCGCCGCGGACCGGCACCGCCCAGGTCTCGGCGCCGCGGCGCGCGAGCAGGGCGAACTCGGCGGCGGCGGCCGCTCCGGCCCGCCACGAGAGGTCGACGCCGCGGTCCCGCGCGCGCGCCGAGAAGTCCTCCAGCCACGTGGCCTGCGGCTGCTCGGCGCTGAGGCCGAAGGTGACGCCGATCACCCCCGCGGCCGGGTCGTCGTCGCCCGCGCCGCCGTCGGTCAGGGTCAGGATCACCGTGCCGTCGCCGTCGTCGTGCCCGACCGGCAGGCTGCCCCAGGCGCCGTTCGCCACGTAGCACCACCAGGTGCCCACGGGCTGGTCGGTGGGCACCGTGAAGGTCAGTTCGGTGGAGCCGCCGGTCGGCAGCCCGGTGATGTCGAAGCTGAAGAATCCGTCGGCAAACCCAGTGCCCGGGCGGCCGGCCGTCGGCAGCGTGGAGCCGTCGAGCGCGGCCAGATCGGCGATCGAGCCGTCGGTGACCAATGGGTAGGCCGGGCCGGTGCCCGTCGCGCAGGCCACGTGCAACAGCGACGGCAGCGGGATCTCGCCCGAGTTCGTCGCGAACGCCCAGTCCTCCAGCGGCAGTCGCCCGTCGTTCGGGCTGGGCACGATCGGGTTCTGCGCCGCGAACTCGAAGGTGCTCGAGAAGTCGCTGGTCGCGCCCTGGGACGCCGAGCAGTTCAGGCCGATGGAGACCCAGTTCGACCAGTCGTAGACGGGCGGCGACTGGTTGATCGGGAACTCGTCGAAGGCGAAGCGTACCGGGATGCGGACGGTGATGTTGTAGTAGCCGGCCGTGGGCGCCGGCACCACGGCGTAAACCTTCAGGGCGCCGCCGGGCCCGGCGAAGATGTTGTTCATCGGGTAGGCGCCGCCGCCGACCTCGCCGCCGATCGCGTAGAGCCGGGCCTCGGCGCCGAACTGCCAGAACGAGAGCATGCCGCCGTTATCGCCCCAATACTGGGAGTTGCCGAAGACCGTCACGTTCGCCTGCGAATTCATGTTGTTCGCCTGGATCCGCATCGTGCCGGTCAGGTAGAGGTTGTACAGGAAGTCGCCGTTGGCGTTGGGACCGAGGTACGGGCTCGCGAGGCGGTAATTGTCCGAGAACGACGCGTAGGCCAGGGAGTGCTGGCCGCTGACGGCGGCGCTGCACTGGGCCCGCGCGCGCGTGACGCCCGGCTGACAGCGGGCCCAGGCCTCGGTCGGGCCGCTGCCTGACGTCGCCTCAGCGACCAGCGGCGCCACGGGCGGCTCGACGGTCTGGGTCGTCCACGACGAACTGCCAGCAGCCCGGGCGCCGGACTCGATCAGGATCTGGGCATGGGCGGCAGTCCAGGCGAGGCCTGCGATCAGCAGGACGAGGGCGGACAGGCAACGGCTCGCTGGCGCGCAGGCATGGGTCGTCATGGCGGCCACCTCCGCAGTGGGTTGCTCGCTTCGGCGCGGGCTGTCGCCAGGCGGCGGCGGCCACGCCGAGGCGATCCCCGGCGCGGCAGGGAGCCCGGACATGAGCGTGGAGCGAGTCTAGCACAATTGAATGTGTGTCGTCAAAATTGTCATGAAGTGCCGAACGCCGGCGGGATGGCGGCGCCGGCGGTG
Organism: uncultured Fibrobacteraceae bacterium; assembly: GCA_964399195.1. Classification (GTDB taxonomy): domain Bacteria; phylum Krumholzibacteriota; class Krumholzibacteriia; order LZORAL124-64-63; family LZORAL124-64-63; genus CAINDZ01. The sequence continues at coordinate 23,457 of CAYNPY010000045.1, forward strand.
CGCGGAAAAGGAGTCTCCCCTCCCCCGCGGCGCCGGGGAAGGGGAGGTGACCGAACGACGGACGCTCAGGCGTTCTCGAGCCGGGCGCGCAGCTGGTCGAGCTGGTCCAGCAGCGCATCGGGCAGCCGGTCGCCGTACGTCGCGTAATTGACCCCGATGTCCTCGGCCTCCGCCTTCCAGCGCTCCACGTCCACGGCCAGCAGCGCCTCGAGGTCGGCCGCCGTGACGTCGAGGCCGGCGGTGTCGAGCGCCTCGGGCCGCGGCAGGTAGCCGATGGGCGTGGTGACCGCCTTGCCGGTGCCTTCGACGCGTTCGCAGACCCACTTCAGGACGCGCGAGTTCTCGCCGTAGCCCGGCCAGAGCCAGCGGCCGTCGGCGTCCTTCCGGAACCAGTTCACGAAGAAGATCTTCGGCAGCTTGCGGCGCTCGGTGTGCTCGGCCATGGACAGCCAGTGGGCGAAGTAGTCGCCCATGTGGTAGCCGCAGAACGGCAGCATCGCGAACGGATCGCGCCGCAGCACGCCCGCCGCGCCGAGAGCGGCCGCCGTCGTTTCCGAGCCGCAGCCCGAGCCGAGGAACACGCCGTGCTCCCAGTTGAAGGCCTCGCAGACGAGCGGCACCGTGCTGGGCCGGCGGCCGCCGAAGAGGATGGCCGACAGCGGCACGCCCTTGGGGTCCTGCCAGTCGGAGTAGATGACCGGACACTGCGCCGCGGGCGCCGTGAAGCGGGCGTTCGGATGCGCGGCGGGCCGGTCGCTGGCGGGCGTCCACTCCTGGCCCTGCCAGTCGATCGCCGTCGCCGGGGCCGGCACGCCCATGCCCTCCCACCAGACGTCGCCGTCGGGCGTCAGCGCGACGTTGGTGAAGATGCTGTTGCGCGCCACGGCGGCCATCGCGTGCGGGTTCGTCTCCACCGAGGTGCCCGGCGCCACGCCGAAGAAGCCGGCCTCGGGGTTCATGGCCCACAGGCGGCCGTCGGTGGCGACGCGGATCCAGGCGATGTCGTCGCCGACGCAGCGCACGATCCAGCCCGGCAGCGTCGGCTGCATCATGGCCAGGTTGGTCTTGCCGCAGGCGCTGGGGAACGCCGCCGCGATGAAGTACTTCTCCCCCTCCGGCGAGGTGAGGCTGAGGATCAGCATGTGTTCGGCCATCCAGCCCTCGTCGCGGGCGACGACCGACGCGATCCGCAGGGCCAGGCACTTCTTGCCGAGCAGGGCGTTGCCGCCATAGCCGGAGCCGTACGACCAGATGGACGGCTCGTCGGGGAAGTGGACGATGTACTTCTTCTTCGGGTCGGGCTCGCACGGCCACGGCACGTCGGCCTGGCCCGGCTTCAGCGGCGCGCCGATGGAGTGCAGGCAGGGGATGAAGTCGCCGTCGCCCAGGCGGTGCAGCACGGCTTCGCCCATGCGGGTCATGATGCGCATGTTGACCACGACGTAGGGCGAGTCGGTGATCTCGACGCCGATCTTGGCGATGGGCGACAGCAGCGGCCCCATGCAGAACGGGATCACGTACATGGTGCGGCCTTCCATGCAGCCGTCGAACATGCCGCGCAGCTTCGCCTTCATCTCCGCCGGGTCGGCCCAGTTGTTGTTCGGGCCCACATCCTCGGCGCTGGCGCCGCAGATGAACGTGCGGTCCTCCACCCGGGCCACGTCGCTGGGGTGCGTCCGCGCCAGGTAGCTGCCCGGGCGCTTCTCGGGGTTCAGCTTCGTGAAGGTCCCGGCCTTCACCAGTTCCTCGCACAGGGTGTCGTACTCCTGCTGCGAGCCGTCGCACCAGTGGACGCGCGCCGGGCGGCACAGCCGGGTGACTTCCTCGACCCACTGGACGAGGCGGCGGTTGGACGTCGGGGGGGTATGGTGGTCGCTCACGTTCCGCTCCTCGGTTCGTTGGGCTGAAGGGAGGTCGGTCCGGGTCAGGCGGCCAACGTACCATGGCCGCCGCGACGGCGCCACCGGCGTCCGGGCGGCCCGAATGGCCGCTTTCCGGCCGGAGAGGCCCGCGCCGGCCGGCGGCTCAGCGGCGCACGCGATAGACGACCGTGTTGTCCCCGACGCGCTCGTACAGGCAGGTGTGGACCAGCTCCAGCTTCGCGCCCAGATCCGGCGGCAGCGGGCTGACCAGCAGCCCGTCCAGCCCCGGCAGGTACTGCTGCACGGTCTTGACGTTGACGATGAGGTAGTCCAGGCCCAGGTTGCGCGCCCAGATCGCGTAGGAGTTCGCGTCCGGCAGGTCGGGGTACTTCACCCACTCGCAGTTGGCCCAGTAGGGGGCGTACGGCTTGTAGTCGGCGACCTTCGTCGCCGGGGTCGCCACGCCGCGCAGCCACAGCCCGGCGTCCTTCAGGCCGTGGTAGGCCTCGGTGTTGCGCCAGATGAGCGGCGCGTCATCGACGGCCGCCCAGGCCAGCCCTGCCGCCAGCGCCACGGCGAGCGCGGCGGTCGGCAGCCGCCGGCGCGGCGCCGCGCGGAACAGCGCCGGCAGCGCGCGCGCGCCTAGCCCCGCCGCCAGCAGCACCCACGGCACGTAGGGCACCCAGTAGCGCGCGCCGATGGGGCTGATCACCAGCGGCATCGCCAGCATGGGCGCCAGCAGCCACGCCCAGCCGCCGCGCGCGCGCGCCAGACCCCAGGCCGCCAGCAGCGCCAGCGGCAGGCCCACCTGCCCCGGCAGCAGCGCCAGCAGCTGCCCGCTCTGCCGCGCCACCAGGCCCAGGTACGCCGCGCCGGGATAGGCCGCGAACGCCTCGCTGAAGACGAAGCCCTTGCCGCTGAGCGCCAACGCGCCGGTGGCCTGCCGCAGGAACAGCAGGTAGGGCAGCATCACGACGGCCTGCCCGGCCAGCACACGCCACGGCAGGCGGCGCCCGCTCCGCCACCGCCACAGGACCAGGCCCGCCGTGGCCAGCAGGGCCTCCGGCCGCACCAGGTACGCGTAGCCCAGCACCAGCCCCGCCGGCAGTTCGCGCCGGCGCTCCAGCAGCAGCCAGGCTCCCAGCAGCGCGCAGCCGTAAGTCGGCTCGGACAGGTCGCTCTTCGCCGCCACGACCAGCTGCGGCAGCAGCGCCATGACCGCCATCCCGCCGAGCGCCCAGGCGAAGCCCAGCCGCCGCCGCAGCATCACGAACGCCAGCGCGCACATCAGCGTGCCGCAGGCGACGTTGGCGATGTGCGCGGCGCGCAGCATTGCCACCGGATCGTCCGCGGACATGAAGCGCAAGGGGACGGCCGCCAGGAGCGGCCAGCCGGGCGGGAACGTGCTGTAGGGCAGCCGGCCGGCGAAGCAGAGCTGCCAGGACTGGCGCAGGTACTGCGTGCCGTCGACGGTCGGGAAGTCGTTGCCCGCCGCGGCCCACCAGCGCAGCCCCAGGGCCGCGGCCAGCAATGCGCCGAACAGCAGCGCCTGTGCGCGCGTCGAAGGCTGGCTACCCATGCAGCGGCCGGTCGAACGCCGCCAGCGCCGCCTCGCGCACGACCTCCGACAGCGTCGGGTGCGCGTGGCACACGCGGCCGATGTCCTCGGCGCTGGCGCCGAAGGCCATGGCGGCGGCGGCCTCGGCGATGAGGTCCCCCGCGCGCGGGCCGATCACGTGCACGCCCAGGACGCGGTCGGTCTCCCTGTGGGCCAGCACCTTGACGCGGCCCTCGACGCGGTCCAGCGCCATCGCGCGGCCGTTGCTGCGGAAGCTCATCACGCCCTTGCGATAGGGCACGCCGTCGGCCTTGAGCTGCTCCTCGGTGCGGCCCACGCCGGCGATCTCCGGGTCGGTGTAGCAGACGGCCGGGATCACGTCGGGGTCGAAGTGGCCGGCCCGGCCGGCCAGACGTTCGGCCACGGCCACGGCCTCGTCGGTGGCCTTGTGCGCCAGCAGCAGGCCGCCGGTGACGTCGCCCGCGGCCCAGACGCCCGGCGCGGCCAGGCCGTGGGCGTCGACGCGGACGAACCCGCGCGCGTCGAGCGCCACGCCGGCCGACTCGAGGTTCAGGCCCTCGGTGTGCGGGCGCCGGCCGACGGCCACCAGCACGCGGTCGGCCGTCAGCGGCTCGCGGCCCTCGATCGACACGTTCGCCTTGCCGCGCGCGACGCCCGCGCCGGTCACGCGGGCCGACAGCGCGAACTCCAGGCCCTGCTTCTTGAACAGCTGCAGCGCCACGCGCGCGATCTCGCCGTCGGTGCCCGGCAGGATGCGGTCCAGGTACTCGACCACGGTCACCTTCGCGCCCAGGCGCGCCCAGACCGAGCCCAGCTCCAGCCCGATGTAGCCGGCCCCGATGACGACCAGGTGCCCGGGGACCGAGGGCCAGGACAGGGCGGCCGTCGAGTCGCCGATGCGGTCGCCGTCCAGCTCCACGCCGGGCAGCGTGGCGGCGGTGCTGCCGGTGGCGATCAGGATGCGCCCGGCCTGCAGGACTTCTTCGCCGACCAGCACGCGGCCGGGGCCGTCCAGGCGCGCGGCGCCCTCGTAGCGGGTCACCTTGTTCGCCTTGAACAGGCCGCCGATGCCGTCGGTCAGCGCGGCGACGATCCCGTCCTTGCGCGCCATCATCGCCGCCAGGTCCAGCTTGGCGCCGGTCACCTTGACGCCGTGCGCGGCCAGGCCGTGGCGCGCCTCGGCGAACTTCTCGCTGGATTCCAGCAGGGCCTTGCTGGGGATGCAGCCCACGCGCAGGCAGGTGCCGCCCAGCCGCGATTCCTTCTCCACGCAGGCCGTGTCCAGGCCCAGCTGGGCGGCGCGGATGGCCGCGGCGTAGCCGGCCGGCCCGGCGCCGATCACCACCAGATCGTGCTTCTTGGCGGAACCCATCGCGGTCAGACCTTCAGCAGCAGCCGCTCGGGCTGCTCGACGCAGTGCTTGATGTGCTTGAGGAACGCCACCGACTCGCGGCCGTCCACCAGGCGGTGGTCGTAGGTCAGGGCCACGTACATCATGGGCCGGATGACGACCTGGCCGTCGATCGCGACCGGGCGGTCCTGGATCGCGTGCAGGCCCAGCACGCCGCTCTGCGGCGGGTTGATGATGGGCGTCGCCATCAGCGAGCCGTAGACGCCGCCGTTGCTGATGGTGAAGGTGCCTCCCTCCAGCTCCGCGAGGTCGATCTTGTTGGCCTGGGCGCGGGCGGCGAAGTCGCCGATGATCCGCTCCAGATCCCCGAACCCGAGCCCCTCGGCGTTGCGGATCACCGGCACGACCAGGCCCTTGCCGCCGCCCACGGCGATGCCGATGTCGCAGTAGTCGTGGTGGACGATGCTGTCGCCCTCGATGCGCGCGTTGATCTCCGGCACCAGCTGCAGCGCCTCGACGGCCGCCTTCACGAAGAAGCTCATGAAGCCCAGCTTCACGCCGTAGCGGGCCTGGAAGGCCTCCTGGTGCTCGGCGCGCAGCGCCTTGACGCGCGTCATGTCGATCTCGTTGAAGGTGGTCAGCAGCGCCGCGTCGCGCTGCGCCTGCACCAGACGTTCGGCGATGCGGCGCCGGATGGGGCTCATGCGCACGGTGCGCGTGGCGCGGCCGCCCGTGAAGGCCGGCGCCGGCGGGACGGCGGCGCGGGCGGGCGCGGGCGCGGGCGCAGACGCGGCGGCCGGCGCGGCGG
>CAYNPY010000046.1:0-28383 GCA_964399195.1 uncultured Fibrobacteraceae bacterium
GCGGCGCGGGCGCGCGCCTTGGCCGCGTCGGGGTCCGCCGCCACCAGGAAGGCCACCTCGTGCAGCTCGCCGAAGCGACCGTGGCGGTAGGCGCCCAGGTTGACGAACCACAGCTTGGGCTCGCCCGCGGCCGGAGCCTCCGGGCGCAGCGCCACGCGGTGGCCGTCCACCACCTCCAGCGGCAGCCAGGAGTCGATGTGCGCGCCGCGCAGCGAGCCGAACCACTGCGCCATGAGCTGCTCGTAGGTCGACTCGATCGTCTCGCCCACGGCGAAGACCGTGTCGTGCAGTTCGGTGTTGGCGCCCGGGGCCGTGCCCCCGAGCATGACGGCGAACAACCTCATGGGCGGCGCTCCCGGAGGCCGCGCGCGAGAGCGCGGCTCGTCTCGTACGTGAAACCCGCCTCGGGCGCGAAACGCCAGAACTCCTCCAGGCTGCGCGAACCGGCCGACAGCTCGTACGACAAAGCCGTGGCCAGCAGGTCCAGCCTGTCGGCGTCGCGCACCAGCTTGGCCTCGGGCGTCTCCTGCGCCTCGAACTCGGCCCACAGCGCCTTCCAGCCGGCGGCGAAGCCCAGCCCGCCGAGCAGTTCGTCCAGCGCGGCGGTTTCGGCCGCGGCCTTGGCGCCCGGCGGCAGCAGGCGCGACGCGCCCAGGGACAGATCGCCCGTCACGCTCTCGGCCAGGTCGTGGGAGATGGCCATGGCCAACGCGCGCGCGCGGTCGAACGGACCGGGTTCGCTGTCGAGCAGCGCGAGCGTGATCAGCGCCACGCCGTGGCTGTGGTCGGCCACGCTCTCGGGCGCGGGCACGCCGCGCTGGTGCCACCCCGTGCGGGGCGTGGTCTTCAGGCGGCCGGCCTGCAGCAGCATCTCCAGCAGGCGCGCGCGGGGGGCATCCGTCATCCTGGAAACCTTTCGGGAGCAGTTCAGCCGCGGAACACCCACCAGGTGACCGCCACGCCCAGGGCCACCAGCCCGCTCAGCCCGAGCAGCAGTCCGCGGTGGCGCGAGGGCACGGTGGGCCCGGCGGTGGCGTACGTCAAGCCGGCCAGCTGCGCGCGCGGCGGCGCCGGCGCCGTCAGGCTGGCCAGCACCAGCACCGCGGCGCAGACCGCGAACAGCAGCGCCGCGAAATGCAGGAAGTTCAGCCGCGCGTAGGCCAGCAGCGGGCCGGACAGCGAGCCGGCGTTCAGTTCCAGCACCAGCCGCAGCGCGCCCAGCACGAAGCCGGCGCCCAGCGCCGCCATCGCGCCCCGCGCGTTGACGCGCGTCCAGAACAGGCCCAGCAGGAACACGGCGGCGATCGGCGGCGAGATGTACGCCTGCACGCTCTGCAGGTACTGGTAGAGCTGGCCGGAGATGCGGCCCATCAGCGGGATCCAGGCCAGCGCCAGCAGCACCAGCGCGCCCGTCGACAGCTGTCCGAAGGCGACCAGCTGCCGCTCGGTGGCCGCCGGGCGCAGCTTGCGGTAGACGTCGAACGTCATCAGCGTCGAGCACGAGTTGAACACCGAAGACAGCGAACTCATCAGCGCCGCCAGCAGGCCCGCCACGACCAGGCCGCGCAGCCCCACCGGCAGCAGCGCCGTCACCAGCGCCGGCAGCGCCTGGTCGGGCCGCTCCAGCGTGAGCCTGCCCTGCTGCACCAGCCCGTAGGCCGCCACGCCCGGCAGCACGAACAGCACCACCGGCAGCAGCTTCAGGAATCCCGCGAAGATGGTGCCGCCGCGCGCGTGGTCCAGGTTCCGCGCCGCCAGCACGCGCTGCACGATGAACTGGTCGGTGCACCAGTACCAGACGCCCAGGATGGGCGCGCCCAGCAGGATGCCCGTCCATGGGAAATCCGGGTGCGAGGCCGGCAGCCACATGTCGAGGAAGCCGGGCCCGGCCGAGGCGCGCAGCTGCGACCAGCCGCCCAGCGCGTCGACCGACGCGAACGTCAGCGCCAGCGAGCCGCCCAGCAGCACGAACAGCTGCACCGTGTCGGTGATCAGCACGGCGCGCAGGCCGCCCAGCACGGTGTAGAGGCCGGTGGCCACGATCACGACCAGCGCGCCCACCCAGAAGTCCAGGCCCATCAGCGCGCCGAAGACGATGCCGCCGGCCGCGATCGTCACGGAGATCTTCGTCAGCACGTAGCCCACGACCGAGATCACGGCCAGGTACCAGCGGGCGGCCGCCGAGTAGCGGCGCTCCAGGAACTCCGGCATCGTCGAGACGCCGCTGCGCAGGTAGAACGGCACGAAGACCCAGCCCAGCAGCAGCAGGATCAGCGAGGCCAGCACCTCGAACTGCCCCACGGCGACGCCGCTGGCGGCGCCGGTGCCCGCCAGCCCGACCAGGTGCTCCGAGCCGATGTTGGAGGCGAAGAGGGAGGCGCCGACGACGAACCAGCCGGTGTCGCGGCCGGCCAGGAAGTATTGCCCCGATGTCTCGCGCACGTGCTCGCGCCGCGTGTAGAGCCAGGCGACGGCGAACACCAGCGCGAAGTAGGCGGCGACGACCAGCCAGTCGAGCCAGGCGAGGCGGTTCATGCTATCCTCCCGGCGGCCGGCCCCCGCGGCCGGCGCGCGGGCGCCATTGTGGACGATGACGGGCGGTCGCGACAGGCAAAAAACAGGGGCGGCCCCGCGCGCGGTCGCCGCCGCCGCGAAACCTCGACAGCGGAGGGCAAGGGATCGTGAAGCCGGCTGCAGCGCTGTGCCTCGCCATCGTTCTGGCCGCCTCGGCGGCGGCCGCCGCGGTGGTGGAGTTCGAAGTCGCCGTGCCGGCGGACACGCCCGCCGGCGCGACGGTCCACCTGGCGGGCGACTTCCAGGGCTGGCGTCCCGGCGACGCGGCGTGGGCCCTCAGCCGCGGCGGTGACGGGCTCTGGCGATACCGGGCCGAGTTCGCCGACGGCCGCCCGCTGCAGTTCAAGTTCACGCTCGGCGGCTGGGAGCGCGTGGAGAAGGGGCCCGCCGGCGAGGAACTGCAGAACCGCCTGCACATGGCCGCCCGCGACACCGTGCTGCGCCTGGTCGTGGCGCGCTGGGCCGACGGCAGCCCGCCGCGCCCGTCGGCCACCGGCGACATCCGTCCGCTGGACGTGCCCGGTTTCCTCGGCGGCCGCCGCGTCTGGGTCTGGCTGCCGCCGGGCTACGACGCCGCGCCGGACCGCCGTTACCCCGCGCTCTACGTGCTGGACGGCCAGAACGCGTTCGACGCCGCCACCAGCTTCGCCGGCGAGTGGGAGATCGACGAGTCGCTGGCGAGGCTCATCGCCGCCGGCGAGGTCGAGCCGCTGATCGTCGTCGCGGTGGCCAACGGCGGCGCCCTGCGCACCGAGGAGTACACGCCGTGGCCGGGTCCGGACCCCGCGGCGCCGCCGGGCGCGCGCGCGGCCGGCGGCGGCGGCGGCCGTCACCTCGAAGCGATCATCGCGGACCTGATGCCCGCGGTCGACGACGCCTTCCGCACGCGGCGCGGGCCGGAGCACACCGGCCTGTGCGGCTCGTCCTTCGGCGGGCTCATGGCGCTCTTTGCCGGGTGGGCGCGGCCGGACGTGTTCGGGCGCCTGGCCGCCCTGTCGCCCAGCCTCGGTTGGGCCGGCGCCGGGCCGCGGACGATGATCGAGGACGGCGAGCGCCCGGCGGTGCGCCTCTACACCGACATGGGCACGCGCGAGCGCGGCAACCTGCAGGACGGCGACGGCAACGGCGTCGACGACGCGATCGATCACCTGCGCGCGCTGCGCGGGGCGCTGCTGCGCCGGGGCTTCACCGAGGGCGTCGACCTGCTGGTCGTCGAGGACGAGGGCGCGCGCCACCACGAATCATTCTGGGCGCGGCGCTTCCCGGGCGCCGTCAGGTTCCTGTTCCCGGGTCCCGCCGCCGGCCGCTGACGGCGCCGCCGCCCCGCGCCACGAAGAGGGCCCGGGACCGCCCTTCCGGTCCCGGGCCCGTCGCCCGCGGCGGATCCGCCCGCAGCGCTAGCGGTACATGGCCTTGAGCGTGCCCAGCGACGTCGTCTCCTCGGCCGCCTTCACGGTTTGCTCGTAGTCGGCCAGGTCGCCCGTGAATTCCCGGTCGGGACCGGAGACGTCGAACGTCAGGCCGCTCTTGTCGACCTCGTCCTCGTCGTCGCCTTCGAGCGCGGCGCCGTCCGGACAGCCGCCGTGGTTCCAGTGGTGGAGGTCCTTGATCAACCCCAGCGCCTGGCGCCGCTCGGCGGGGCGGGGCTCCCGCGGCCGGTCGCCGCTGCCCAGCGGGTGGGCCGTCAGCCAGGCATCGGCCGCGGCGATCACCGGGCCGATGTCGTCGCCGGCGCCGTTGGCCACATTCAGCTTCGCCGCGGCCAGCTGGTGCGCCAGCCGGCGCCCGACCAGCCCGCGGTGCGGCTGGCGCAGCAGCTGCTCGAGCTGGCGCTGGTCGTAGACGACCCCGCCCAGCACGAGCGAATCGACCGGCCAGTCGCCGCGATGGCGCAGCCACCAGCGCGAGGCGTGACGGCAGGCCGTGGCCGGCGTGTCGTCGTCGGCGACGCACGCGAGCTGGACCGCGATCTCGTCGCCGGTCAGCCCGAAGGTGTCGCCGCGCGTGTCGTAGACCTCGGCCACCACCCGCATGACCGCCGACTGCGTCAGGGGCGCCTGCCAGGACGCGCCGAACGGGTAGGCCATCGTGGCGGTCGCCGGGATCTCCAGCCACTGCTCCCAGTCGTAGCGCTCCAGTTCCGCGCCCGTGCTGTCGGCCAGCTGCATGCTGAAGACCAGCAGCACGGCGTACGCGCCGGGCCGGAAGGTGATCGTCGCCTCGGCGCTCCAGGCGTTGCAATCCGCCGTCGCGGTGAGCTGGTCCAGGGTCGCCGCACCGGCCACGGCCGGGCCCAGCGCCAGGGCCGCCATCACCAGTAGAAGAGGCTTGTTGCTCATGATGCCTTCTCCTGTCTTTCCCGGCCTTCCCTCGCGACCGGAGCGTCCATGCTCCGGCGCACACCAGCAAGGCCTGGACCTGAATGGCAATTCACGGGCCCGGGCGGCCAGTCGCGGGCCCGGGATGCTATTTGTGACCCCTCGGCGCCGCCGCTGTCAATCCCTGGTCAGCAGCAGGGGCAGGCGCATGCCGACTCCCGCCGAGATGCGGTAGCCCACGGCGTGCTCGACGCCGTCGGCGTCGCGCGCCAGCTGCAGGACCACCCCGTGGAACGGCGTCATCTCGGCCGTCACCGCGCGGCCGGCCACGCGCAGGATCGCGCCCAGCTGCGCGCTGTCGGAGCCGGTCTCCCCGCCGCACGCCGCCAGCCAGGTGCCGTCGGGCGCCGGCAGCAGGTCGTTCACGGCGCCGAGGAACTCGACGTCGGGCATTGCCAACTCCACCCACTCGCCCCCGGCCTCGCGCAGACGAAGGAACGCGCGCGCGGGCGCCGCGCCGCCGCTGGCGACCCCGCCCACCAGCAGCGAGCCGTCCGCGCCGGCGGCCACGCAGCGCAGCTCGTGGCCCAGGATGCCCGCGCCCAGCGGCACGCCGGTCCAGGCGCCCGTGCCCGGGTCCAGTTCGAGCAGGCGCGGCGGCGTGTCCGACGCCGCGTCGAAGCCGCACACCCAGGCGCGGCCGCCGGCGACGAAGACATCGGTGAAGCCGCTCACGAACGCCGGGCTGAGCCAGGTCTGCTCGTTGCTCCAGCGCCCGGGCTCGCGGCTCGCCCACAACGCGCCGCCCAGGGCCTGGCCGGCGGCGACCATCAGCGCATCGTCGCCGTCGATCGCGGCGATGCTCACCCCGGCGCGCGCGATCGAGGCCGGCGCCTGGCCCCGCTCGTCGTAGACCAGGCAGGGGTCGATCTCCTGCTGCAGGTAGCCTCCCACAGCGACGCCGGCCGGACCGGCGGCGATGTCCAGCAGCACCGCGTTGTCGGGCGGGTCGACCAGCCGTCGCTGCAGCCAGTGGCCTTCGGGATCCCGTTCCAGCAGGAGGTAGCCCGTGCCCGCCTTGGTCAGCCCCGTGCCCAGGATGTACCCCGCCTCGCCGCTGAAGTCGATCGCCTCCAGGCTCGAGCCGAGGTTCAGGAACGGGAGATCGGCGGCGCGCCAGATGTCGACGCGCGGCGGCATGGTCGGGGGCTCGTGCCGGCACCCGGGCAGGGCCAGCGCGCAGGTCAGTGCGAACAGCAGGGCCGGGCGTGTGCGGCGGGCGGTCGTTTCGCGCAAGGGCGGGCTCCCGGTCGGGCGGTGGATGGCGGCGCCAGGCGTCTTTGATCATAGGGAACTCCGCCGCGACCGGCAACCGCAGCGATCGGGGTCGGATGGATGACAACTAAATTGACTTGTTGGTGAGTCGGAGGGTGTGGGTGCTGGGTATTGACGACAATAAGATTGACTGGTGCCGGGGCGCACGACCGCGGTAGTCGGCCGATCCCGGCACGGTGACAATCAGGTTGACAATACGGCGATCTCCGGCTCAAGCTGCCCCGGCATCCCCACGCAGGAGGTCGCGGATGGAGTCCGACATCGGCCCGCTCACGAAGACCAGCCAGGCCCGCCCTGATCCGCGGGCGATGTACACCGTCGGCGCCCTGGCCGCGTCGGTGCGCCGGCTGGCCGATCGCCTCGAAGCCGCCATGCGCGAACTCCACGCCGGCGACGGCCTGACCGTGGGCGAGCGGGCCCTGCTGCTCGAACTCCGCCGCGGCGACGCGCAGACGATCCCGGCCCTCGCCGCGCGGCGCGGCACCACCCGGCAGTACGTGCAGCAGACCCTGGCGCCGCTGGCCGCGCGCGGGCTGGTGGCGTGGCGGGACAATCCGCGGCACCGGCGTTCGCGCCTGGCGGCGCTCAGCCCGGCCGGGGTGGAGCTTGCCCGGCGCGTGCTGGCGCGGGAGGGAGCCCTGGCGGGAGAAATAGTGGGCGAGCTGGCGGGCGAAGCGGCGCCGGCGGTCCTGAACGCGCAGCTCGTCGAGGCCGCGGCCTCGCTGGCCGCAATGGAAGCGGCGCTCGGGCGCGCGTTGCCGGCGGTCCTGGCCGCCGCCCTGGATCCGCCCCCGCCGCGCGCGGCGAAGGCGCAGGCCTGATCAGCCCGCCGCCAGCGCCAGTCCGGCCAGCCGTCCCGTCGTCCAGCAGGCCTGGAAGTTGAAGCCGCCGGTCACGCCGTCGATGTCCAGCACCTCGCCCGCCAGGTGCAGGCCCGGCTGCAGGCGGCTTTCGAGGGTGCGGAAATCCACCTCCGCCAGCGCGACCCCGCCGCAGGTGACGAACTCCTCCTTGTGGGTACTCTGTCCGGTGGTCGCCAGGCGCGTGTCCCGCAGCGCGGCCGCCAGTCGCCGCCGCGCGTCGCGGCCGAGGTCGCCCCAACGGGCGCCGCCGGCGATGCCCGCCTGCGCGGTCAGCGCCGTCCACAGCCGGCGCGGCGGGCCGCCGGGACCCGCGGCCGCGATCTCCTGACGGCCGTGCGCGCGGGCCCAATCCTGCAGATGCGCCTCGGTCGCGTCGCCGGCGCCGTCGCCCGGCAGCCAGTCGACGCGCAGCAGCGTGCGGTAGTCGCAGGCATGGAGCGCGCGCGCCGCCCAGGCCGACAGCACCAGCACCGCCGGACCGCTCAGTCCGCGGTGGGTCACCAGCACGGCGCCGCGCCGGCTCACCGCGTCGCGGCCCTCGCCGACGGTCACCTGCGCGTCGGGCACCGCCACGCCGGCCAGCGCCGTCAGCCACGGCGCGTCGCAGTCCAGGCTGAACAGCGACGGCACCGGCGGCACGATCGTGTGGCCCAGCGCCGCGGCCAGGGCGTAGCCGTCGCCGCCGTCGCCGGCGGTCCGCGAGGTGCGCCCGCCGGTGGCCAGCAGCACGCGGTCGGCGTGCAGTTCGGCGTCGTCGGCCAGCCCGACCTGGAAGCCGCCGCCGTCGCGCGCCCGCAGCGAGCGCGCGCCGCAGCGCAGCCGCAACTCGACGCCCAGTTCGCGCGCGGCGTCCAGCAGCGTCCCGGCCACGGTGCGCGCGTCGTCGGTGACCGGGAACATGCGGCCGTCCGGCTCGGTCTTGAGCGCGACGCCGCGCGCGGCGAACCAGGCCGCCGTCTCGGCCGGCCCGAACCGCGTCAGCGGGCCGCGCAGCTCGCGGCCGCCGCGGGGGTAGCGCGCCGCCAGTTCGCGCGCGTCGAAGCAGGCGTGGGTCACGTTGCAGCGGCCGCCGCCGGAGACCAGGACCTTGGCCAGCGCGCGCCCCGACTTCTCGCAGACCACGACCGGGCGGTCCGGCGCCCGTTCCCGCGCGGTGATGGCGGCGAACAGGCCCGCGGGCCCGGCGCCGATGACGACGATCATCCCTGCCTCCGGTCGGTGGCCGGACCGGCGCGGCCGCGGCTACCTTGGTCAAGGATGCCCCAAGCGACGCCGCCCTGCCAGCGGCGATTCCCCGCAACCCCGCGAGGTGAGCCATGCCGATCCGCCGCCGTCTCCGCCCGTTCCCCGTCCTGCTTGCGGCCGCCTGCTGCGCGGCGGCCGCCGCCGCCGGCGAGCTGGATCCGCGCCTGTCGCCGCTGGCGCCCTACGTGGACCGCGCCTTCACCGCCCGCATGGGCCCGGCCGGCGGCGAGGACTCCGTCGTGGACGTGCAGAAGTGGGAGACCGTGATCGGCGGCAAGGCGGTGCGCATCACGCACTCGATCAACGGCGGCGAGTACGGCGGCGAGTCGCTCATCACCTGGGACGCGGCCGCCGGCGCGATCCGCTACTGGTACGCGACCACGGCCGGCTTCCATACCGTCGGCACGATCACGGCGGCGGGCGATTCGCTGGTCACGCTGGAGGACGTCGTCGGCGACGCCGGCGGCGTCACGCAGGTCGAGGGCGTCTGGCGCCGCGCGGCCGACGGGTTCACCGTGACCAGCCGCATGCGCGCCGGACAGCAGTGGCAGCCGAAGCGCGAGACCTTCTACCGCGAGACGCCGGGCGCCGAGCCGCGCTTCCGCTGAACAAGAGGCCGGTCAGGCCAGCCCGAGGTCCCGGATCGCAGCGATGATCGCGGCGTGCGCCGGCCCGCACGAGGCGACCACGCCGCGGTTGCGCGCCAGCTTGGCGCCCAGCGAGAAGTCCAGCGGCCGGCCGGCGATGTCGGTCACCGCGCCGCCGGCCTCGGTCACGATCAGCGCGCCCGGGCCGTGGTCCCAGATGTTCTCCGCGTAGTCCGCGCGGTTGGGCATCCGCAGGTAGGCGTCAGCCTCGCCGCGCGCCACGACGCCGTACTTCGCCTGGCTGTCCAGGCGCGCCGGCGCCGCCCTCGCGCCCAGGGCTCCGACCACGCGGGCGGCGTTGCCGTGCGAGGAATGCGCGGCCTCGACCGACTCGCAGAAGCGCAACTGCGCCGGGTCGGTCACCGCGCGCGTGCGCAGCCTGGCCGGCGGCCCGTCGCCGCGCAGCGGCAGCTGCCAGGCGCCGCCGCCGGACACGGCTCCGAACAGGGAGCCCTCGCCGGCCGGCCCGTCGGCGGCGGGGCCGAGGCTGGGGCAGCCCATCGCCGCCACCGCCAGCTGCCCGTCCACGATCAGCGCCAGCGCGATCGCGTACTGCCCCCCGCGCAGGAAGCCCTTGGTGCCGTCGACCGGATCCAGCGTCCAGAAGCGCGGCGTGGCGTGAGCCAGCGCGCCATGGTCGATCCATGCGCACACGTCGGCGGGCGTCGCGCCCGGGCGTCGGGCCGCGACCAGCGCCGTCACCCGCGCCAGCAGGTCCTCGCTTCCGGGGGCGCGCAGAGCGGCGGAGTCCTCCTCGCCCATCACCGGGTCCCCGGGAAACGCCGCGGCCAGAGCCCGGCACACCAGAGCCTGCGCGCCGAAATCGGCGACGGTCACGGGGCTGCGGTCGGGCTTGGCCAGCGCGCCGCGGTCGACGCCGGCGCCCACCTCGTGGCACAGCGAGGCGGCCTCGCGGACGGCGGCGAGCGCCGAGTCCAGTTCGCGCGCCAGAGGATGTGAGGCCCAGGGTGAGCTGAAGGACAAAGCGGACATGGGGTCTCCGTGGGACGAATCGCTTCGCGTCTCGCGCGGTCGGCAACGCGCAGATTAGCCTGCGCGCGCCGCCACGGCAACCGCGCCGGGGCGCGGGCAGAATTCGCTGGCTCGGCGCCGACCCTTGGCGTAAGAATGGGGCGGCGCCGGCCGGCGGATCGACCGGCCGGCGAAACGCGCGGCCGCGGCTGCGCAGGAGGGACGGACATGAGAACGACGGCTGCCTGGATGTGCGCGGGGCTGCTGGCCCTTTCGCTGCTGCCGGTCGGCCCGGCGCTGGCCGACGACCTGAGCGAGCGTTGGGGCGTCGGCTTCCAGCTCGGGCTGCACAAGCTGGTCGGCGGCGACCACGATTACTCGAACGTCGACCAGGCCGGAGCGTTGTGGCTGCGCAACGGCCTGACGCCGCAGTGGTCGCTGGAGATGGGCCTCCGGTACGGCTGGGTGCGCCCCGGGGCGCTGCCCGGCGAGGACGCCGGCCTGACCTTCGACAGCGTTCACGCCTACTACACGACCACGCTGCACGGCCTGATCGGCGTGCGGCGCCACTTCGCGCCCGAGTCCCGGTTCGTGCCCTACGCCGGCCTCTACGCGGGCTACCTCGACTGGCGCGTGCGCGACGAGAACGGCGTCGACGGCGTCGGCCTGCTGCCGGACGGCGAGGTGCTCCACGGCTACGACACCAGCGGTCGCGGCCACGTCCTGCACGGCCAGAACCTCACCGGAACGCTGGGCGCGGGCTTCGAGTGGTTCGTCGGCGAGAACTCCAGCCTCGACTTCGGCGCCCGCTACACGCGCATCATCGACACCGACCTCGACAACATCGGCACCGGGAATCTCTGGGGGCCGGACGAGGTCGACGCCAACGACGGCATCCTCGAGGCCTACGCCGGCTTCGCCTGGTACTGGGGCGGCAGCCGGGACCGGGACGGCGACGGCATCCTCGACGACGTCGACGTCTGCCCGGAGGCCGCCGAGGACCTCGACGGCTGGCAGGACACCGACGGCTGTCCCGACCTGGACAACGACGGCGACGGGATCCTCGACGCCGCGGACGGCTGTCCCAACGATCCGGAGGACCGCGACGGCCATCGCGACGAGGACGGCTGCCCGGATCCGGACAACGACGGCGACGGCGTGCTCGACGCGAACGACAAGTGCCCGGACCAGGCCGAGGATCCCGACGGCTTCCAGGACGCGGACGGCTGCCCGGACCCGGACAACGACGGCGACGGCGTGAACGACGCCGCGGATCTCTGCCCGGACACGCCGCGCGGCGTGGAGGTGGGCGCGGACGGGTGCCCGCGGGTCGCCGAGATCCAGGCCGCCATGGTGCTCAAGGGCGTGCGCTTCAAGACCGGGTCGGCGCAGCTGGACCCCACGTCGGTGACCGTTCTCGAGGAGGTGGCCGCCTCGCTGAAGGCCTGGCCTGACGTGCGCGTCGAGGTGCAGGGCCACACCGACAACGTCGGTTCGGCCGAGTCGAACCGGGACCTTTCGGCCCGGCGCGCCGAGGCCGTGCGCGAGTACCTGATCGGCGCCGGCGTCGAGCCCGGGCGGCTGACGGCCGTGGGCTACGGCGAGGACCTGCCGCTGGCCGACAACACGACCGAGGCGGGACGGCAGGCGAACCGGCGCGTCGAGCTGGTGCGGACCGACCGCTGACGGCAAGCGCCCCTGACGGTGCGCGGGAGCCCCGGGCGAACAGCTGCCCGGGGCTCCTTCACGCCGCGGTGAGGCATGAGAGCCGCACGGACTCAATGGCGGAGGTGTCGAGTGGACGCGCTGCGCGACCTGTGGGCCGGCCGGTTGCCGCTGGGCGAGACGCTCGGCACGTGGGGCCTGCTGCGCGGCCTGATGCTCAACGCGGGCTGTTCGGCGGTGGCGCTGAGCATCTGGCTGACGAACGACCACCGGGCGGCCGCGGCGATCGCCCTGGTGATCCACTACCTGCCGGTGCCCTACAACGTGGCCATCGCCGTCGGCGGCTGGCGCGCCGCGTCGCGGCCGGAGCATTCCCCGCGCACGCGGGCGCTCGGCCGCGCCGCCGCGCTGGCGCTGGCGGCCCTCTTCATGCTGGTGTGAGCCAGCCCAGCGCCAACCGGGCCCGCGCCGCCGGATCCAGCTCGTTGAACGCGTGGCGGCGCTGCGCCGCCTCCAGCGGCAGCGCGTGCAGCAGCAGGTCGGCCAGGCGGCCGGTCGGCACCGCGTCCGGCGCCTCGAAGCCGAAGCCGTCGGCCGTGCGGCGGAGCGCCGCGACCAGGGCCGCGCGCAGCTCGGCCTCGTCCGGCCCCGCCGGCTCGCCGTCCGGTTCGGTCAGCACCTGCGCCTGCGCCTTGCGGTAGAGGCGGTCGCTGGCCACTTCGGTCAGCCGCGCGCGCGCCAGCGCCAGCAGGAGCACCAGCCACCGCCCGTCCTCCAGCTCCTCGGTGCGCAGGATCTCGACCAGGGTTCCCAGCTCCGGCAGCGGCGGCGCGCCGCCGGCCTCCGCGCCGCGCGCCGGGGACGGGTCGGTGGGCGCCATCACGAAGCGCCCGCTGCTGTCCATCAGGTCGCGCATCAGCTGCCGGTAGCGCGTCTCGAACACGTGCAGCGGCGTCACCGAGCCCGGGAAGACGAAGTGGTCGTCGAGCGGGAACACGGGCACGGCGGGGATGGTCGGGTTCGCGGTCACGGGGCGTCTCCGGTGCGGGGTTGCGGCGCGGCTCTCGAGTCCCATGTCTACCACCGAACCGCCGGTTCCGCCGCCCGCGGCCGGACATGGGGAAGGGCCGCCCGGTGCAGGGCGGCCCTTCGTGCGAAGCGTCAGGATGCCGGCCCGCGCTAGCGGAACAGGCCCTTGATGCCGCCCCAGGTCGTCGCCTCGTCGGCCACGATGCCTTCCTGCTCGAGCTTGACGTTGTCCACGTACATCGTCGAGCTGCCGCCGACGACGGCGCCCGTGTTGGCCATGAACTGGATCGTCAGGAAGTCGGTGCCCGCGGGCGCCATGAACGAGCCGGTGAACGTCTGCCAGCCGGCAGGCGCGTAGTTGCCCAGCAGGCCCGACCCGCCGACGATGCCCACGCCCGACTGCTCGGCGAAGATCTGCACGAAGAAGACGCCGCCCAGACCGGCCTGGCCCAGCTTGAGGTCGAACGTCCAGGTGACCAGCCCGCCGATGGCGGTGCCCGGCACGGTGGTCTGCTTCAGCGTCAGGCCGACGGCCTGGCCGAAGTTGGCCATGTACGCACAGTGGCTGCCGGCGGCGCTCGGGCCGTTGTCGGACACCACCGAGATCGTGGCGCTGGCGTTGCCGCCCAGCGACTGCCAGGCGGTCAGGTCGCCGGTCTCGAAGCCCGGGTTGTCCAGGGCGTTCGCCAGGGCAGTGCCGGCCAGAGCCAGCATCAGCACGGCGGTGATCGCGGTCAGCTTTCTCATCGTCATCATCCAGCCTCCTCAGTCTCGGTCATCCCCCGGCCGCGGCGCGGATCGTCGCGGCCTACTTCACCAGCACCAGCTTGCCGGCGGCCTCGTGCCCGCCCGCGCGCAGCCGGTAGTGGTAGACGCCGGCGGCCGCGTTGCGCCCGCCCTCGTCCCGGCCGTCCCAGCGCACCGCATTGCGCCCCTCGCGGCCGATCCCCTCGAAGGCCGCCACGCGACGGCCCGCCATGTCGAACACCGTGATGTCGTAGGGCCCCGCGTCCGGCAGCTCGAAGCGCAGTTCGGTGCCGGCGTTGAAGGGGTTGGGCACGTTGCCCAGCACGCGCGCGGCGACGGGCCTGACCACGGGCTCGTCCACGCCGCTGGCCACGCCGCCGGACCAGTAGATGTCGTCGATGGCGAACTCGCAGGCGACGCCCTGCTCCTCCAGGATCACGAACTCGTAGCTGAGCATGCGCAGGTCGATCGCCGTGCCGCGCAGGTCGCTGACCGGGATCGAGGCCTGGCCCCACTGACCGTTGCGCACCAGGCCGTAGCGCGTCTGGCCGGCCGGGAAGCTCACGTAGTACTGGTTCCCCCACGAGTCGATGACGCCGATCTTGAAGGTCACGTTCGACGGGATGCGGATGCGGAAGTTCAGGTGCCCGTCGCCGAAGCCGAACAGGTTGACCGGCTGGATCGACATGATGCCGGCGCCGAACCAGCCGCGGGCGTTGGTGCGCCAGGTCAGCACGTCGTTGCCCTCGTACGGGGCCAGGGTGCCGTCGACCAGCGTGCCTTCCCAGACGTAGATGTGCGAGTCCACTTCCGGCACCAGCGAACTGTTCACCGGGGTGGTCTCCGTGTAGAGGCCGACGGTGCCGCCGCGCGCGACCGGCGGGCCCAGGTGCACCTCGCCCCGCCCGTTCCAGCGGTAGGCGCGCACGTAGTCGACGTACATCGCGGCCGGCAGCGGCATCGTGACCGGCAGGCCGCTGGCCGGGTTGCCCAGCTGCCAGCAGTCGGTGAAGGCGCCGCCGATCGCCAGGTTGGCGATCAGGTAGAACGGGTTGCGCAGTTCGTCGGATTCCTCGTCGATCGTGAACGGCTCGGCGAACAGGTCGTACTCGACGCCGCCATCGACGACCGTCTGGCGCAGCGAGTTCTCGTCCCAGTACAGCCGGTAGGTCAGGAAGCGCCCCGACAGCGGGTTCGCGTAGTTGTAGTAGGGGCGGTAGTAGACGTCCTCGGGATCCCAGGCCAGGCTCGCGGCGCCGGACGGGTTGCCCGGGTTGATCGCGGCCGCCGAGTAGAAGATGGTGTTGGCGCCCATCATCTGGTTGACCGTCGAGTTGTTCAGCCCGTTGCCGCCGTTGTGCGTGTCGTGCAGGTCGCGGTAGATCTTCTTCATGCCCATCTCGAGCATGTCGATCTCGCCGTTGCGCGGCCAGGCGTAGTTCGCGGTGCCCAGCAGCCAGAACGCGGGCCAGCCGCCCAGGTCCAGGTTCGGCACGCGCACGCGCGCCTCGATCATCCCGTACTTCACCGACACGAACGACTTCGTCTCCACGCGTCCCGACGTGTAGTTCAGCGGATTGCCCCACTGGTCGACGATGCCCGGCCCGCTCTCCATCTTGGCCGTGATGCGCAGCGCCTTGTTGCCCGGCTCGCCGGGCACGTCCGCGATGTCGACGTTCTCGGGGCGGTAGTACTCCAGCTCGCCGTTGCCCCAGCCCCAGTAACCGTTGCCGGTGACCTTCAGCCAGTTGTCGAGGTTGTTGAACTCGTCGGCCCAGATCAGCTCTCCGACCTGCGCCGCGGCGGGGGCGGCTCCAGCCATGATGAGTGCCAGCGTGAACATGATCGGCATGAGCGCGGGGGCGAATGGCTTGCGCATGGCGGAACTCCCTGTTCAGGGCGGAGGCGGACACTGCGGGCGCCACGGTGCGGCGCCGGGACGGCTGCCCGTGGGGAGGGCGGGGCACCATGCCGATTATCCACTTTGTACGGACTGCGAGCAAAGTAAATTTCGCACATGGATGAGATTTTTTCTGATCGGGAGCAGCCAACTCGGCGTTCGCGGGGACGGTCAGCGCAGCTGGACCAGAACCGAAAGCGCGCGCCCGGGCTGGGGCAGGCCGACCTGGTCCAGGCAGACCGTGTCGCCGATGTTGGCAACTGTCGCCGTGGCAACGAGATGGCGCCCCAGGGCCCGCGAGACGCCCAGGTCGCAGCGCAGCGACGGGGCCAGGCGGCTGTCCAGGCCGGAGGCCGGGTCGATGGCGAACTGCTCGCCGGTCCAGGCCGCGTCCAGGCGCGCCGTCCAGCCGCCGGGCAGGCGGCCGCGCAGGCCCAGCGCGCCGGCGGCCTCCGGCAGGTTCTCCGGCCGGCGCGCGGTGGCGGCGGAGGGGTCCGCCAACTCGACCGACTGCAACGTCAGGTGGGCGCTCGCCGACAGCCGTCCCCACTCCTGCGTCGCCATCAGTTCCAGCCCGGTCGCGTCGAGCCGGTCGCGGTTGAGCCGCTGGAAGCGGCCGTCGGGCTCCGGCAGGCGCACCCGCACCACGGCGTCGCGCAGGCGGTTGTGGAAGAGCACGGCCTGCACCTCGCCGCGGCCCGCCCGCGCGGTGACGCCCGCTTCCCAGGACACCAGGCGCTCGGGCGCCAGGTCCGGGTTGGGCGCGAAGCGGTCCAGCGCGCCGGAGTAGAGCTCGCGCAGCGAGGGGAAGCGGCTGCGGCGGCTGACGCCTGCGTGCAGGCGCGTGGTGCCGTCGTCCAGTCCGCCCGACACGCCCAGCCGGCCGCCCCAGCTGTCCAGGCCGCCGAGCGGCTCCTTGCCGCCGGTCTCCGGCGTCTGCGCCCCGTCCCAGGCCGCGCCGGCGGACAGCTTCAGGAAGCGCGGCGTGGCGCCCGGGTCCAGCACGCGCCAGATGGTCTCGCCGCCCAGGCTCCACAGCCGCTGCCGGTAGCGGAACGCGCCGTCGGGCAGCGCCTCGTCGTGCCGGATCGAGACCAGCGTGAAGGCGCCGCGAAGGTCGGCGCGCCGGCCGAGGGTCTGGTCGCCCAGCAGGCGCATGGTCAGCGTGCGGTCGCGCCCGTCCTCGAAGGTGGCGATGTCGCCGTAGTCGGCGCCCGTGAAGCCGTCGATGTCGGTGCGGCCGGCGTCCAGGCCGAAGCTGGCCTCCAGGTCGCCGTACCCGCCCAGGGGCGAGGCGCGCTCGCCGGTGCCGGCGGACACCACGGCGACGCCGCGCTCGACGCGCGGGTACCGCCAGAAGCGGGCGTCCTGGTCGGGCACGCCCAGCTCGGCGGCGATGCCGCGGTGCCCCCGCGAGCCGAAGCCCGAGAACGAGACCCAGCCGCCGCCGGCGCCCTCGCGGCGCAGGGAGAGGAACGCATCGACGGCGTGGCTGTCCGTGTTCAGGCGCAGCCCGTCCGGCGCGCCGGGCCGCTCGGCCAGTCCGCGCGCCAGCGCCTGGCCCGGCGTGTCGCGCCAGCCGAGGCCGGCGCGCACGACGGAGCCGCCGCCGCCCGCGTTCAGGGGTTCGGTCACGCGCGCGGTGAATGCCGCGCCGCCGGCCGAGTCCAGGCCCAGCCTGGCGTCGCGCGTCCTTGTCGCCGGCGCGTTGGCCGTGGCGCCGATCTTCACCTCGACCACGCCGCCCAGCACGTTCGGCCCGTGCAGCATCGACGACAGCCCGCGCGTGAAGGTCAGCTCCTGCGGCGCCGAGGACGGGATCACCGAGGCGTCCGCGCGCGCGTCCCAGGCCAGCGTCAGCGGCACCCCGTCGACCAGCACCGCCACCTGCCGCGAGTCCGAGCCGCGCGTGGAGATCTCCGCCTCGCCGCGCGAGTTCGTGCGCACGTGCAGGTGCGGCATCTCGCGCAGCACTTCCTCCAGGGTGGGGGCCGCCGACAGCGCCAGCGAATCGGGCGCCACGGCCACGGCGCCGACGCCGGCGGGCGTGGCCTCCGGCCGCGCGCCGACGACGACCAGCTCCGGCACGGTGAAGACGGGGCGGTCGGGCACCTGCACTTCGGTGGCGGCGGCGGGGAGCGCGGCCGGAACGATGGAGACCAGGGCGGCCGCGCCCGCGAGCAGGGCGATGCGATTCACGAGGTGCCTCCGCGGCGCGGGAGGCGCCGTCGTCATTCCCACTCGATGGTGCCGGGCGGCTTGCTGGTCAGGTCGTACGCCACGGCGCTGATTTCGTTGCGGGACATGATCTGCGCGCGGACCTCGTCCAGCAACAGGCGGGGCAGGCGCGCCGCCGTCGCCGTCATGGCGCGCTCGCTCAGGATGGGGCGCAGGATGCACAGCTCGCGCCCGCGCCCGTCCACCGCCAGCGGCACCAGCACCGTGGGGCACTGCCAGACCTGGTCGTAGAGGCCGTGGCGCCGGAGCGCGTCCATCATCACCGCGTCGCAGTCGCGCAGCAGGTCCAGCCGCTCGCGGGTCATCTGCGCGGGCAGGGGGCGGCACTCGCGGGGCAAATCCGCGCCGAGCAGCAGCAGCGCGCGGTTCAGGCCGGCCACCGTCTTGAAGATGTTGCCCGAGGCCTCGGCCAGAGCGTCCCAGTCGTACTCGCCGCCGCCCGCCGCGGCCGGCGCGTGCAGCAGGACGGGGTGCTCGTAGGTGCGCAGGTCGGCCTTGACGCCCACCGAGCGGATCGGCAGCGGCATCGCCTGCAGGCCGTAGCGCGCGGCCTTGTCCGCCACCGCCGGCGCCAGCGCCGCCAGCGCCTCGGCCTCGGCCGGCGCGCCGTCGCTGCACAGCAGCCGCACGCCCAAACCGGGGCCCGGGAACGGGTGCCGCCAGATCATGTCGTGGGGGATGCCCAGCTTTTCCCCAAGCTCGCGCACCTCGACCTTGTAGAGGTCGGCCAGCGGCTCGACCACCTTGCCGGCTCGGATCATCTCCTCGATCACCGGCACGCGGTTGTGGTGGGTCTTGATGGTGTCGGCGCGCTTGGTGCCGCCGGTCTCGATCGTGTCGGGATAGATGGTGCCCTGGCCCAGCAGGTGCCCGGTGATGCCCAGGCGCCGCGCCTCGCTCTCGAACACCGTGATGAACGTGTCGCCGATGGCGCGCCGCTTGGCCTCGGGGTCGATCTTCCCGCGCAGCGCCGCCAGGAACGTGTCGCTGGCGTCGATGAAATGCAGATGGTCGCCCAGGCCCATCGCGCGGAACATCTCGACGACCTGGCGCGATTCATCTTTGCGCATCAGCCCGTTGTCCACGTGCAGCAGCTCCAGCCGCTCCGGTCCCAGGGCTTCCACGAACAGCCGCGCCGCCACGGTCGAATCGACGCCGCCGGAGGCCAGCAGGAACACCGAGCGGTCGCCCACCTGCGCTCGGATGCGCTCGACCTGCTCCTCGACGTAGCGCTCCATGGTCCAGGTGGGGCGGCAGCCGCAGATCTCCAGCACGAAGTTGGCGATCATCTCGTCGCCGTGCACGGTGTCGTCCACTTCCGGGTGGTACTGGAAGCCGTAGCGGCGGCGCGCGTCGTCGGCGATGGCGGCGAAGCGGTGCGGCTCGGCGTCCGCGCCCAGCTTCGACCAGCCCAGCTCGCGGAACCCGGCGCCGACGGCCGTCACCGAGTCGAAATGGCTCATCCACACCGTCTCGACCGGGCCCAGGCCCTTGAACAGGGGATGTTCGCCGGTCAGGTGCAGCTCGGCGCGGCCCCACTCCTGCTTGCCGTGGATCACGGTGCCGCCGTAGTGCTTGGCGATCTCCTGGTGCCCGAAGCAGAACCCCAGGATGGGCACGTCCAGGTCGAGGATGGCCTTGTTCCAGTCCGAGTCCTCGCCGAACGAGGCCAGGGAGGGGCTGCCGCTGAGGATGACGCCCCTGCAGCCGGCGAACGCCTCGACCGGGTCCTCGGGCTGGCGGATCTCGGCCAGCACCCTGGCGGCGCGCCGGACCTTGGTGGCGATCAGGTGGGCGTACTGGCCGCCGAAGTCGATGACGGCGATCACGTCGTGCTTCATGGTTCCGTCCCGTGGTCGGAAGGGCGGGCAGGGGGCGGGCCGGGCCGCCGCGGGGGCGCCGGCCGGTAAGGCGCATATTTAGCAGACACGGGGCGATTGCACAACCGGCGGGCCGCCCGCGACGCGCCCTCCGCTGCTGCCCCGGCTAGAACCCGCCGTGAACCGCGACGCCGAAGCGCTCCAGCCAGATGGCCATCAGGCTCAGCCCCCACCGGTCGTTCAGGGAGCGGTCCAGCAAGGCATGAGACCGGACGGCGTCGTACATGTAGCGGACCGCGAAACCGCGCCCCAGGTCGACCGAAGCGCCGAAGGGGACATTGAAAGCCTCGTCCCACTCCGAGTAGTTCAGCGTGGCGTTGGCGGAGATGCGGACCGCCGGCACGGACTTGACCGCTGTCGCGTAATAGGCTTGCCTGCCCTCCGGCGAGCCGATGCGGTCCGAACTGGTGCCCAGGAACAGGCCGGGGCGCTTCTCGCTCTCGTGCACGAGGAACAGCGTCGCCAAGGGCGACAGCTCCGCGACCTGCGCGTTGAACTCGAGCCCGACCTGCAGGCGGTCGTGGATCTTGACGTTGCCCGTGAACCGCCACCGGGCCCGCTCGACGTCCGTGTCGACGTAGCGCGCGGAGAACGTGTAGCGGGTGCCCAGGCCGCTCCCCCGGAGCGGCGCGCCCTCGCCGGGTCAGCCCGCTCAGGTGGGCGCCGGGCGGAACGACGACCGCCCGGCGGCGGACGACGGATCGGCAGCCGGCGCGGCAGCGCTCGCGGTGAATGGATGCCCGGCGACCAAGGCGCAAAGGAGTCCGCCGACGAGAGCGGCGCGGAATTCGAAGCGCGCGGAGCGCGCAGCCGGAGAGCGAACAGTCTTCATCCGCGCATGATAGAGACGGGCGCCGGGGGCGGCAACCCGCTCCGGCTGCACGCTCTCTGCGCGTCCGCTCCGCCTACGGGCAGTCGATGTACCCCGAAGCGATGCCCCAGTCGATCAGCTCGACCGCGACCTGGCAGGCTCCGTACAGGCCGAGCTGAACGTAGAAATCGACCTGCATGGCCTCCGCGAAGCACTCGAAATCGCAGCCCAGCGTGTCCATCTGGTACTGGAGGTACCCGCACAGGAACAGGCTGTAGATCTTGATCAGCGAGCTGCGCGAGCTGCCCAGGAACATGTCGGTGAGCCAGTATTCGATCCGCAGCTTCAGGTACTCTTCCAGTTCGTCGTAGAAGCCGGCGGTCGTCGCGTCGCAGTTGCCGCAGCGGCCGTGCAGCGAGTCCTGGATCAGGCGGACGTTCTCGGCGGCGGCCTCGCCGGCGGCCAGCAGCGCGCCGCGGCCGATCTGCAGGGCCTCGCAGGTGAGGGCGTGCTGGCTGGCGAGGGCCTCCTCCTGCAGCCGCTGCAGTTCGGCCTGGATCTCGAGCCAGGCCCCGGCGCCGTGCAGCTCCGCCATGGCCGGAGCCAGGTAGGCGTCGAAGTCCACCTCGCCGAGATCGACCTTGCCCCAGGTCCACAGCTGCTTGTGGTGACGTCCCTTGACCGTCAGCGACTCGTCGTCCGTCCGCACGGGGACGGCGAGCCGGTACAGGCCGGCCTCGTCGTCGTAGCGGAAGGCCATGAGCTTCTCGCCCGGAGCTTCGGTCAGGCCCCGCCGGGGAAACGTCAGCTCGAACTCCAGGCCTTCCGGCGCGTCGACCCACTGGTTCTGGACGCCGCGCCCGATCTCGAGCTCCACCGAGCCCGTGAGCCATCCCTCGTAGCCCTCGAGGCCGTCGGGGAAATTCGGGGTCGAGAAGGTGGAGTGGTAGTACATGTAGACGTACCAGCAGTCCTGCCAGGCTCCCGGCTCCACGTGAAAGGAGACGCCGTGGAGCAGGTCGGTCGAGTCGGTGACGGCGACCGTGCCGCCGGCGCTGCCGATGCAGTCGGTGTCCGGCCCGACGTCGCCGGGGCCGTCGTCGCCGCAGGACACCACCAGAGAGCTCGCGCCGAGCGCCAGGACCAGCAGGAGGGAGCGTGATCGCGGGTTTCGCATCTTGCCCACCCTTCGTGAGCCCCGGGGCGTCCTGCCCCCGGGGCGGGCCGTGGACGGCCGGCGGCCGCGCGCGCCCTCAGCGGAAGGCGAACCCGAACTGGACGCCGATCGTCACGTTGGAGTAGTCCCACCCCTCGGCGATCCCTTCCGCCTCCTGCACGCCTTCCACGTCGCCGGTCAGCATGTACTTCACGTGCGCGCCGGCGAGGAAGGAGCCCAGCTTCAGGTGCGCGTTGGCCAGGACCTGGAGGCCGGGCACCCAGTCGTCGATCTCGATGTCGTCGTCGTCGCTGAAGAGATGGTTCTCCTCGTAGTGGACCTTGTTGTACGAAAGTCCGCCTCCCAGCTCGCAGCAGACGACGCGGCCCAGCGGCAGCGCGCGCTTGGCGTTCACTTCCCAGGTGGTGATCTCCGAGTCGATCCCCAGGAAGTTCAGGCTGCCGCCTCCGCCGAGCTCGGCGCCGACGTACCAGTCGTCCCCGACGTGCCTGTAGCCGGCCAGCCCGACATGGATGCCGGCATCGTCGGACTCGAAGGTGACGTGCTGCATGATCATCGCGCTGTACGAGAAGTAGGCGTGATGGCGGCCGAGCGGTGGCGCTTCCTGGGCCGCGGCCGAGGCGGCTGCCAGGCACGACAGGAACAAAGCGGCAATCGTCAGGGTCTTCATGGTCGGTTCCCCTTCCCGCAGCGAACGGTGATGACGCGGTCGACTGCCAGCCCAGGGTCCGGAAGGGCAGTGTAGCACCGCGGGGCGGGCAGCGGGGGGCAATCGACTCGATTGGCTTCGCAAGCCGCAGGGAACGCACAGTGAAACAGGCGGAGATCAACGGCGGCAGGTGCCGGTGTCGCCGCCCGTCACGCCATGCCCGTGATCTCGCCATCCGCCAGATCGATCCGCTCCGCCTGCGGGCTGGTGGGCAGCCCCGGCATGCGCAGAATGTCCCCGAGCAGCGGCACCAGGTAGCCGGCGCCGGCGGCCAGCAGCACGCCGCGCACCGTGACGTCGAAGCCCTGGGGACGCCCGACCACCCCGGGATCGTCCGAGAGCGACATCTGCGTCTTGGCGACGCACAGCGGCAGGTGCGCGTAGCCGAGCCGCTCGATGGTCTCGAGGTCTCGCTCGGCCTCGCGCGTCCATTCGACGGAGTCGGCGCCGTACATGTGGCGGGCGATCTTGACCATCTTCTCCTTCGGCGGGTCCTCGCGTTGATACAGAGGGCGGAACGGCTGCGACTTCCGCTCGGCGTGGGCCAGCACCTCGCCCGCCAGCGCCGTCGCCCCGTCGCCGCCTCTGGCAAACGCGTCGCAGACCGCGAACGGCGCGCCCCAGGCCGCGGCGGCGCGGCGGACGACGGCGATCTCCTCGTCCGTGTCGGTGACAAAGCGGTTCAGCGCGATGACGGGCACCTCGCCGAAGTCGCGGATGCTCTCGAGATGCTTGGCCAGGTTCGCCAGCCCGCGCTCGACGGCGGCAGGATCGGGCTCGGCGATCCGCGACTTCGCCACGTAGCCGTGGCGCTTCAGCGCGCGCACCGTCGCCACCAGGACCACGGCCGCCGTGTCCAGCCCGGCGGACGCGCACTTGATGTCGAAGAACTTCTCGGCGCCCAGGTCGAAGCCGAAGCCGGCCTCGGTGACCACCCAGTCGGCCAGCGAGAGGGCCGTCTTGGTGGCGATGACGGAGCTGCAGCCGTGCGCGATGTTCGCGAAGGGGCCGCCGTGGACGAAGGCGGGCACGCCCTCGCCCGTCTGCACGAGGTTCGGGTGCAGCGCGTCGCGCAGCAGCGCCAGCATGGCCCCGGTGGCCTTCAGGTCGGCGGCGGTGACCGGCTCCTTCGCGCCGCTCAGGCCGACGATGATGCGCGCCAGTCGCGCGCGCAGGTCCTCGGCGTCCTCGGCCAGGCACAGCGCGGCCATGACCTCCGAGGCGGGCGTGATGTCGAAGCCGGTCTCCCGCGGCACGCCCTGCAGCACGCCGCCCAGGCCGATGACGACGTGCCGCAGCGCGCGGTCGTTCATGTCCAGGACCCGCCGCCAGAGCACGCGCCGCGGGTCGATGTCCAGCCGGTTGCCGTGGTGGATGTGGTTGTCGAGCAGAGCGGCCAGCAGGTTGTGGGCCGCCGTCACGGCGTGGAAGTCGCCGGTGAAGTGGAGGTTGATGTCGGCCGACGGCACCAGGCACGCGCGTCCGCCGCCGGTGGCGCCGCCCTTCATGCCGAAGGTCGGCCCCAGCGACGGCTCCCGCAGCGCGACGCAGGCGCGCTCGCCCAGGCGCGCCAGCCCCTGCGCCAGGCCGATCGACATCGTCGTCTTGCCCTCGCCGGCGTCGGTCGGCGTGATGGCCGAGACCAGGACCAGCCGGCCGCGCGGGGCGGCGGCGCCCCCGGGCGCGGGGAGGACCTTCGCCTTGTCGCGGCCGTAGGGAACGAGGCGAGCGGGCGACAGTCCGAGGCCGGCGGCGACCTCGGCGAGGGGGCGGGTCGTGGACGCGGTCATGGCGACCTCCGTGCGTTGGCAGGTCCTCGGCGGAGTTCACCGTCAGTATACTCCTTCGGCGCGCCGGGCGCCGATCCGAGGGTGGTGGCAGGCCGTGATTGCCGTCGCCGATGATCCTCGCTAGATTCGACCGCATTCCGACTTCGATTCCCGCGCGGCGCCGCCCGCCCGCGCGGCCGGTCCCCCCAACAGGAGGTCCCGCTCCGTGGCCCACTTCCTCAGGCTCTCTCGCGCCGCCATCCTCGGCGCCCTGCTGCTGGCCGCCGCCGCCGCAGCCAAGACCCCGGTCAAGACGCTCGACGACCTGCCGCGCCACACCTACAAGATCGAAGGCACGGTCAGCGCGATGCTGGCCGACGGCGCCGCCTTCGACGCCTTCTGCGCCAGCGTGCGCGCGGACCTCGAGTCGGACCTGGCCACCTACGAGATCGGCGACAAGGCGGCCGTGCAGCGGATGCTCAGCACGCTGCTGTCGCTCGACCTGGTGCAGGGCCGCGACGACGACGCGCGCGCCCGCGTGAAGGAGGTGCGCGCGCTGGAGGACAAGGAGGCGACGCGCCTGACCACCGGCCTGGTGGCGCTGGCCTGGGTCGCGGCCCGCGGCGCCGCGGGGAACGACGCGTCCACGCCCGCGTTCAAGGCGGCCTTCCGCGCCGCGCTGGACAAGGAACTGGCCGGGCTGCCGCTCGATCTGGTGCGCGACAACATCCAGGCCCAGAAGGGGCGCATGGAGATCATGAGCCCGGCGCTGCTGACCGGCATGGTGCAGAGCCAGCTCGATCCCGTGGTGGCCGGCGCGGGTGAAGTCAGTTCCGACCTGGCCGGCCAGATCGTGGGCCTGGGCTCGGCCATGCGCACGGTGCTGCCGCTGCGCGAGGAGCTGGTCGCCGCCTACACCGCCTTCCTGGCGGCCGGCCAGGAGGAGAAGGCGGACATCTGGGCGGCGCGCGACGTCTCGCTGGAGGGCCGCGCCGACCTGAAGCCGATCACCGTCGCCATCTGGGACTCGGGCGTGGACACCGGCGTGTTCGCCGGCCGCCTGTTCACCAACGCGGCGGAGAAGCCCGATGGCCGCGACGACGACGGCAACGGCTTCGTCGACGACATCCACGGCATCGCCTTCGACTATGACGGTCGGGCGGTGCCCGAGCTGCTGCACCCCCTGGGCGACCAGACCGGCCGCCTGGAGGCGGCGATGAAGTCGATGAAGGCCTTCACCGACCTCACCTCGGGCGTGGACAGCCCGGAGGCGAGCGCGCTGCGCCGCCAGATGGGCGAGATGGCGCCCGCCGAGGTGGGGCCGTTCATGGAGTCGCTCAGCTTCGCCGGCCTGCACGCGCACGGCACGCACGTTGCGGGCATCGCGCTGGCCGGCAATCCGGCGGCGAAGGCGCTGGTGGCGCGCATCTCGTTCGACTACCACACCATTCCCAAGGCGCTGACGCGCGAGACGGCGCAGGCCCATGCCGAGTCCTACCAGCGGACCGTCGACTACTTCCGGACGCACGGCGTGCGCGCCGCGAACATGAGCTGGGGCTGGTCGCTGAAGGAGATCGAGTCGGCGCTGGAGGCCAACAACCTCGGCGGCAACGCCACCGAGCGCGGCAAGCTGGCCGCCGAGCTGCTGGGCATCCTGCGCAATGCCATGGAGAAGGCCATGGCCTCGGCGCCGGACATCCTGTTCGTGGCGGCCGCCGGCAACGACGACAACGACGTCGAGTTCGACCAGTCGATTCCCGGCAGCCTGGACCTGCCCAACCTGATGATGGTCGGCGCCGTCGACCAGGCCGGCCGCCGCACCAGCTTCACGGCCAGCGGCCGCCGCGTGCGCGTCTTCGCCAACGGTTTCGAGGTGGAGAGCGACGTGCCGGGCGGCCAGCGGATGAAGATGTCGGGCACGTCCATGGCCGCGCCCAACGCCCTGAACCTGGTGGCGAAGCTGCTGGCGGTGCGGCCGGAACTGGCCCCGGCGCAGGTGGTCTCGCTGATCGAGCGCGGCGCCGACACCGTCGACGGGCAGGAGGAACTGAAGCTGATCAACCCGAAGCGGACGCTGGAGCTGCTGGCCGGGGAGTAGCCCGCGGGGTATCTGTCGGCTTGCGTCCGGCGCAACGCTCACGCGGTCTCCGCAGTTGCGCCGGCGCAAGTGTCGTTCCTGCGGGACACGAATCTGATGTTCACCCCTGGGGCTGCATCAGCTCTTCGAACGGCGCGTAGCCGCGCAGGGGTTCGAGGGCGATCTCCTCCGCGAATACTCCC
Organism: uncultured Fibrobacteraceae bacterium; assembly: GCA_964399195.1. Taxonomy (GTDB): domain Bacteria; phylum Krumholzibacteriota; class Krumholzibacteriia; order LZORAL124-64-63; family LZORAL124-64-63; genus CAINDZ01. Next base: position 26,160 of record CAYNPY010000046.1, read on the forward strand.
GCGAAAGTCGTCGTCTCGCCGAACACGAGACCTTCCGAGACGGCCCGCCGCAGCAGGTCGACGGCCTGGTCCCTGTCCCCGAACTGCGCCGCGACAAGTGCCCGCTGATAGGTGTCCTGGCCGAACAGGTACGGGCGGTGCAGAGCTTCCAGTTCGCGCGAGATCCTCCGGGCCGACTCCCGGTCACCTTGGACCGCCGCCATGATCCCGCAGCGAGCGCGGAACGGGATCTCCGCCGCCCCTCCGGCATAATCGTCCGCCACGCGTGCGTAGATCTGCGCGGCTTCATCCCACTCCCCGGCGTAGGTGAGGCACTTCGCGAAGAGCTCCGGGCTTCGCCGGGGATCGTCATGGGGCAGATCCCGCAGCCAGACGACGGCCCGGCGCGCCATGGCCAGCGACTCCTGCCGGTGCCCGTGGGACCGGAGTTCTACGGTGGCGCTGAGCAGGACGTGGCCGGCGGTCCCCAGTCGGAGCGGCCGGTTGAGACAGTCACGGATGACGGCGTCGAGTTCGTCGAATCTTCCCAGGGCGGCCAGCGCCGCGGCTTCCGTCGCCCGGATGATCGCGATATCCGGGAAGAGGGCGCAACCGCGCCGCGCCTCGGTAAGCTCGCGCTCGTGGTCACCGAGGATATCCAGCGCCTGGGTCAGCGCGCCGAAATAGCCAAAGGCCCGGTACGGCTGCGACGGAGGCATGATGACCTCCCAGCGGACAGGCTGCGAGAGTACGGTGACGGCCTCGCGGGGTCGATTGGCCATCAGCAGATAATGCGCGAGCGTCAGCTGGGCGACGACGTCCGCGGGCGCCAGTCGGACGAGTTCGCGATAGGCGACCACGGCCTCCTCATGCCGGTGAAGGATCCAGGCGGTCGTGGCGTCGAGGTCGAGGCGTCCGAGGGGCGTCAGGTGCGCCCGGCGCTGTTCGGCCGGCTCCAGGGCGGCCAGCGCCTCCTGGTAGCGCCCGTGCCGGCGGTACCAGTAACCCAGGAACACATGGGCCTGGACGAAGTCGGGATCGATGGCGATCGCTCGCTGGATATGCTCCAGCATCTTTCCGTCGTCGCCCGCGGTGCCGGCATCTTCGGCCAGGTGCAATTCGATGTAGGCCTGGTAATCGGGGGGAGCGGCTTCGTACTTCGTCGCCCAGTTGCGCATCGTCTCGGTGCCGGCGAGCCGGATGCCGAGAATGTCCGTGACCCGTCGCGCGGCGATGCCGACGGCACGGCTCACGCTGTCCCTGGACGCCTCCGCGGGTTCGATGGCCGCGATGAGGCTGCGCGCGGCCGTGTCCATGACCTTGGCCCGGATCTGCAGCGTCGCGCCGTTCAGGTAGTATTCGCCGGAAACCAGAATGCCCGCTCCCGTCGCCTGGGCCAGGGCGAGCGCGGGGTCCTGCCGCGGGCTGCGCGCGGAATCGACGCTCGTCGAGGCCTCCACCACCACGGCGGCATAGCTGCGGGGAACGACCTCGAGGCCCACGCGCGCGAGTTCATCCGTGATCCAGTCGGCGGTCATCCGTCCGACGATCGCGAGCGCCGGCTCACCCGTGCGGTTCTCGAAATCCGCCACGACGATGCGCCCTGGCGCGACGGCTGTCGCCGGCGGCGGACCATTACCGACAAACCGATGCGAGTTCCGGGCGGCGACGATGCCCAGGGCCGCCGCCAGTGCGACGGCGGCCACAGCCAGCGTCAGCCGCCGCTTCCCAGTGCCGGTGGCGCGGTCGGATCCCCGCGCCGCGGGCGGCGCCATGGCCGGCACCGCGGCGCTGTCCCGCGCCGACTCCAACGCAAACCCCAGGTCCCGCGCGCTCTGGAACCGCTCCTCGGGGTTCTTTTCCAGGCACCGCCGCACGATCGCGTCGGCGCCCGCCGGGATCGGCCGTCCCGATGCCGCCATCGGTGGCGGGTCGTCGTTGACGATGTGGTACGACGTCTCGTAGGACGTCGTTCCGGTGAACGCCCGCTTGCCCGTCAGCAGTTCATAGAGGATCGAGCCCAGGACGAACAGGTCGGCGCGATGGTCCGCGGGTTCGCCCCGCACCTGCTCCGGCGCCATGTAGCCCGCCGTGCCCATGACCGCCCCGGTCTCCGTCGCGGCGATCGTGACGGTCTCCTGTCCGCCGGGCGTCAGGATCTCCGGCCGTGTCAACTTGGCCAGGCCGAAGTCCAGGACCTTGATGCGGCCGTCCTTCGTCAGGAACAGGTTCTCCGGCTTGAGGT
>CAYNPY010000047.1:0-5702 GCA_964399195.1 uncultured Fibrobacteraceae bacterium
GTGCCGTCCGGTCCCGGCCGCGGCACCAGCGGCGCGTGCCAGCCGGCCGGGGTGGTCGCCGCCAGGTCCGGCGGCGTGCGTTCGACGCGCAGCGTGTACGGCGCCGCGGCCGCCGGCAGGCCCGCCGGCAGGTCGGCGGGATCGCGCCACACCACGACCCCGTGGCGGCCGGTCGCCGTCGCGTTGACCAGCAGGCGCGCCTGGCCGGAGGCGTCGGTGACGGCCGTCGTCGCGAAGTCGTCCAGCCCGACCACGCGCGAGGCGGGCGTCAGCCACGCCAGCCGCAGGCGGCCGTGGACCGGAGCGATGTCCACGCTGACCGCCACCTGGCCAAGGTCGGCCGTCAAGAGGTCGACGTGCCGCAGCGCGAGCAGGCGATCGGCCGGCATCGTCAACGCGCTGGCCGCCCCGAACGCGACCGCGGCGCTGACCGTCTTGACGGCGTGGCAGGTGGAGGTGCCGTCGCCGGCGTTCAGCACGCCGACGTCCCATTCCGTCGAGCCCTCCAGCGCGTTGTTGACGATGACCGCCTCGATCGCGCCGGCGGGGCGCAGGCTGGCGGCGCGGAGGTTCGTCGTGCGGAAGCCGTTCGCGGTGCCGGCGGCGAGCGTGTGGATCCGCAGGTCGTAGTCGGCGCTCGCCGCCTGCGGCCACATCGTGACCGCCGTGAAGGCGCCGTCGCTCAGAAAGCGCAGGCCGTCGCAGTTGAAGACGCGCGTCACCGACGACGGCAGCGCCTCCCAGCCGCCGTCGCGATCGGGCGGCGCCAGGCGCGTGACCGCCGTGTTCGTCGTCAGCGCGAGCGGCGACCACACCCACTGTCCGGCCCACTGGTTGTCAGTCTCGTCGGTCTCGCTCACCACTTCCGTCGCGTCGTGGATGGCCCCCAGCGTGTGGCGACCGCCGCGGACGCTGACCGGGCCCATGTTGAGCCCGAAGTAGGTCGAGCCGCCCTCGATCGGCAGGATCGCCGGCGGCGACAGCACCGTCGAGCCGTCCAGCCGCACGTGCGTGGCGAACCCGACCGGCGTGGTCGCTTCGCCGGCGTTGACGCCGGCCAGGTTCACCCAGGTGGCCAGGGCGTTGCCGGTCAGGGCCGAGGCGGCCGGCACGTTCAGGTAGTTCGCGTCGGGGGCGGCCCGCGGCACCAGCGGTCCGGCCCAGCCCGCCGCGGTCGTCGGCTGCAGGTCGGCCGGCGCCGCCGCGCGGATGACGAACGGCCCGTAGGTGGCGTACTGCCCGCTGGCGCGCCCCGCGCGGTCGATGGCCCGGATCGTGAAGTACCAGGTGCCGGGCGTCAGCGTGCCGTGCGTGTAGGAGGCGGGCAGCGCCGGGATGTCCAGCGCCAGTCCGGGCGCGCGCGGCGCGTCGCGATCGATCGAGATGTCGTAGCCCGCGATCCCCGAGACGTCGTCCACGGCGGGCGTCCAGGTGAACGTGGGCGTGGCGTCCGGCGAATCGCCCGTCAGCGGATGCGACGCCGACGCCAACGCCGTGACCGCGCCCGGCGCCTGTTCGTCGATCTCGTAGCCGACGTTGCGCGCGGTCTCCCACAGCAGGCGCGTGCGCTCCGGCCAGCGGGCGCGGAAGCCGTCGAGGAACTGCGTCACCGTCGTCGCGTCGTCCACCAGGGTCACGGTGAAGATCTCGTCGATGCCCTCGACCATGACGTCCTCGACGTCGTCGAACGGGTCGTGGTCGTCCTGGTCGGCGTCCTCGACGTCGCGCAGCAGCCGGCCGACGAAGCCCTCGGTGGTCTCGACGTCGCAATCGCACGGATCGCCGGCGGTGTCCGTGCAGTCGAAAGGGTCCTCCTGGGGCCGGGCGTTGAGCGCGGGAAGGCCGTGGAGCGTGGCGAAGCTGCGCGTGACGACGTCGGCGAACCAGTTCGGCCAGCCCTCGGACCAGGCGTCGTGGTCGGTCTCCGAGCAGGTCTCGCAGTGGCCGCAGTCGATCTCCCACGGCCAGCCCTCGAGCTGCTCGTCGCAGTTGCCGTTGCAGTAGTCCGGCGTCACCAGCTGGCCCAGCGTGTTGATCACGTGATGGCCGTACTCGTGCACATGGGTCGCCTCGCGCCACTGGAAGTCGATGATCAGTTCGTCGTCCGGGTCGGGATCCTGGTCGTAGTCGCGGGGGATGTAGATGTCGCGGAAGAACGGGTTGTAGGCGGGCCATTGCTCCGTCGGGTAGATCGCGGTGACGAACGGCACATTGCGCCCGGCGTAGGTGTCGACGTAGCTCCAGGCGCGGGTCAGGTTGGTCAGGATGTGGAGCACGGGCATGTCGTCGTCGTTCGACGGACGCGTCGCGCCCAGGTCCAGCAGGGTACCGGTGAAGTCGTTGCGCGTCGTGCTGGTCCACTTGTTCGGGGGCGTCGCCCCGCCCAGCCAGTCGTCGCGCACCTTGACGCGGTCGTTCTCCGACCAGAATTCGACGCGCAGGTCGGGCTCGGCGTCGCCCAGCTGGGGCGACCAGTGGAAGGAGGCCTCATAGTCGCCGTCCGCGTCGGTCGCGGTCGCAGCCAGCTCCTGGTCCACCAGCCCGTCTTCGTCGTAGACGCGCACCGTGGCGCCGAAGACCCCGATCGACTGCGCGTCGCGGCGCTCGTATACGAAGCGGCCGCGCACCGTGATCGTGCGGCCGCTCTTGGCGGCCGCACCCGGCCCGACGGCGGCAGCGTCGGTGTCCGGAGCTCCCGCGTCAGCCCGTGGCGCCGGGCCGGGGCGCGCCAGGTCGCCCCGGCCGGATGCCGGCAGCGGCCCCTCGTGCGGGCGCAGGGCGGCGGGCCGCTCGGCCGCCGCGAAGGTGGAAGCGCCCACGCGCCAGACCTGCCGCGCGCGGCGGCCCTCGACGTCGCACAGGAGCGTCAGCGGCCGGTCGGGATCGTCCGGCGTGGCCGCCAGCGCCAGGCGCAGCGGCCGTCCCGGGACCAGGGCCACGGTGGCCGGGGCCGCGAAGCTTGAGATCGTCCAGCCGTCGCCGACGATGCGCAGGCCGTCGACCACGACCGGCTCGGCGGACTCGATCTCGACCACCGCCGTGAACGGCTGGCCGGCCAGCGCTCCGCCCGCGTCGGGCTGCAGCTCGAACCGCACCGGGAGCCGGGCCAGCGTCGCGCCGGCCTCGCGCGGGACGGCGGCCAGCAGGATCGCCAGGGCCAGCCAGGCGGCGCGCGGGGCGGTCATGGCCGCTCCGCGTTCGCGGGCGCGGCGTTCGCGGCCTCGCCGACGACGGCAGCCAGCGCCGCCAGGTCGGCTTCCAGCGCGGCGACCGCGCCGGACCACCCGGCCCGGCGCGCGATGTCGAGCTGGATCTCCAGGCAGTCGCGCTCGGCCTGCTCCTTCGCGCCGGCGATCGCGGCCTGCAGCGCCAGCGCTTCGGCGTGGTCCCCGGCCCGGGCCAGGCGTTCCTGCAGGACCGCGACCAGTTCGCGCTCGGCGGCGAACACCTCGGCCAGCCGCGCGTTCAGTTCGCCGCGCAGGGCGGGCGCCGCTGCGCCGGGCCCCAGATCGGCAGTCGCCGAACCGGCGGTCGCGGCGCCGGTCCGCGGCCCCGGCTCCAGGACGGGTCCGGGCTCGGCGGTCCCGGTGGCGCGCGGCGCGGCCGCCAGGGCGAGAACCAGCACGAGAACCAGGACGAGAGCCGGGCAGGCTGCGGCGGGCGCCGGCGCCGTCGGGCGGTTCACGAAGTTGCTTTTCACGTCGTCACTCCATTCGGGGGTGGCGGTTTGACGAAAGCGGCCGCGGCGCGGCGCCGGCGTCCTCCTGCCGACAAACGCGCAATCGGGGGACGGTTTGCGCCAGCCGGGGCGCCGAAACCCGCCGGCGACACCCTGCGCACGCCGCCGCATCCTGGTATTGACATACATTGAACTGCTATGTATAATGCTGCGAGGTATTCGAAACGACCACCCGCGACGATCCGGCAAGGGCACGTCCATGGAGATCAGCAAGGACCTGATGGCCGCCTCCTCGACGCCGATCGTCCTGGCCATCCTGGCCGAGGGCGACAGCTACGGCTACGCGATCATCAAGCGCGTCCTGGAGCTGTCCGGCGGGGCCATCGAGTGGTCCGACGGCATGCTCTACCCGGTGCTGCACCGGCTGGAGCGCCTGGGCCACATCGAGGCGCGCTGGGAGACGGCCGGGACCGGCCGCCGCCGCAAGTACTACCGGATCACGCCTGGCGGCCGCGAGCAGCTCGCCGAGGAACGGCGCCAATGGCAGGCCGTCGATACCGCGCTGCGCGGCATCTGGTCCGCGCTGGCGCTCCCGTCTGCGCCCAACCTCTTGCTGCCGTCCGCACCCCAACCCGAGGGAGCCTGAACGATGACGGACCCGCGCACCGACGCGACGCTCGAGACCCAGATCGACCAGTGGCGCAGCTACCTGCGGCGGCGGCAGGCGATCCACGCCGTCGACGTCGCCGAACTGGAGGACCATCTGCGCGAGCAGATCGACGGCCTGGTCGAGGCGGGCCTGGCCGCCGACGAGGCGTTCCTGGTGGCGGTCAAGCGCATGGGCAACCTCGACGCGCTCTCGCGCGAGTTCGCGCGCGAGCATTCCGAGCGGCTCTGGAAGCAACTGGTCGTCGCGGCGCCGGACGCGGGGGAGGCCGCCGGCAGCGCGAGGCGCGAGGCGATGGTGGCGCTGGGTCTCGCCGTCGCGACGGCCCTGCTCGTCAAGGTGCCGGGGCTGTTCGGGCTGCACTGGGGAGAGGCCGAGGGATTCTACCTGCGCAACCTGAGCCTGTTCGTGCTGCCGCTGCTGGCCGCGTACTTCGCCTGGAAGCGCGAGCTCGAGATGGGAACGAAGCTCCGCCTGGCCGCGGCCTTCGCGGTGGCGGCGGTGATCGCCAACCTGTACCCGCTGGTCGAGACGGGAGCGACCGCGGTGCTGACGGGTCTGCACCTGCCCATCGCGCTGTGGCTGGTCGTCGGCATCGCCTACGCGGGCGGCCGCTGGGCGCAGGCGGCCGGGCGCATGGACTTCATCCGTTTCTCGGGCGAGCTGTTCATCTACTACGCGCTGATCGCCCTGGGCGGCGGCGTGTTCACGGCGTTCATGATGCTGATCTTCCAGGCGATCGGGATCGACGTCGAGCGCTTCTTCGAGAGGTGGCTGCTGCCGTGCGGCGCGACCGGCGCCGTCATCGTCGCCGCCTGGCTGGTCGAGGCCAAGCAGAGCGTCATCGAGAACATGGCGCCGGTGCTGACGCGCCTGTTCACGCCGCTGTTCGCGGCGCTGCTGGTGGCGTTCCTGGTGACGGTGGCCCTGACCGGGCGCGCGATCGACATCCAGCGCGACGTGCTGATCGCCTTCGACCTGCTGCTGGTCGTGGTCCTGGGCCTGCTGCTCTACTCGGTGTCCGCGCGCGACCCGCAGGCCCCCCCCGGCATCTTCGACGCGCTGCAGGTGGTGCTGCTGGTCAGCGCGTTGCTGGCCGACGCGGTGGCGCTGTGGGCCATCGCCGCCCGCATCACCGAGTTCGGCTGGACGCCCAACCGCGTGGCGGCCCTGGGCGAGAACGTGATCCTGCTGGTGAACCTGGGCTGGTCGCTGGTGCTCTACGCGGGCTTCCTGCGCCGGCGCCTGCCGTTCACGCGGCTCGAGCGCTGGCAGACGGACTACCTGCCGGTCTACGCGGCGTGGGCGGCGGTGGTGGTGATCGTGTTCCCGCCGCTGTTCGGATACCGGTGACGC
>CAYNPY010000047.1:5802-22126 GCA_964399195.1 uncultured Fibrobacteraceae bacterium
CGGTGTCCGCCGGCCCGAAAAGCGTTTTGACCCGGGCGGGCCCGACGGCTAGGCTTCGGGCGCCGAGCACCTGCGCCCGTCCACCCGACCGCCGTGACCCGCAACCAGCCCGGAGCGCGATGGCCGACCCCGCGACCGAGTCGAGTGCCGACCTGCCGGCGGCTGTCCGCGCCGAGCCGCCGCGCGCGGTGTCGCTGGCGGCCAGCATAGCCGCCCTGGCGATCCTGCTCTACGTCTTCCTGGTCGCGATCGCGATGTTCGGCACGGCGTTCAAGCTGCTGGGCAGCGGCTTCAGCGAGAGCCTGATCCGCACCACCGCGCACCCGGTCGTCGGGCTGATGATCGGCCTGTTGTCCACGTCGCTCATCCAGAGCTCGTCGGGCACGACCTCCATCGTCGTCGGCATGGTCGCCGGCGGCGCGCTGACCGTGCGCGGGGCGATCCCCATCATGATGGGCGCCAACCTGGGCACCACCATCACCAACACGCTGGTGGCCATGGCCTCGCTGAACAGGCGCGCGGAATTCCAGCGCGCCTTCGCCGGCGCCACCATGCACGACTTCTTCAACCTGCTGACCATCCTGGTGCTGTTCCCGCTCGAGCAGGCGACCCGCTACCTGGAGCGGACGGCGACCTGGCTGAGCGACCACCTGGTGGGCGGCGCGGGCGCCGAGTTCCCCAACCCGGTCAAGGACGTCACCATGCCGGCCGTCCACGGCGTGGAGGAACTCCTGGCCGGGCCGCTGGGCTTCTCGACCAGGACCACGGCGATCGTGATGTTCGTGCTGGGCCTGGCGGCGCTGTTCTTCGCCCTGGCGTTCCTGACGAAGCTGCTCAAGCAGCTGTTCCTGTCGCGAGCGGAGGGCGCGCTGACCGACCGCCTGCGCGGGGGCGGCCTGGTGGCGATGCTGGCCGGGCTGGTCATCACCGTCGCCGTGCAGAGCAGCTCCATCACGACCAGCCTGCTGGTGCCGTTGATCGGCGCCGGCATCATCCCCATCGGCCCGGCGTTCGCGGCCACCCTGGGCGCCAACGTGGGCACCTGCGTGACCGCCCTGCTCGCCTCGCTGGCGGGCACGCCGGCGGCGGTGACCGTGGCGCTGGTGCACCTGCTGTTCAACCTGTCCGGCATCGCCGTCTTCTACCCGCTGCCGGCGCTCCGTCGCGTTCCGATCCGGCTGGCCACGGCCCTGGCGCGCCGGACGGCCCGCCGGCGCGCGTTCGCGGTCTACTACATCGTGGGCGTGTTCTTCGTCATGCCCCTGGCGTTCGTCATGATCGACAAGCTCTTCTTCAGCCACTGAACCGCGCGGAGGTCCCCGTGAAATTCCTGAACTTCCTGGAGATCTTCCGGCGCGACAACTGGAGCAACGAGCTGACCGCCATGATCAGCGAGATGCTGCAACTGGCGCACGGGATGTACGGCCACACGTGCCGCGTGGTCTTCGACGGCGCTCCGGACTCCGATCCGCAGGGACTCATCTACGAGCCCGACAAGCGCATCAACAAGCTCGAGCGCAACATCCGGCGCCGGGTGGTGACGCGGCTGTCGGTGACTGATTCCAAGGGAGAGGTGCCGTCGGCGCTCATCTTCATGAACGTGGTCAAGGACGCCGAGCGCCTGGGTGACTACGTCAAGAACATGCACGAGATCGCCGCCATGATGCCCGCGGACGTCGACCGCGCCCTCTACCGGGCGCGCCTGGCCGCGGCCACGGCGACCATCGACGCCATGTTCGAGGAGACGCGCCGGGCGTTCGAGTCCAGCGACGAGGAGCTGGCCGGGCGCGTGATCAAGACGGCCAAGCAGGAGGGTCGCGCGCACGAGGCGCTGATCCGCGAGCTGACCACGAGCGACCTGCGCACCGCCGACGCCGTCTGCATGGTGCTGATCCTGCGCTTCTACAAGCGGCTGGTCTCGCACATGAGCAACATCGCCACCAGCATCGTCATGCCGGTGGACCTGATCGACTTCTACGATGAACCCGGGAACGGGGAGGTGTGACGGCGCTGCAGCGGGTCCATCTTGATACATGATAATGAAAGTCTTGTTTCTTCCGCGATTCTCTGCTAGACTCTTTCGCCGTCACCGCCGGCGCCCAGCGACCGGAACCCGGCCTGCGGCCCCACGTTCTACCCGGGAAGTGCCGATCATGCGAACCCTGCTTCTGCTGACGTCCCTGCTCCTGGCGGCGGGTTCCGCCACCGCCCAGGTCATCAACGGCGATTTCGAGGCCGGCTCCACCGGCTGGGTCTCCACGGTCCCGTCCGGCTGCCCGGTGGTCGACCCGGCGGGCGGCAATCCCGGCGGCTGCGGCATCCTGCCCTACTACACCACCAGCGCCACCTGTGACGGAAGCCTTTCGCAGACCTTCAATTGCGGCGCGCCGGGCGGCAACTGCGAGATCTCCTTCGACTACCGCGTCGACTTCCTGGGCGGGATCGGGGCCGTGGTCTTCGGCCTGACGTTCGACGGGGGCAACACCTGGCCCTTCAACGCGAACGGGGCCACCGCGGGCTGGCAATCGGCGTCCGTGACCGTGCCCTGCGGGCCGGTGACGATGTCCTTCGGCGTCGTCACCGCCACCCGGACCATCCAGGACTGGGAGTTCCGCGTCGACAACGTGACGGCCTCCTGCGTCGATCCCGTCGCGGCCGAGACCCAGGCCTGGGGCGGGCTCAAGGCGACCTACAGGTAGGCGCGCGGCCATGGGCTGCCCGCTGCTGCGGGCGCGCGCGCCCGGACACCCGTTTTCACTTTGTTCGCAAACCGAACATAGTGTATAATGTGGGTGCCCGGGCGCCCCGGCGTGGCGCCCCGGCCCCCGTGGCCGGCACCCGACAGCGGAGGCCGCCGTCGACGCCGCCTGCAGCAAGGGGACCGCACGCGATGACCACCAGCACCCGCCGCCCGCTCAGCACCGCCGCCATCGCCCTGACTTTCGCGGTGGCCATCGCCGCCTTGCCGCGCCCCGCCGCCGCCACCTGGTCGCTGGTCTGGGCCGACGAGTTCAACGGCACCAGCCTGGATGCCGCGAACTGGGCGCCGGACATCGGCGACGGCTGTCCGGATCTGTGCGGTTGGGGCAACAACGAGCTGCAATACTACCGGTCGCAGAACGTCGCGGTGACCGGCGGCAACCTCGTGCTCACCGCGCGCGCCGAGTCGTTCGGGGGCCGAGCCTTCACCTCGGGGAAGGTCACCACGCGCGGCAAGCGGACGTTTCTGTACGGGCGCGTGGAGATGCGCGCCAAGCTGCCGACCGGCGGCGGCATGTGGCCCGCGTTCTGGATGATGCCGGCGGCCGACGTCTACGGCGGCTGGGCGGCCAGCGGCGAGATCGACATCATGGAGTCGGCCAACGCCACGACCACCGTCGGCGGCGCGCTGCACTACGGCGGCAGCTTCCCCGACAACACGTCGACCAGCGGGTCGTATTCGCTGGGCGGCGCGAACTTCGCCGACGACTTCCACGTCTACGCCGTCGAGTGGGAGCCCGACGCGATCCGCTGGTACGTGGACGGCACGCTGTTCATGACCCGCACCAGCGCGCAGTGGTATTCGAACAACGCGCCGGGCAACGACCGCGCGCCCTTCGACCAGCCGTTCTACATCATCCTGAACACCGCGGTCGGCGGCTGGTACACCGGCTGCACCAGCACGGCCTGCGTCACCGCCAGCCTGCCGCAGCAGTTCCTGATCGACTACGTCCGTGTCTATGAGGACATCCCCAACGCGCTGCCCGTGGTGACGATCACCGCGCCGGGGCCCGTCGCGACGGTGCCGGCCGGCGACATCGCGATCACCGCCGCGGCGTCCGACCCCGACGGCACGGTGGCCAAGGTCGAGTTCCTCAACGGCGCGACGCTGCTGCACATCGCCACGACGCCGCCCTACGCCTACACCTGGCCCGCGGTCCCGGCCGGCTGCTACACGGTGACGGTGCGGGCGACCGACAACCTGGGCGGCACCGCCGACGCCACCGTGGACCTGACCGTGGGCGCCGGCTGCGGCCAGGCGGCGTGGCCCGGCGTCACGCCGGTCATGCCCGGACGGATCCAGGCGGAGGACTACGACATCGGCGGCGCCGGCGTGGCCTACCTGGACACCGAGCCGGCCAACAACGGCGGGCGCTACCGTCCGGCCGAGGGCGTGGACATCGAGAACTGCACCGACACGGGCGGCGGCTTCAACGTGGGCTGGATCAACCCCGGCGAGTGGATCGAGTACACCGTCGAGGTGCCCGCGGCCGGCGGCTACACGCTGCGGGCCCGCGTCGCCTCGCTGTCGGGCGGCGGCAGCTTCCGCCTGGAATTCAACGGGGTCGACCGCACGGGCAACATCGTCGTGCCGAACACGACCGGTTGGCAGACCTGGACGACGGTGTCGGCCCCGGCCTTCCTGCCGGCGGGCACGCACGTCATGCGCTTCGTGCCGACCGGCGCGGGCTTCAACCTGAACTGGCTGGAGATCGCCGCCGGCGCCTCGGCGGTCGAGGTCGAGGTGCCGACGGCGGCGCCGCGCCTGCTGTCCGCGCACCCGAACCCGTTCAACCCGCGCACCGTGATCAGCTACGAGCTGCCGGAGCCGGCCGCCGTGCGGCTGACCGTCCACGACACGGCCGGCAGGCTCGTGCGCACGTTGGTGGCGAACGCCGCCGTCGCCGAGGGCCGCCACGAAGTCGCCTGGGACGGCCGAGACGACGCCGGCCGCGGCCTGCCGGCGGGCGTGTACCATTGCCGGCTGGAGGCCGGCGGACGGGCCACCGGTCGGGCGCTGACGCTGCTGAAGTAGGGGCGCTTCAGGGTATCTGGCCGAGGCTGCGCTCGCCTGCGGCGCGCAGCGCAGCCTCGACCGCCTCCGCGGTCGGAAGCCCGCCCGAAGTCGGCGGCAGCGCGCCGACGGCGCGCGTCAGCTCGGCCAGTCCCTCTCCGACCCGCCGACCGATGGCATCGTCAAGGGTCGTGAAGTCACCGTCGACGAATGCCTGCCCGTAGATCCGCCTCCCGGCCAGCTGGACGAACGAGACCAGGGCGCGCTCGCGGCTCAGGTACTGGCGCACGGCGTCCACGCGCAGGGTCGCCGTGTCGCCGTTCGCGGCCGCGACGGGGAACGTCGCCGCGCCGACCGGCTCGGGCGCGGCGCCGGCGCCGTACCGCTCCTCGTCCAGCACGAAGCGCAGCGGCGCATAGCCCTCCGGCGCCATCGCCGCCACCGCCGCCAGCAGCCGAGGCGCCTGCGGGTCGCCGGCCAGACGCCGCGCGTGCGCGTCCCCGAAGGCGCGCCCGAGCGCGTCCAGCCGGTCGGGGTCGATGCCGGTCGCGCCCGGCGCCAGGTAGCCGGCCAGGCTCTCGCGCGCGGTCTCCAGCGCCGCGACGTTGGCGGCCTCGCACCGCGGGAGGCCCTGGGAGGCGGGCGCGGAGAATTCCAGCGCGAGGTTGTCGTCGGTGTTCAACGCCCCCGCGGCGCCGAACCGGCGCGCGCCCGCGGTCCCCATCACGAAGTACGACAGCAGGTCCTCGGCGCCGTCCATGCGGGCCACCGCCAGGTCGTCGGCGATGCCCGGCGCGGCCAGCCGCGCCGCCAGCGCGGCCGGGTCGATCACGAGCGGCTCGAACGAGCCGACCAGCACCGCGTCGTAGTAGGTCGCGAAGACCAGCACGTGCGGGAACGCATCGGCGAACGTCCGCACGACGGTCTGCACGTCCCGCACGCCCAGCTCGTAGAGCGGCAGCCACTGGCTGGCGATGCCGCCGGGCGCCAGGCGCGCCGCGACCGCGGCGAAGAACTCGCGCGTGTACAGGTAGCCCGCGCCGCCCGACCACGGGTGGATGGGGTCGGCCGAGATGACGTCGAACCGCTCGCGCGTCGTCGCCAGGAAGTTGCGCCCGTCGTCGATCACGATCCGCAGGCGCGGGTCCTCCAGCACGTTCCCGTTCCAGCGCGCGAAGAGCCGCCCGACGGCGATCATCTCGCGCTCGATCTCGGCCAGGACCAGCCGGCGCACGCCCGGGTGGCGCGCCGTCGCGCCCAACGTCATCGCGGTGCCGGTGCCCAGCACGAACACGTCGCGCGGCGCCGGGTGCAGCAGCAGCGGCAGGTGGCCCAGCGCCCGCTGCAGCTGGATGTCGATCGCGGCCGAGGAGGCCTCCGCCCGTCCGTTGACGACGTAGGTCTGGATGCCGTTGAGCGAGCGGAAGACGCTGACCGTCTCGTTGATGCCCTCGCGGTAGAAGATGACCTCAAGGTCCGGCTCGCCCCGGGCGTCCCGCGCAGCGCCGGCCGGCGTGTTGTTCACGAAGCGCGCGAGCGCGTCGCGGTCCCAGGTGCCGTTCCAGCGGACCGCCGTCGTCAGCAGCGCGGCGACGCCGACCGTCGCCGCGGCCAGCAGCGCGCCCCGCCGTCGCGTGGCGGTCGCCGCGCCCGCGAGAAGCCCGGTGGCGACGCTGAGGGCGGCGAGGAAATGCAGGGCGCGCTCGATGCCCAGCGCGTCGATCAGCACGAAGCCGGCCGCCAGTGGCCCCAGGATGGCGCCGACCGTGTTGGCCGCCAGCAGCCGGCCCACGGCGTCGCCGGCGCCCGCGGCGCCGCGTCGCAGCGCCGCGCCGGCCGCCGGAACGGCCGCGCCCATGAAGAAGGCCGGCACCGCCAGGTGCCCGAAGGCCAGCACGGCGGTCATCGCCAGGCGGCTCGAGAATGCGCCGCCGCCGATCCCGCCGAGCGCCTCCTGCACTGCGGTGACGGTCGCCGGCAGGGCGTCCAGGCGCGCGGTGACCACGAGGGCGGCCAGGCCGATCAGGACCTGCGTCGCGGCGAAGAGACGCGCGAATCCGGTCGCGCCCAGAGGCCGCCCGCGCGCGACGAGCACGGCGAGAGCCTGGCTGCCGAGCGCCATGCCGGCCAGGAACGCCGCCAGCATGATCGCGAAGCTGTACACAGAGGTGCCGACGCCGAAGGTCAGCATCCGCGTCCAGAGCACTTCGTAGCCCAGCGCGCAGAAGCCCGACAGGGCGACGCCGAGGAGCATCGCGCGGACGAGCCCGGGTTCCGCGCGCCTGTCTGCACCCGCGACCGCGGGCGTCGGCGGTTCCTGCGGGCGGTCCACGACGCGCGGCGCGGCTGCGGGCGTTGCGCTGCGCTGCAGGCGCATCGCGGCGATGCCGACCGTCAGGCTGAGGACGACGCCGGTCATGAGCGTGGCGGTGGCGCCGAAGTGCCGCAACAGCAGGAAACCGGCCGCCAGCGTGCCGGCCACCGCGCCGAACGTGTTGAGCGCGTACAGGCGCGCGAGCTGCCGCGGGAACGACGCGGCGTCGGCGGCGATGAAGCGCGTCATCACCGGGAAGGTGCCGCCCATCAGCGTGGTCGGAACGATCATCGCCACCAGCGCGAACGCCGCCCGCAGCGCCGTGAGCGCCGCCCGGTCGTCCGCCATCCCGCCGGCCAGGGCGCCGAACAGGCGCGGGTACACCGACATCAGAGCCAGGAAGCCGAGCGCCGACAGGCCGACCGCGCACTCGAGCAGGCCGTACAGGCGCAGGGGCCGCTCGCTGCGGTCGGCCGCGCCGGCCAGCAGCCGGTTTCCCAGCGCAAGGCCGGCCATGAACACCGCCAGCACGGTGGCCACCGCCAGGTGCGAAGCCCCCAGGACCAATCCCAGCGAGCGAGCCCAGACGACCTGGTAGATAAGGGCGGCGGCGCCGGACAGGAAAAAGAGCACTGCAGCGGAACGCACAGCCGGGCATCCTCCGGGAAGCGGGGGCAGGGTGCCTTTTCGAGCGCGGAAGATAGCACGGGAGCGCGGCGCACCCCAGCCGGCCCTGTCGCGCCCGCGCCGCCGCTCAAGATCCGCCAACCCCCTGCCGATACCGTCCTGGGCGGTCCGGCTTCCGGCCGGACCGCCCGTTCGGCCGGCGCGTCGCCAAGGCAGCGCGGGCCCGCGCCATCCTCAGCGGGGAGCGATCATGGACGGACGTCGCAATCTCATCCGCGCGCGCCTGCTGTTGCCGGTCGGCGTGCTGGTGGCCGCCGGCGGCTGGCTGGCGCTGGTCTCGCGCGACGGCGGCGGGGACGCCCGGCCGGGCGCGGCCGCGCTGTACGGTTTCATGGGCGCCGACGCGCGCGAACTGGCCTACGCGCCCGACCGCCTGCTGGTGCAGGTCCGCGACGCGGCGCTGGTGCCGGAACTGTCGCCGGGCGCCCTGGACAAGGGCCGCTCGACGCCCATCGCGCGGACGGGGCTCGCCACGCTCGACGACCTGGTCGCCAAGGCGGGGCTGGCCGCCGTCAGCCGGCCGTACGCGGTCGCCGCCGCGGGCGCCAAGCGCGCGACCGCCGCGGGCGTCGACCGCTGGCTCCGCTTCGACTTCGCCGGCGAGCCCGACCTGCCCGCGCTGGCCGACGCCATCGCGGCGCTGCCCGAGATCGAGGCGGTGTCGCTGGACTGGCGCGCGTGGCCGGCCGACGCGGCCACCGATCCGCTGCTCGTCGCCAACTGGGGGCACGAGAACACGGCGCAGCTGCCCGCCTTCAACTCCATCGTCACCCAGGCCCATACCGGCCCCGGGGTGGGCGTCAAGGGCTTCGACGCCGATCTGCCGCAGGCCTGGCAGTTGCCCAAGGGCTTCGGCTCCAGCGACGTGGTCATCGCGATCATCGACTCGGGCGTGGACCTGGACCACCCGGACCTGCGTCTGGTCGAGGGCTATGACTTCGGCGACGGCGATGCCGATCCGGACGACGACTCCCTCGACGCGGGCCACGGCACCCACTGCGCGGGCGTGGCCGCGGCGCTGGCCGACGGCAACGGGGCGGTCGGCGTGGCGCCCGGCTGCGCGGTCATGCCGCTGAAGGTCGCCGGCAGCGACGGCGTGATCTGGTTCAGCGCCGTGCAGGCCGCGCTCTACCATGCGGCCGACAAGGGCGTGGCGGTGGCGAGCCTCAGCCTCGGCGCGCCCATCAAGACCGACGCCGCGACCGAGGCCGCGCTGCGTTACGCCTACGAGGCCGGCGTCGTCCTGGTGGCGGCCACCGGGAACACCAACCGGTCCGAGATCCTGTATCCGGCTTCCAGCCCCTACGTGATCGCCGTCGGCGCCGCCTCGCCCGGCGGCGACCGCAAGCGCAGCTCCAGCGTGCCGGCGGAAGTCGGCACCGGCGTCAGCACCGACCCCCACGGCGTCACCTGCGACGGCGAGCGGTGGTGGGGCTCCAGCTACGGCGCGGCGGCCCAGGACGCGGCTGACGCGGTCGACCTGCTGGGGCCGACGATCCTGCCCACCTGCGACATCGCCGGCCCCGGCGGCTCGCACGCGGGCGACTACGAGCCGTTCTTCGCCGGCACCAGCTGCGCGACGCCGTACGTGGCGGGCGTGGCGGCGCTGGTGCTCTCGACCAAGACAGACCTGACGCCCGCGCAGGTGCGCGAAGCCCTGACCATCGGCGCGCGCGACGTGGTCAGCATCGAGTCGCAGGCCGGCTGGGACCGCTACGCCGGCTACGGCCTGGTCAACGCGGTCGGGGCGATCCTCGGCGAGGCCCCCGCGCCGCCGGAAGACGAGCCCGAGGAGCCGGTGTCAGGTGGGGGATCGGCGCCGGTCGGCGTGCCGGCCGCGACGGCCGCGCTGGAGCAGAACCAGCCGAACCCGTTCAATCCCGTCACCAGCATCGCGTTCACGCTGCCGGTGTCCGGGCCTGCGCGGCTGGCCGTGTACAGCCTGCGCGGTGAGCTCGTGGCGCTCCTGGCCGACGGCGACCAGCCTGCCGGCAGCCACGTCGTCAACTGGGACGCCACCGGGCACCCGAGCGGAATCTACGTCTACCGTCTGCAGGCGCGGGACGTCGACCTGACGCGGAAGATGACGCTGGTCAAATAGTTGCATGCGCGGCACAATGAAGGATTAATTTCATCCGATTTCAGTTGGGGCCGGCCTCCTGACCTGCTAGGCTCAGGGGGCGCTGAAGATCACCGCGGCCGGGCCGCCAGGCGACCCGGCCGTTCCTCTTCCGGGGGTGCCCCATGCCGTGCCGACGACCGCCCGCCCGCCTGCTGTTGTTCCTGTGGCCGCTCCTGGCAAGCATCGTCGTGTTCACAGCCTGCGGCGGCGGCGGCGACGGCCCGACGGGCCCCGGCGGCGGCGGCGGCAGCGGGAACACGTTCACGGCCGTGATCGACGGCACGGCCTGGACCAGCGACGCCTCGGCGATCACCGTCACGGGCAACAGCGCCGCGACCCGCGCCGGCACGCTGATCATCAGCGGCTTCCAGACGTCGTCGAACCGGGGACTGTCGCTGGCGATCTCGTTCTTCAGCGGCCCGGCCGTGCAGCCGCTGGGCGTCAACACCGTCACCACGCCGGGCGGCTCGGGCACGGTGATGTTCCTGCCGGATTCGTGGCTGACGCCGATGAGCGGCGCGGCCGGCTTCGTGACCCTGACCGAGCGCAGCGCCACCCGCATCGCCGGCACCTTCAACTTCACGGCGAGCGCGCTGGCCGGCGCGACGCCCGCCCAGCGCGTCGTGACCAACGGCGCCTTCGACATCACCGTCCCGGCGGGCCTGCCGCCGCTGCCCGCCGGCGTCGGCAGCACCGCCGCCGCCACCATCGGCGGGGCGCCCTGGTACGCGGCGACCATCGTCGGCATCCATCCCGGCAGCGGCACCTTCAGCCTGACCGCCAGCAACACGGCGTACACGCTGAGCTTCGTGCCGAAGGTGCCCGTCAGCGCCGGCAACACCTACGGCATCCCGTCGCAGATGGCGGTGACCGCTTCGCGCGAGGGCACCACGGACTCCTGGTGGGGCGGTCTGGGGCCGGACATCGGCAGCGTGACCATCTCCGCCTTCGAGGCCAACCGGCTGGTGGCGACGTTCAGCGGCACCCTGCCGGCGCTCAACGCGGCGGCGGCCCTGAGCATCACCGGCGGAACCCTCAACGCCCACCTGGATTGAGCGCCGCGCCGACGGCGCGCGCCCCTGTTGACGCGCGCCGCGCGCTGGCCGAGAATCGCGCCGCCGCCGCGGGCCCGCGCCGCGGCACGCGAATCTGCACCTGGATCCCGACCCGGGTTCGAGCCGCGCGATGACCGAGCCGCTGATCATCCACTGGTTCCGCCAGGACCTGCGCCTGGCCGACAACCCGGCGCTGCTCCGCGCCGCGGCCGCCGGTCGCGTGTTGCCGATCTTCGTGCTCGACGATGTGAACGCCGGCCCGCTGCGCCGCGGCGCCGCCTCGCGCTGGTGGCTGCACCACAGCCTGGCCGCGCTGGACCGGTCGCTGCAGGGGCGCCTCGTGCTGCTGCGCGGCGACGCCCTGGAACTGGTGCCGGACCTGGCCGCGCGCGCGGGCGCCGTCGCCGTGCACTGGAACCGCTGCTACGAACCGTGGCGCATCGCCCGCGACACCCAGCTGAAGGAGAAGCTCCGGGCGCAGGGCGTGGCCGTCGTCAGCGCCAACGGCTCGCTGCTGTGGGAACCGCAGGAGGTCCGCAACGCCGCGGGCAAGCCGTACCAGGTGTTCACGCCGTTCTTCCGCAAGGGCTGCCTGGGCGCCGGCGCGCCGCGTCTGCCGCTGCCGGCTCCGGAACGCCTGAGCCTGGCCGAGCCGCCGCCGGGCGCGCTGCCGCTGGCGGCGCTGGAACTGCTGCCGCGCGTGCGCTGGGACCTGCGCTTGGAGCCGCACTGGGAGATCGGCGAGGCGGCCTCGACGCGCCGGCTGGCCGCGTTCCTGGCCGGCCGGCTGCTCGGCTACCGTGAGGGCCGCGACTACCCGGCGCGATCCTGCACCTCGCGCCTGTCGCCGGCGCTGCACTTCGGCGAGCTGTCGCCCAACCAGCTCTGGTACGGCGCCCGCGCCGTCGGCCAGGGGGCGGACCTGGACCACTTCCTGAGCGAGCTGGCCTGGCGCGAGTTCTCCTATTCCCTTCTGTTCCACCACCCGACCCTGCCCGCGGCGAACCTGCAGGCCTCGTTCGACGCCTTCCCGTGGCAGGATGACGACACGCTCCTGCGCGCCTGGCAACGCGGCCGCACCGGCGTCCCGTTCGTCGACGCCGGGATGCGCGAGCTGTGGCGGACGGGCTGGATGCACAACCGCGTGCGCATGGTGACCGGCTCGTTCCTGGTCAAGAACCTGCTGCTGGACTGGAGGCACGGGGAGGCGTGGTTCCGCGACTGCCTGGTGGACGCCGACCTGGCCGCCAACAGCGCCTCCTGGCAGTGGGTGGCCGGCTGCGGCGCCGACGCCGCGCCGTACTTCCGCGTCTTCAACCCCGTCCTGCAGGGCCGCAAGTTCGATCCCGACGGCGCCTACACGCGCCGCTTCGTGCCCGAGCTGGCGGGGTTGCCCGACCGCTGGCTGCTGGCGCCGTGGGAGGCGCCGCCCGCCGCGCTGCGGGCCGCGGGCGTCGAGCTGGGGCGCACCTATCCGCGGCCCGTGGTCGACCTGGCGGCCTCGCGGCAGCGGGCGCTGGCGGCCTACGCGGAATCGCGCCGGGGCGGCTGAGCGCGGGCTCGTTGACGGCGGTTCCGCACCATGTCAGAATATATGATCGTCCATCTTGTCCCACGGCGGGCGGCGATCGGGAGGCGAACCCGGCGCGCGGCCCGCCCGACGCCGCGCCCCGACCCAGCCGGCACCGCGCCCGTGCCCGGAAGTGAGCCCCCGCCATGACGTCGATCGCCCGGACCGTCAGCCGCGCCTGTGCCCGAAGTCTGGTTCTCCTGATGCTGGGGCTGGCCCTGACCGGGGCGCCGGCCGCAGCGTCGGCGGCATCCGCCCGCGAGCCGGAGATCGCCTCGCCGACCTGGCGCGTGCTCGAATCGACACCGACGTCGCTTCGCGTCGAAGTGGAGATCCCGGGCTACCTGCGGCGGCCGGCCGGCGAGCCGGATCGCCCCGGAGCGGTCGACCTGGTCGTGCCCGGCGGCGGCGAGACCGGCGAGGTGGGCGCGCCGATGCTGCCGACGGTCAGCCGCCTGGTCGCGATCCCGGCGGGCATGCGCGTGACCGGCGCGGTGGTCGACCAGACGGTGACCGTGCTGGAGGACCTGGACCTGGCGCCGCTGCGCGCGGACGAGGAAGCGCCGTTCGCGCGCGCGGCGGACGCCTACGCGGCGCCCGGCTGGCGGCAGGCGACGTTCCCCGCGGCGGCGGCGGTACTGACTCCGGCGACCAAGGCCGCGGGGGCGCTGCCGGCCGTGGTGGCGGCCGTCGGCCGCCCGGGGATCCTGGCCGGCCAGCCGGTGGTGGCGCTGACGGTGGCGCCGGTGGCCTACGACCCCGTGGCCCGGCGCGCTGCCGCCGCCGGCCGCGTCGTGGTCGAGCTGCGCTTCGCGGCCGGCCCCGGCGGCGCCGCGCCCGCGCGCGCTCGCCCGCTGCCGGCGTCGTTCGCGGCGCTGGCCGGCGAACAGGTGCTGGGCCTGCCGCGCGAGAAGCTGCTGCCGGCCGTGGGCGCCGAGCCCGGCCTGTGGGTGGCAGTCGCGCGCAACAACGCGACCGTGCTGGCCAAGCTGCAGCCGCTGCTCGACTGGCGGCGGCGCCAGGGCTACACCGTCGAGGTTGTGGACGCCGACGCCGTCGGCAACACGACCGCCGGCATCAAGGCCGCCCTGCAGGCCATCTACGACGACCCGGCGCGCCCGCCGCTCGAGCACGTGGTCCTGGTCGGCGACGCCGGCAACTCCACCGCCACCGCCGTGGCGACGTGGCGCGAGACGCTCTCCAGCTACAACGGCGAGGGCGACCACTACTACGCGATGCTCGACGGCGGCGACATCCTGGCCGACGTGCACGTGGGGCGCCTGTCGTTCTCGTCCTCGGCGTTGTCGCAGCTGGACGTCATCGTGAACAAGATCGTGGGCTACGAGTCCAACCCGCCCATGGGCGACACCGCGTGGTACGGCCGCGCCAGCCTCATGGGCGACCCCGCCACGTCCGGCATCACCACCATCTGGGTCAACCAGTGGCTCAAGACGAAGCTCGAATTGCTGGGCTGGACGCACATCGACACCACCTGGTCGGGCAACTTCGCCACGCAGATGGTCTCGACGCTGAATCCGGGCGCCAGCGTCTTCTCCTACCGCGGCTACCTGAGCATGAGCGGCATCACCACCGGGCACATCAACTCGCTGACCAACGGCGGCCGGCTGCCGGTGGCGCTGCTGCCGACCTGCGGGACCGGTTCGTTCTGGTCGGATTCCGAGGCCCGCTGCGAGTCCTGGCTGCGCGCCGCGGGCGGCGGCGGCATCGCCGCCGTCGGCACGGCCACCATCGGCACGCACACGCGCTACAACAACGCCTTCTTCCTGAACATGTGGGACGGCCTGCTCGACGGGGCCGACCACCGCATCGGGGCCGGCCACACGGTGGGCAAGCTGGGCCTCTACAAGAACTACTACCTGGGCGAGCCCGCGCAGGCGGAGATCTGGGCCGTCTGGAACAGCCTGATGGGCGACCCGGCCACCGACATGTGGATGGGCGTGCCGCAGCCGCTGACGGTGACGGCGCCGCCGGCGCTGCCGCTGGGCGCCAACTCGTTCACGGTGACCGTCAAGTCGGGCTTCGCGCCGGTGCCGGGTCTGGTCGTCTGCGCGCTGGACGCCGGCGGCGCCCGCCTGCGCGGGGTCACCGACGCGCAGGGGCAGGTCACCCTGGCCGGAGCGCCGCCGGCGGCCGGGACGCTGAAGCTGACGGTCTGGGGTCACGGCTTTCTGCCCTACCTGGGCAGCCTCCCCGTCGGCGCGCAGGACACGTTCTGCGGGCTGTCGGCGCTGCAGGTGATCGACGACGGCTCGCTGGGCAGCGTCGGCAACGGCGACGGCCAGCCCGGTCCCGGCGAGACGCTGGCGCTGGTGCCGACCTTGACCAACACCGGCAGCGTCGGCGCCGTCGGCGTGGGCTCGGTCCTGTCGGGCGGCGGGACGCTGGCCACCGTGCTGGCCGGCGCGCAGACGTACGGCGACATCGGACCGGGCCAGGCGGCGGCCGCCGGCTCGCCGGCGCTGGTCGCCATCGCGCCGGACGCCGCCGACGGCGGCGAGATCCGCCTGGCGCTGGCGGCCGGCGACGGCGTGCGCACGTGGCCGTCGACCGTCACACTGCGGATCGTGGCGCCGCGCCTGGCGGTGGCGGGCTTCGCGTTCGGCGGTCCCGGCGGCAGCTGCGATCCGGGCGAAGCGGGCAGCTTGGTCGTCACGCTAGCCAACGACGGCGCGGTCGCGGCCGGGCCGCTCACCGCCGAGCTGTCGACGACCAGCCCCTGGCTGGCGGTCACCGACGGCAGCGGCGCCTACGCGGGCATCGCTGCCGGCGGCAGCGCCGCCAACCCCGGCGCGGCCTTCGCCGTCTACGCCTCCACGGACTGCTTCACGGGCCACCTGGCGCCGTGCACGCTGTCGCTGCGCGCGGACGGCGTGGTCGTGGCCGAGCTCGAGTTCGTGCTGCCGGTGGGGACGCTGGCCACGACGTCGCCGTCGGGTCCGGACGCGTACGGATACTACGCCTTCGACGACACCGACACCGCCAGCGGCTACGCGCCGGTCTACGAGTGGGTCGAGCTGGCGCCCGGCCTGGGCGGCAGCGGCGTCAGCGTGGGCCTGGCCGACTACGGCTGGGAGCAGGACGACACGAAGACCGTGCCGCTGCCGTTCGCGTTCAGCTTCTACGGCAAGGAGCAGAGCGAGCTGTCGATCTGCTCCAACGGCTGGGCCGCGTTCGGGCCGTGCTCGCTGGTCAGCTACCACAACGCCGGCCTGCCGGGGACCGGGGGCACGCCGCGCGCGCTGCTGGCGCCGTTCTGGGACAACCTGGCGCAGTCCGGCACCAATCTGGTCTACCACTGGCACGACACGGCGAACCACCGCTACATCGTGCAGTGGCACGGCCTGGTGCAGAACTACGAGAGCTACAACGGGGACCCGCAGGACTTCCAGCTGATCCTCCTGGACCCCGCGCACCACCAGACGCCCAGCGGCCAGGGCCTGATCATCTTCCAGTACAAGACCGTGAACGATACGGACACTCGCAACGCGTACGCCACCGCCGGCATCCAGAGCCCCGACGGCAGGGACGGGCTGCTCTATTCCTACATGCAGCAGGCGATGGGCGGCGCGGCCCCGCTGGCGGCCGGCCGCGCGATCCTGTTCATGCCGCTCGGCGGGCTGGTGACGCCGGTCGCCGCCGTCTCGCCCGCCGCGGTCGCGGCCTCCGCGGCTCCGGGCGCCGTCGTCACGCGCGAAGTCGAGGTCGCCAACACGGGCGACGCGGGTTCGGTCCTGCGCGTGGGCGTGACGCGGTTCGATCCGGCCGTGCTCGGCGGCGGCAA
>CAYNPY010000047.1:22226-28116 GCA_964399195.1 uncultured Fibrobacteraceae bacterium
GGCGACGACCCGCTCATCCGCCCGTCCAGCATCGCCGGCAGCACCTTCACGATGGACGCCACCGACTACCAGCCTGGTTCGACGGTGGACCTGCACCTGACGATCCACGCCGTCACCGCCGGGCAGGAGTGGATCACGGACATCGCCTTCGACGCGCCGCCGGGCGTGCGCGTCAACGCGAGCACGGCCTGGACCGGCGGCAGCCAGCCCATCCTCTCGAACAACGCGACCGGCGACGGCGCCCGCGTGGTCTGGTCCAGCGGGGGCTACCTGAACAACGGGCACACCGGCGTGGCCACCGTCAACGTCACGTTCGGGGCCGCGCTGGCCGGCAACGTGGCGTTCGGCTGGGAGCTGCAGGGCGACAACTACGGCACGCCGCCGCACTTCCTCAGCGGCGAGATCGTGCTCGCCTCGCGCGGCCCGTCGATCCGCGTCAGCGCCCCGGCCGCCGGCGCGGTGGCCGTCATCGGGCAGCCGCTGGCCGTCGACTTCGCCGCCCTCAACGGGCCGGTGGCCGTCGCGATCGACCTGCAGCGCGAGGAGGGCGGCGCCTGGGAGACGCTGGTGTCCTCGACGCCCGCAGCCGCCGGCACCTGGATCTGGCCCGCCGTCGCCGGCGAACCCGGGCCGTGGGCGCGCGTGCGCGTCCGCGACGCGGCCGAACCCGCCACTGCCGACACCAGCGCCGTGTTCGCGATCGGGCGCGACGTCTCCTGGCTCACGGCGAGCGCGACCGAACTGACCGTGCCCGCCGGCGAGACGCGCACGCTGCAGCTGACGCTCGACGCCGCGGGGCTGGACCCCGGCCTGTACGAGGCCGTCGTGATGCTGGCCGGGACGGGGGCGCCCGTGCTGCTGCCGGTGTCCTTCGCCGTAACGACCACCTCGGCGGCCGACGACGCGCCGCCGTCGCGGCTGGCGCTGCGCGGCGCCGTGCCCAACCCGTTCAACCCGCGCACGACGATCCGCTTCGCGGTGCCGGCCCAGCAGCACGCGCGGCTGGACATCCACGCGGTCGACGGCCGTCTCGTGCGCCGCCTGCTGGACGGCCGGGTGGCCGCGGGCGAGCACGCAGTGACCTGGGACGGGCGCGACGATGCCGGTCGCGAGGTGGCCTCGGGCGTGTACTTCCACCGGCTGGCCAGCGGCGGCGAGGTGCGCGCGGGCAAGATGATCCTGGCGCGGTAATCGGCCGTCGGCTCAGAAGGCCAGGCTGAACCGCACCTCGGCGCCGCGGCCGTCGACGACCACCAGCGGCGCCAGGCGCGAGGACAACCGGTCGGCGAAGATCGCCGCGCTGGCCGTGACCAGGAAGTCGTCGAGTTGCGGGTGGCCGCGCCCGAGCAGCGCGTCGTTGAAGATCTCCTTGCCGGCGCCGACCACCACGCCGGCCCGCCAGCCGAGGCGGCTGTCGCCGAGGGCGCCGACGACCGCGGAGATCGCCCCGCCGGCCGCGGCGTGCTTCGCCAGGTCGGGCCGGTCCGGCGCCAGTTCGCGGGCGTGGGCGACCGCCAGCACGGTGCCCGCCACGCCCTGCACGGCGTGGTCGAGGCGGGCCTTGCCGCCGGCGCCAGCGGCGGCGGCAGGCAGGACGAACAGGGTCAACAGCGCGAAACCGAGAGCCAGGGAAACCCACAAGGCCGATTGCCTGGGCATGAGCGATCCGGTTCTCTAGGCGCTCCTTCAGCGGGATGAACCGATAGGGGGTCCGGCCCTA
Source organism: uncultured Fibrobacteraceae bacterium (assembly GCA_964399195.1). Lineage (GTDB taxonomy): Bacteria > Krumholzibacteriota > Krumholzibacteriia > LZORAL124-64-63 > LZORAL124-64-63 > CAINDZ01. Next base: position 23,947 of record CAYNPY010000047.1, read on the forward strand.
TCCGACAGCCGCATTGCTGTTGAATTATTGTGCCATATTTTGATTCAATATGTCAAGAACAACCCCGCAAGCTCTGCCTGGTGACAGGGTTGGCGCCCTCAATATTTCCGACAATTCATATCCTGAACCGCCGGGTTCCATGTTATGATGGGAGCGATTTTCATTTTCCTTCTCGACGCCGCTTGGTCCCCAGGCCACAAGGGAGCCCCCGATGGTCGGATCCACGCTTCTGCACTACGAGATCAAGGAGCGCCTGGGCAAGGGGGGGATGGGCGAGGTCTTCGCCGCCCGCGACACGAAGCTGGGCCGCGACGTCGCCATCAAGGTGCTGCCGGCCGAGATGGCCGGCGATCCCGAGCGCGAGGCGCGCTTCCAGCGCGAGGCGCGGGCCCTGGCCAGCCTGCAGCACCCGAACGTCGCCTCGGTCTACGGTTTCGAGGAGGCGGCGGGGCATCGCTTCCTGGTCATGGAGCTGGTGGCCGGCTCGGACCTGACGCGCCGGCTGGCGGCCGGGCCCACGCCGGTGCCTGAGGCGCTGGCCATCGCGCGCCAGCTGGCTGCGGGACTCGAGGCCGCCCACGAGGCGGGTATCGTGCACCGCGACCTGAAGCCGGCGAACGTCATGGAGACCCCCGAGGGCGAGGTGAAGATCCTCGACTTCGGGCTGGCGCAGGCGTGGTTCGGCGACGGCGGGCGGCACGGCGAGTCGTCCGCGATGCCGACCATCACCGCGGCGATGACGATGGCCGGCACCGTGCTGGGCACCGCCGCCTACATGAGCCCCGAGCAGGCGCGCGGCGGCGCGGTGGACCGGCGCACCGACATCTGGGCCTTCGGCGTCATCATCTTCGAGCTGCTGACGGGGAAGCGCCTGTTCGAGGGCGAGACCGCCAGCGACACGCTGGCCGCGGTGCTGCGCGCCGAGCCCGAGTGGAGCCTGCTGCCGGTGGCCGAGGCCCCCGGCCTGTGCCGCCTGGTCGAGCGCTGCCTCGAGCGCAACCCGAAGCAGCGGCTGCGCGACATCGGCGAGGCCCGCATCTTCCTGCAGGACCCGGGCGCCAGCGGCTCGCACCTCAGCTTCTCGCACCTGTCGCCGCCGAACGTGGCGGCCGACGTGGCGCGCGGCCGCGCGCCGGCGCTGCTGCTGGTCGGCGTGACGGCGGCCTGCCTGGCGGTCGGCCTGCTCGTCGGCTGGAAGGTGCTGGGGCGCCCGCAGCCGCCGCAGCTGCTGCACACGATGGTGCCGCCGCCGCCCCGCATGGATTATGAACTGAACTCGACCGCGCCCGGACCGGTGGCGCTGTCGCCCGACGGCACGATGCTCGCGTTCACCGCGACCGACGAGGCCGCCCGCACGCAGCTGTACCTGCGGCACCTCGACAAGGGCGAGTCGGTGGCGCTCTCGGGCACCGACGACGCCGCGTATCCGTTCTGGTCGCCGGACGGGCGGTACGTGGCCTTCTGGGACGCGAAGGGCCAGAAGCTGAAGAAGGTGGCCGTCGCCGGCGGCCCGCCGGTGACCCTGTGCCCGGCCGTCAACCTGAAGGGCGGCGCCTGGAACGAGCACGGCGACATCATTTTCGCGCCGAGCTTCGACAGCGGGATCTACCGCGTGCCGGAGGTCGGCGGCGAGCCGGCGCTCCTGACGCGCATCGGGCCGGGCCATGACTCGCACCGGCACCCGCGGTTCCTGCCGGGCGGGCGCGAGTTCATCTTCACCGCCCGTTCGAGCACGCCCACCGCCGACCACACCGTGTACCTGGCCGCCCTCGACACGACGAAGGCGCCGCGGGCCATCGCCACCTCGCAGGGCCACGCCGAGTACGTCGACGGCGTCCTGATGACCGTGCGCGAGAGCGTGCTCATGGCGCTGCCGTTCACGCCCTCGCAGGCCAAGGCCGGCGACGGCGGCACGCCCCTGGTCGACAACGTGCTGTTCCTGCCGGCGGCCGCGGTCGGCATCTTCAGCCCCTCGCGCACCGGCATGCTGGCGTACCAGACCGGGGCCTCGGCGCTCGCCGAGCGGCTGCTGTCGTGGACCGACCTGGGCAACGGCGCCTCGGTCCAGCTCGGCGAACCCGGCCAGATCTTCCACCCGGCCATCTCGCCCGACGGCCGGCGCGCGGTCATCGAGGTGCGCGAGATGTCGAACGAGGGCACCGACCTCTGGCTCGTGGACCTGGAGAGCGGGCTGCGCACGCGCTTCACCTTCGCCCCGGGCGACGAGGTGCAGGCGGTCTGGTCGCGCGACGGGCAGTACGTGTTCTATTCGGCGCGCGAGGCGGGCGCTTTCCGGATCATGCAGCAGCCCGTCGAGGGACAGGGCGGGGCCGCGATCATCCTCGAATCGCCGCGCTACCTGGCGCCGACGAGCGTTGGGCCGGGCGACCGCGAAATTCTGCTCGATTTCGGGCGCGAGGACGGGAAGTTCGAACTGCGGCGGCTGTCGCTCGGCAGCGGCGCCGGCGAACCGCAGACGGTGGCGGCGGCCGAGGGCCTGAATCTCGGCGGCGGCGTCCTGTCGCCGGACGGGCGCTGGATCGCCTACCACCTGCAGTCGACCGGCGGCTGGGACGTCTTCGTGATGCCGGCGGCCGGCGGCGCCCGCAAGTGGCAGGTCTCGACCGACGGCACCGTCTACCCGAAGTGGGCCGCCAGCGGCCGCGAGCTCTGGGTCTCGCCGTTCGACGGCAAGCTGCGCGTCTATGCCGTCGACGGCAGCGGGGACACGTTCCGCATCGGCAGCCACCGCCGGGGCGGCGACGTGCCGGGCCCCGACATCACCGGCAGCTACTACGACCTGCACCCGGACGGAAAACGCCTGCTGCAGACTGGGCCCGACCCGACCTTCCGCGGCGAGGTCTCGTACGTTCACCTGGTCACGGACTGGCGGCGGGGGCTCGTGCAGTAGTTCCCGCGCGTCGGCCGCCACCGCGCACTTGGCTTTCGGGAGCGAAGGGACTAACATAGCCCCATGCCCACACCGCACATCAACGCCCAGGCGGGCGCCTTCGCCCCCACCGTCCTGATGCCCGGCGACCCCCAGCGCGCCGAGCACATCGCCGTCAACTACCTCGAGGGCGCGCGGCGCGTGACCGACGTGCGCAACACGTGGGGCTACACCGGGACCTTCGGCGGCCGGCCCGTGTCGGTGATGGCGCACGGCATGGGCATCCCCTCGTGCTCGATCTACGCCACCGAACTGGTGCGCGAGTACGGCGTCAGGGAACTGATCCGCGTCGGCAGCTGCGGCGCCCTGGCGCCCGACGTGAAGCTGGGCGACGTCATCATCGCGCTGGGCGCCTCCACGGACTCGAAGGTCAACCGCGTCCGGTTCGGCGGCCACGACTTCGCGGCCCTGGCCGACTTCGGCCTGGTCGAGCGCGCCGTGGCGGCGGCGCGCGCCGCCAAGGTGCCGGTGCGCGTGGGCAACGTCTTCTCGTCGGATCTCTTCTACTCGCCGGAGCCCGGCATGTTCGACGTGATGGAGAAGCACGGCGTGCTGGGCGTCGAGATGGAAGCCGCCGGCCTCTACGGCGTGGCGGCCGAGGAAGGCGTCCGCGCGCTGGCGATCCTCACCGTCTCGGACCATATCCGCCGCGGCGAGCACCTCACTGCCGAGGAGCGGCGCACCAGCTTCGACGCGATGATCCGCGTGGCGCTGGCTGCGGCGACGGCCGGCTGAGCGCGGCGGCGCGGACCGGGCGCGCGAAAAACGGCGGCGGCCACCCCCGGGGATGGCCGCCGCCTCGACTTCCAGGCGTCGTCCCGCCGTTGCCGGCCTACCGGAGCATCTTCCACAGGTAGGCGTAGGTCAGCGCCCACATGTAGGCGCGCTGGTTCTGGTTCGCCGCCGCGCCGTGGCCGCCCTCGACGTTCTCGTAGTAGTACACCGGCTTGCCCAGGTCGGTCATGCGCTTGACCATCTTGCGCGCGTGGCCCGGGTGCACGCGGTCGTCGCGCGTGGACGTGGCGAACAGCGCCTTCGGGTAGGTCTTGCCCTTGTCCAGATTGTGGTAGGGCGACCATTTGCGGATGAACTCCCAGTCGGCCGTGTCGGGGTTGCCGTACTCGGCCATCCAGCTGGCGCCGGCCAGCAGCTTGTTGTAGCGCTTCATGTCCAGCAGCGGCACCTGGCAGACCACCGCATTGAACAGCTCGGGCCGCTGC
>CAYNPY010000048.1:0-27250 GCA_964399195.1 uncultured Fibrobacteraceae bacterium
ATGGATGAGTTCGAGGTGATCACCAGCAATCCGGCATTTGAGCCCGGCTTTTTCTCCTACCTGAGGGCGCTGGCGAACAACTACAAGGTCGCGTTCGTTACGACATCGCATGACGAGTTGCAGTTGATGTGTCACAACAAGGACATCGCGGATTCTCCTTTCTTCAACATCTTCTCGAACCTGCCGCTGAGGCCTTTCGAGAGGCCGGAGGCGTGCGATCTTATCGCCCGCGCTTCGCGGGACGCCGGGCTGCCGTTGGAAGAGCATACGGATCGTCTTCTGAAGCTTGCGGGGTTGTTCCCTCTCTATTTGCAGATCGCCTGCTCTGCGCTCTTTGAACACCTGGCGCCGGAGCCGTCCGCGCAGCCCGATTGGGCGCGTGTGAAGAACGTCTTCCTGGAGGAGGTGCGCCCGCACTTCGAGTATGTTCTGGAGAAGTTCGAGGAACAGGAACTGTCGGTGCTGAACAGCGTCGCCGCCGGCAAGGCGGTTCCGCGCAAGCTCGAGTACGTGCAGGAGAATCTGCTGCGCCGAGGGTACATCGCGGACAACGGTGGCCGCGTCGAGATCTTCGCCGACAGCTTCCAGGATTATCTGCGGGCAAGCAGCCGAGGAGCCGCGCGGGGCGGCGGGATGTTCAAGCGCTGGTTCTCGTAGGCTGGGTGGGTCCGGCGAGATTGTGTCCCGTTCGATTGATACTCTCCCGTCATTTCCACGAACACGCACAGCGTTGTCTGTTTGGCGATTGCGTCATGAGGCCCATGGTGTGCTCGAATACACAGGAGCATCATTATGTCCGGCGCGAATGGCGGCAGGTTGGCATTAGCACAATGATCCCAAAGTCGCCCGTCGGTCTGTGCTTCCTGAAATGTTCTCAAGGGTCGATTCGGAAACTGAGAGTCAGGTCTGTGGCCGTTCCAGCCTCCAGCTCCTCATGCTCGTCGACTCGCCATGCAGCAGTGCCTGACCCAGGAAGCGCGACTGCCACAACCGGCTATTGCGCAACAAGTTGAGATGTCTCTGCGTCTGGCAACATCCGCGGCTGCGGTCAATATCTTGCACCGCGGGACGGCGCGGGTCGATGTGGACGCGATGGACACCTTCGCGTTGCTGCACCATGTGGTGGCGGCGGCGAGTACGACGCTCTAGCCCTTCTTCAAAAAGCTCCCCGCATCCACCAACCGCGTCCCGTCCTGCGCGTCGGTGATCGCGTACTGGAACCACGGCTGCACATCGTACGCGCCCACGTTGCCGGCGCGGTCGATCGCCAGGTAGCCGACCTGCACCTGGGAGAGGTTGTCGTTCCGGTGGCGGTGCAGGATGCGCGCGATGCCCTCCTCGCACGCCTCCTGCGGCGAGGCGCCGCGGCGCATCAGCTCGACGATCAGGAAGCTGCCGAGCGTCTTCATCACTTCCTCGCCGACGCCGGTGGCACAGGCGGCGCCCACCTCGTTGTCCACGAACAGCGAGGCGCCGATGATGGGCGAGTCGCCGACGCGGCCGTGCATCTTGTAGGCCAGACCGCTGGTGGTGCAGGCGCCCGAGAGGTTGCCCGCCTCGTCGATGGCGAGCATACTGATGGTGTCGTGGTTGTCTCCCTGCTTGGACGGCCTCGCGCTGCTGGTGCTCTTCGGGTCGGTCGGCGGCGTCCACGGCGCGTACTCGGCCTTCTTCAGCCACTCCTGCCACTCGGCGCGCGCCTTGTCCGTCAGCAGGTCCTGCTCGGGGAAGCCCTGGGCCACGGCGAAGCGGCGCGCGCCCTCGCCCACCAGCATGACGTGCGGCGTCAGCTCCATCACCTTCCGCGCCACGCTGACCGGGTGCATGATGCCCTGCAGGAAGGCGACGGCGCCGGCCTCGCCGTGTTCGTCCATGACGCAGGCGTCCAGCGTGACGTGGCCCTCGCGGTCGGGGCGCCCGCCGTAGCCGACGCTCATCACCTCGGGATCGGCCTCGGTCACGCGCACGCCCGTCTCGACCGCGTCCAGCGCGCGGCCGCCGCCGGCCAGCACCTTCCACGCGGCGTCGTTCGCCGCCAGCCCGTGCCGCCAGGTGCTGACCACCAGCGGCCGGCGGCCGGTGACATCGCGCGGGGGCACCACGCGGTCGATCAGCGGCAGGCTGGAGCCGGCGGCGGCGCCCGGCCGCACCGGGTCGTTGGCCGCCTGCGCCAGGGCCCGGCCCGCGCCCAGCGCGCCCGCCGCGCCCAGTGCCGCCAGGCCCGCGCCCGTGCCCTTGAGGAACTCGCGCCGCGTCGTCATGGTTTTCTCCCTTTTGCGCCCACCGAGCCGGTCTGCGGCTCGATGAGCACCGTGGCGATCTCCCCGCCGCCCAGCGGCACCAGCGCCGCGCGGCCCTTGTCCGTGAGCGTGGCCGCCTCGCGCGGCAGCGCCAGCTCGTCCTCCAGCAGCCCCGTCTTGCGACAGTCCGCCGCGGCGAAGCCCAGCTCCAGGCGCGCGGTGACCGGCGCCGTGTCCAGGTTGCACAGGCGCACCAGCAGCGCCGCCGAGTCCCGCGCGCGCATGATCGCCGTCACCTGGGCGCGCGGTTCGTCGCAGCGCAGCAGCGCGACGCCGCCCGGTTGTGAACCGGCACTGACGCCCTGATGCGTCGGCGGCGGCGTGCGGTAGCGCTCGCTCGCGAACGGCACGTCGTCGGCGAACAGGTCCGCGCCGCCCGGCATCACCGCGTAGTGGAACGCGCGTCGGCCGATCAGCTGCGCGTCCGGCGTGAACAGCGTGGGGCCGGCGTTGGTGTTCTTGCGGGCGGCGAAGTCGTCGCGCGACAGCCAGTCCACGCAGCGCATCAGGGTCAGCGCGAATACGGAGCGGCCCTGGCCGTCGTCCAGCACCTCGAACTCGGGCAGCCCGCGGTTGAACACCGCCAGCGACGCCGTGCCGTCGCCCAGCCGGCTCCAGTCCTGCTGCGGCCAGGTGGGCGGCGCCGGCTGCGGCCACTCCTGGTTGGTGGGCCGTCGGCACGGCCGGTGATTCAGCATGAAGGCGCCGTGGCTGGTCACTTCCCGGCAGCGCAACCCGGTCGGGAACCAGGCGCGCAGGCGGTGGTCGAACGCCCGGTTGTTGATGACGGTCTCGAGGTCCAGGCGGCGCGAGCCGGCCGCCAGCCGCACGCGGACCTCCACGTCGCAGGGCGTGGTGCGCGGGTCGCGGCCGCGGCGGCCGCGCACCAGCGAGCGCGGCAGGTCGAAGCGGAACACGGTCTCGGCCTGGCCCAGCAGCGGCGTGCAGTCGCGCAGGCGCAGCTCGCCGGGCGCGCCGGCGGAGAACACCGTCTCCGGCACCTTGATGGGACCGTGATCGTACTCGTCGCCGGCGTCCTCGCCGTCCTCCAGCAGGTTCAGGCCCCTGAACACGCGCCCGTTCGCCAGGTCGGTCAGGTCGACGGTGCCGTCCGGGTGCAGCACCGCGCGCACCAGGCCGTTGTCCAGCACGGCGTCCTCGCCGGCGCGGCGCGCCACCACCGGCGTGAACGCGTCGCGCGCGGGCACCGGGCCCGGCGCGTCGGTCAGCCGGTACAGCGCGTGGCCGCAGGCCGGCAGATCCTTCGCCAGGAAGCGCAGGTGCAGGAAGCAGTCCTTGGTGTCCTTGTCGGCCTCGCTGCCGATGATGCGGTCGCCGAAGCGCTTGAGGTACGGCTCGAGCATGGCCAGCTGGCTGTCGGCCGACAGCTCGGCGCGGTAGTCGATGCCCCAGAACCGCTCCAGGAAGCGGCGCTTGACGATCTCGCACGGCACCGCGCGGCCCTGCTCGTCGAGCAGGCGCAGTTTCGCCAGGTCGTAGCCGAACGGCTGCAGGACGACCACGCGCTCGACCACCTCCGTGCGCGGGCGCGGCAGGGGGTTGGCCACGGCGATCACGGTGTCGCGGTCGTCCTCCGCCTGGGGCCCGAACATCGGACAGGCGCGGTTGAGGCGGCGCGCCAGCCAGTGCTCGCCGGTCTGGCGCGCGGCGGCAAAGCGCGTGCCCATCTCGCGGTGCACCTCGTCGGTGCTGCAGCCGCAGATCGAGTCGTGCGGGTGGTTGCGCAGCAGCTCCTTCCAGGCGGTGTCCAGCAGGCCCTGCGGCCACGTCTCGCCGTGCAGGAAGTGCGCGGCGGCGGCCAGCGGCTCGACCACGCGCGCGAGCAGGCCCTGGCAGTATTCGTTCTCCTGCTTGAGCGGCATGCGCGCCGACCAGACGCCCGAGAGGATCAGGTGGTCGCGGCCGCCCAGCAGCTCGCCCCGCCACAGGGGTCGCGCGGCGTCGGGCGCCGCGGCGCGCGCGGCGGCCAGGAAGTCCTCGAAGCGGCCGTGCGCGAACGTGGTGCCGGGATGGGCCTCGCGCAGCCGCGCCAGGATGTCGCCGAAGCGCTGCTGCGGCCCGAAGTGGTCGCAGCCGTTGTTCAGCAGCGCCGGCTCGGCGCCCGGGCGCGCGGCCAGCTTGGCGAAGATCTCGCCCACGCGGGCCGCGGCGCGGTCGGGGCAGGGGATGCGCGCGGTGTGCGCGTGCCAGATCTCGGCGAAGCCCAGGCCGCCGGCGTTGCAGTAGCCGTCGCACTGGTTGACCGCCAGCACCTCGGAGCCGTCGGGCGCCGCCCAGCGGAACAGCCAGCCCAGTTCGTCGGCCTCGTCACCCAGCCCGCGCGTGAAGATGAACGAGTCGATGCCGCACAGGCGCAGCAGCTGCGGCATCTGCGCGATGTGGCCGAAGCTGTCGGGCATGTAGCCCACCTGCTGCAGGCCGCCGGGCGGGGCGGCCAGGCGGCCGTGGACCAGGTTGCGGACGGTGGCCTCGCCGCTGACCAGGAACTCGTCCGGCAGGATGTACCAGGGCCCGACGGCCAGGCGGCCGGCCGCGGCCAGCCTCTCCACGCGCGCGCGCTCGTGCGGGGCCGCGGCCAGGAAGTCCTCCAGCGCGCACGACTGGCCGTCCAGCACGAAGGCCGCGAACTGCGGGTCGGCCTCCAGCTGGTCCAGCACCTTCGTCACCACTTCCAGCAGGTGGACGCGGAAGCGGTTGAACGGCAGGTACCACTCGCGGTCCCAGTGGGTGTGCGAGACCAGGAAGGCGCGTCGAGGCGCGGCGGCGGGCGTGTCGGCCAAGGTCGAGTCTCCTCGGACAAGGGTGGCCCGCGCGTCAGCCGCGGCAGGCGTCCAGCACGGCGGCGACCGTCGTGGTCGCCACGCAGACGGCGGTGTCGGCGGCGCCGTAGTACACGCACAGCCGCGCCTCGGGCGGCGCGCAGCCGTCCGCCTCGAAGCGGTCGCAGGTCATTCCGCCGGGGAACACCACGTTCGGTACCTGCCCGGTCAGCTCGTACAGCGGGCGCGGCTCCAGGATGTTCGCCGCGGTGCGCGCCAGCACGCGGCGCGGATCCTCGCGGTCCAGCAGCACGGCCCCCACCTGGTAGATGTTCACGCTCTGGAAGTGCGTGGCCACGCCGTGGTAGAGCAGCAGCCAGCCCTCGCGCGTCTCCAGGGGCGGGGGGCCGGCGCCGACCAGCTCGTCCCAGTAGCGCGGCCGCCCGGCGAACACCGGGCCGTCCGGCTGCCAGCGACGCAGGTCGTCCGAGGAGGACAGCGTCACCTCGCTGCCCGACGGCGGCGCGCCCGGCCCCTGCGGGCGGTTCGGACGCTCCAGCAGCAGCCAGCGCCCGCCGACGCATCGCGGGAACAGAGCGCCGTTGCGCGTGTCCTCGCGGCCGGTCACCGCCACCGGCTCCAGCCGCTCCAGCCCGGCGAAGCCGCCGGCGGGATCGCCCGCCGCCCGCCACACCACCAGCCGGCACCCGCGGTCGGTGTCCACCGCGGTCACGGCGTGCAACGCGCCGTCGCAGACGGTCAGCCGCGGGTCGTAGACGTGGAACACCTGCAGGTCGCGCCGCGCCTGCGGTTCGCGCAGCCGATCGACGCCGTCCAGCACCGTGGGCAGGCCGGCGATGACGAAGCGGCGGTCGGTGCGCCCGCGCGCCGGCACCAGGAACGTGCGGCGGTCGCGCCCCTGCACGCGCAGCAGCAGGTACGTGACACCGTCAAGCCTGATGGCGCCCGGGTTGAACACCGCGCTCGGATCGATCAGGCCCGGCATCGGCGGCAGGTCGCGCCGCGTGATGATGGGGCCGTTGGGGTGGCGGCGCAGCGTCATCGCAAGGCCTCCAGACGGCCGGTGTGGTCGATCGCGACCGTGCCCGCGCCGGTGGCCAGCGTGGCGCGGTACCAGGCGCCGCCGCCGTCCAGCGTCAGCGTCCAGCCGGTCGGCAGCGGCGTGTTCCAGTCGGCGCCGCCGCGGTCGCCGGGCCAGCCGGGCCGCTCGCCGGCGCCCAGCCCGAGCGCGGCCAGGTTCCCTGCATAGCTGCCGTGCTCCCGGTGGACCCGCTGCTGCCGGTAGTGCAGCGGCATCAGCAGCGCGCCCAGGCGGTGGCGGTCGTGATCCGGGCTGCCTGCGACCGTGTGGCCGCTGCCGTCGTCGAAGACCACTTCGCCCCACATCTCCGGGCAGTGCATCGCGATCACGCCCTGCGGTGACCACACCCAGTTGTCCTCGGGCAGCGGGCGGCCGGTCGCTTCGTCGCGGAGCTTGCGGTAGGCGCCGTCGCTGATCTCCGCGCGCCACTGCACGCGCGAGAAGTTCAGCCGCCAGACGTCGCCCGGCAGCGGCGGACAACTGCGGCCGCCGGCCAGCGGCGCCAGCACGTGCCAGGGGATGGCGATCTCCACCGACCAGCCGCGGTCGACATCGCCGGGATCGTTCAGCGTGCCGTCGACGTGCACCGCGCTCCTGAGCCCGGCGATGTCCCAGGCGTCGACGGCCGGCCCGCCGTCGTGGTACGGGCGCACCAGCAGCAGGTCCCAGACGGTGCCCAGGGCGTTGATCTCCAGTTCGCCGTACAGGTGGTTGTCGCCGTCGGGGTCGATGAACACCTCGAAGTCGTTGTCGTGGTAGATGACCGCGTCGCGCTCGGTCAGCGTGGCCCAGACGTGCGGCTCGTCCAGGCGGGCGCCCACGTACAAACAGTCCTCGTCCCAGCCCAGGCGGACGCGCGTCTGGTGGCGGGGCGGGTCGGCCAGCGGGCCGCGGATGTCGGTGAACGGCTCGGACCAGGGGGCGGCCGACCAGGCGGGCTCGTCGGGGCGGCCGTCGATCAAGGGCGAGGTGGCCAGGCGTGTGCAGGTCAGGGCCGCCGGCTCCCACGGGATCAGCGGCACATCGAGGGCCACCGCCTGTCCGGACGCGCCGAGGGCTGCCGCACCCAGGCAGGCGTGCAAGGCAAGCCGGGACAACGTGATATGGGATTGGCCGTCCGGCACGGCGGATTCGTCCTGATCGCGGGTCGAGCGGTTGCGGGCACCACATGGAAACGGTAGCACAGGCCGCGGGCGGCGGGAAGCGCCAAGGGGCAGCGGCGTCCAGCGCTGTATGGATTTGAAAAATATCAAGATATGAAAAAAGACAACCAATCGAGAATTCTATTGAAACCATCAGTCATAATTGTTACGATCATTGGAGGTAAATCCGGTCGATCGACAAATTTCGCCGGGGCCGCGCCGGTTCTTGTTCTTACTCCTGAGGGGGCAACGTGAAAAATGCGCTCATGAAGTTCTTCGCGGCTGCGGCCGTCGCCTTGATGTTGCCGGGCCTGGCCTTGGCGGAATGCTCCATTTCCGGTCACGTCACCGCCGCGCCCAACAGCGATCCGATGGGCCCGGCCTGGGTCTACACCGCGGTCATCACCTGGGACACCGGCAGCCAGTACGCGCTCAGCCACCTCGACATGTGGCTGGACATCGCCGGCGGCACCTGCACCTGCGCCGAGTTCCAGCAGGCGCTCTCCTGGGCGCCGGTCATCGGCACCAGCGGCACTTCGTGCGTCGTGTCCTACGACGGCGAACTGAACTGCCAGGGCGACCCCAGCATCCCCGGCGTCTACGGCATCGTGCTGAAGTTCGAGCCGATGATGGGTGGCTGCGAACCGGGCACGACCGGCACGGGGACCTTCACCTTCTACAGCAATCTCGGCCCCGCCGCGATCGACGAGGACGCCGTCACGCTGGTCGACAAGTACGCGCGCAACTACTGCTTCGGCAGCCTGACGGGCGAGTTCCCGTCGCTGCCCTGCAACCCGGTGGGCGCCGAGGGCGCGTGCTGGGGCGCGGTCAAGGGGATGTTCCGTTAGGCGTCGCCGTCGCCGACAGGCAGTTCGCGCGGCTCGTCCGCGCCAGCCGACAGGGGCCCGCGCAGGCGGGCCCTTCGTCGTGCCGGCTCGGCCAAGGCCCTCACCCGGCGGTCATGCACGACGATCTCGTCCGCGCACAGGCGGCTGGGCCGCCCCGCCTCGGGATGCCAGGCCGGGCAGGCGCCCAAGCCGGTGGCGATCACGCGCACGTGGCGCGCGGTCGTCGCGGGCCGGGCGGCAAACGGCGCGATCAGCCGCTCCTGCGTGCGGTCGGGGATGTCGTGTTCGCTCTGGCCGGCCGGGCGCCAGAGGACGCCGTCGTCCGAGACCTCGAAGCGCACGGCGCGCGGCAGGAAGACGCCGGCGTTCGCGTCCTGCAGGAAGCGCACGTGCACCGCCAGCAGTTCCAGCGGCTCGCCCAGGTCGATGCGCGCGTCCAGGTCGCAGCCCAGGCAGGAGAACCAGCGGCCGTCGTCGCGGCGCAGCGAGCCCAGGATGCCGTCGGTCAGCAGCGCGGGATCGCCGGCCCCGGCCGCGCCGACCACCGTGACCGGGCGCGCCAGGGCCCGGTGCCGCACCAGCTCGATGACCGCGGGCGCGCCGCACGGCCGGCCGTCCATCAGCAGCGCCGCCAGCACGGCGGTGCGCCCCGGCAGCGGCGGGCAGGGGAAGGCGTCGCCGTCGCTCGTGGTCCACTGGGCCGGCTGCCGCGGCTCGCCGAGCGGGGCGAGCGGCAGGTCGGCGGGCCCGCCCTCCGGTTGCAGCGCGAATCGCACATCAGGCTGCAGACCGGCCACCTGCGGGCCGAGGTCGCCCGTCAGCTTCCAGCCCACGACGTGGATCCCGCGGCGCCGGTCCCACGTGGCGCGCAGTTCGAGCGGCCGCCCCGCGGGGCCCGGCCGGATGCCCAGCGCGCCGTACAGCGGAGCCAGCCCGCGCAGCCTGCGCAGGAACGTTCTCGCGTCGCGGGACCCGGGCCGCGCCCACAGCGCCTCGGCCATCGCGGCCAGGCGCGGGAACAGCTGCCGGTCCAGCCGCGTGTGCGGCACATACTCGGTCCACAGGTTGGCCGCGCCGCCCAGCACGCGTGACTGCTCGTCTCCGGTGAGATCCGGGGGCACCGGATCGAAGGCCAGCACGCGCGCGATGTCCAGCACGCCCGGGTCGTAGTCCAGATAGGCGTGCGAGGTGGGGGAGACCACCGTGTCGTGGCCGGCGCGCGCGGCGGCCACCGCGCCGTCCAGCCCGCGCCACGACTGCACGACCGCGCCCGGCAGCGAGCCGGCCAGACCGCCCTCGAGGATCTCGTCCCAGCCCACCAGCCGCCGGCCGCGCGCGGCCAGCCAGCGGCCGACGCGGCGGATGAACCAGCTCTGCAGCTCGTGCTCGTCGCGCAGCCCCTCGCTCGTGATACGCGCCTGGCAGCGCGGGCAGGCGCGCCAGCGCTCCTTCGGCGCCTCGTCGCCGCCCACGTGGATGAACGGCGAGGGGAACAGCTCCAGAACGTGGGCCAGCACCTGCTCCAGGAACGCGAACGTCTCCTCGCGGCCCGCGCAGTAGATGTCCGGGAAGATGCCCCACTGCGTCTGCACGCCGAACGGCCCGCCCGTGCAGGAGAGCTCCGGGCAGGCGGCCAGCGCCGCCTGGCAGTGGCCGGGCATCTCGATCTCGGGCACGACGGTGATGCCCAGCTCGGCGGCGCGCGCCACGACGTGGCGCACGTCGGCGGCGGTGTAGAAGCCGCCGTGGCGGCCGCCGCCCTGCTCGTCGCGCCAGGCGCCCACTTCCGTCAGGCGCGGCAGGCCGGGCACCTCCAGGCGCCAGCCCTGGTCCTCGGTCAGGTGCCAGTGCAGCACGTTGAACTTGAAGGCGGCCAGGCGGTCCAGCACATCCAGCACCGTCTGCACGGGCTGGAAGTGGCGCCCGCTGTCCAGCAGCAGGCCGCGCCAGGCGAACGCGGGGCCGTCGGCGATGACGCCGCAGGGCAACTCGCCGCCCGCCCGGCCGGCGCACAGCTGCAGCAGGGTAGCCAGGCCGCGGGCGAAGCCGGGGCGCGCTCTTGCGTGCAGAGCCAGCCGATCGGGGGCGATGAAGAGCCGGTAGTGCTCGGGCGGCAGCGCGGGGTCGCGGCGCAGGCGCAGCGCGCCGGGCGCGGAGTCCTGCGTGGCCGATTCCGGCGGCAGGGTTTCCATGTCGAGCACGCGGTCCAGCGCGGGGGCCAGCCGGCCGGCGGCCAGCACGGCCAGCGGCGGGCCGGCGATGTTCGTGTCGCCGTCCAGGTCGACGTCCCGGTCGGCCACGACGCGATCCAGCGCGGACACCGGGAACGTCCCGGCGGCCGGCTCCCACCCGCGGACCGCGGGCACCAGGGCGGCGATGGCGTCGGGTCGCGGCACGGGCAGGCTCCGGGCTGGGGGCGGGCGGACGCGGTCGGCGCCCTCCGCCGATGCCGTCATCATCACCGCCGTCATCATCGCCCCCCTCATCATCGCCGCCCTTGGATCGCGTGTAAACGGGCGTTATCCTGGGCCGCATGAAACTGAACGCGCGCCGCGCCAACCTCCTCTTGATGACCGCCGCCGCCATCTGGGGCTTCGCCTTCGTGGCGCAGCGCGTGGGGATGGAGCATCTGCGGCCGTTCACGTTCAACGCCGCGCGCTTCGTGCTCGGCACGCTGGTGCTGCTGCCGCTGCTGCCGCTGTCGGGCCGGCGCGCGGCCGGCGAGCCGGTGGCCGGACCCCGCGAGACGCTGCGCGCCTCGCTGCTGACGGGGCTGGTGCTGTTCACTGCGGCCACGCTGCAGCAGTACGGCATGGTCAGCACGACGGCAGGCAAGGCCGGGTTCATCACCTCGCTGTACGTGGTCTTCGTGCCGGTGCTGGGGCTGCTGGTGGGCCAGCGCGTCTCGCGATTCGCCTGGGGCGGCGTGGGCCTGGCCGCCGCGGGGCTCTACCTGCTGAGCGCGAAGGGGCCGTTGAGCCTCGCCCCGGGCGACGGCCTGGTGCTGCTGTGCGCGGTGTTCTGGGCGGTGCACGTGCAGTTGGTGGGCGCCTTTGTCCGGCGCGTGCCCGCGCTGCGGCTGGCCGTCGGCCAGTTCGCGGTGGCGGCCGCGCTGTCGGCGGCGGCGTCTGCGCTGTTCGACACTTTCTCGTGGACTGCGATGCGCGCGGTCACGGTGCCGGTGCTCTACGCCGGCGTCATCTCCATCGGCATCGCGTTCACGCTGCAGGTGGCCGGCCAGAAGCACGCGCGCCCGACCGACGCCGCGATCATCCTCAGCTTCGAGTCGGTGTGGGCGGCCATCGGCGGCGGGCTGCTGCTGGGCGAGGTGCTGGGGATGCGCGAGCTGACCGGGTGCGCGCTGATCCTGGGCGGGGTGGTGGTGGCGCAGCGGGGGGCGGACGCGGCGACCGTCGTCGTCCGTGACCCGGAAGTGTGATGGGTGGCTGGGGGCGACTTTGAGGATGTCCAATAAAGGGCCGGTCACGAAGGCCCTTGACTGGACAACCTCGAAATCGCCCGGGAAGACAGCACCAACTCCACGGCCCGGTCGGTACAGCGCGCCGGCGCGCCGCCGTGGTCTCATGGCTCCGCCACCTGCACCCGGATGCCCTATGCCTTGCGCGGCACCACGAACACATAGCTCCAGACGACGTAGAGAATGATTCCCGGAATCATGGCCCACCACCACAGGGCGTTGTGCCGGGCCTGCACGATCGGCAGCGCGATGAACAGCGAACCCAGGGTCATCCCCAGCAATTGCAGCCAGATGTGTCCGGACCGGAGCCGCGCGCCGCAGCCGGGACAGGTGAACGTCGCCGACCTGAACCCGAGGAACACGCTGAGGGCGATCTTGTGGTCACATTGCGGGCAGTGCTTCTCGTACAGGCGTTTCATGGGGCACCCCCCAGGTGGCGATCACCGCGGGACGCAGGCGAGTCCAGCCAGGAACCAGTATCGCACCACTGGGGAGCGCCCACACCTCGCCGATTTCGTTCAGCGGCGGCCGCTCGTCTCGCCCGGGACCTGTCGCTTCTGGCGCCGCCACGCCCCCGGCGCCAGACCCACTTCGCGCTTGAACGCGCGCGAGAACGCCGCCTCGCTTTCGTAGCCGACGTCCTGCGAGACTCCCAGCAGCGTCGCGTCGGTGTCGCGCAGCAGGGCCGACGCCACCTGCATCCGCCAGCGCGTCAGGTACTGCATGGGCGGCTGCCCGATCAGGTGCAGGAAACGCTCGTGGAGCGCCGATCGCGACAGCCCCGCTTCATCCGCCAGCTTCTCCACCGTCCACGCGTCGGCCGGGCGTTCGTGCAGCAGCGCCAGCGCGCGGCCGATCGCCGGGTCGCGCATCCCCGCCAGCCAGCCCGTCTGGTCGGGCGGCAGCGTGTCGAGGTAGCGGCGCAGCACCTCGACGAAGAGCATCTCGCTCATCCGCTCCAGCACGGCCTCGCCGCCCGGACGCCGCTGCTGCGACTCGGCGACCACCTGGCGCAGGAACGTCGTCACCCACGAACCGGCGCCCAGTTCGGCCCCGCGCAGGTGGATCGCGCGGGGCAGCGCGGCCAGCAGCGGATTGAACGGCGTCGCGTCCAGGCCCAGGAATCCGCAGGCGACCGTGGCGCGCTCGCGCCCGCCGCCGTCCAGGCGGGCCGTCGTGACTTCGCCGTCGCGCACGCTGATCGCGAACGGGAGCTGCGGGGGCCGCGGCGAGAAATAGAAGTCCTTGTCCATGTGCGGCGCGCGCAGGCCCGGCGCGCTCGACATCACGTGGGCGTCGCCCTGCGGGAAGAGGACGATGTCGCCCTCGTGCAGGCGGATCGGCGTCTCGCCGACGATGGCGGCCCAGCAGGCGCCCTGCACGACGCCGTGGAACTCGATCATGTGCTCGGCGCCGGGCAGGATGGCGGGGATGATCTCGCGCGCCGGCGGCGCCTCGGCCACCCAGGGCGCGGCGCCGTCGACGTAGTAGAACAGGGCGCCGCGGAACCGCACGGCCCGCAGAAGATCGGAAAGGACGTCTCCGCTCACGTGGCCCCCCGGACGCGCGGTCATGCCCGGCGGACTCGCGGCAGGGCCGGCACCGCCTTGCGGACATACGGTCATGTTATAGCGACGCCCGGTCATATCGGCAACCGGACTGCTCCTCTATCCTGCGGTCCTGAACACGGCGGCAAACGAAGTGGCCGCAAGGACCCATGACCATAAAGGAGACCCCCATGAACCCGAGCCTCACGACCACCGGGCGCCCCGATCTCGGCGCCATCAAGACCCGCCAGCAGGCCACCTGGGCCGCGGGCGACTACGGGCAGATCGGCGTGCGGCTGCAGATCGTCGGCGAATCCCTCTGCAATGCCGTCGATCTGCGGTCCACCGACCGCGTCCTGGACGTCGCCGGCGGCAACGGCAACGCCTCGCTGGCGGCGGCGCGGCACTTCGCGCACGTGGTTTCCACCGACTACGTCCCCGAGCTCCTGGAGCAGGGACGGCGGCGCGCCGAGGCGGACCGGTTGCCCATGTCGTTCAAGGTGGCCGACGCGGAAGAGCTGCCGTTCGCCGACGCGTCGTTCGACGTGGTCCTCTCGACGTTCGGCATCATGTTCACGCCGGACCAGGAAAAGGCCGCGAAGGAACTGCTGCGCGTGGTCGCGCCGGGCGGACGCATCGGGCTGGCCAACTGGACGCCGGACGGCTTCATCGGGCAGCTCTTCAAGCTGATCGGCGGCTTCGTGCCGCCCCCGGCCGGCCTCCGCTCGCCGGCGGAGTGGGGCACCGCGACGCGGCTGGTCGAGCTCTTCGGCCCGTACGTCTCGGACATCCGGACGACGAAGAAGGTCTACACCTTCCGCTACCGTTCCGCCGAGCACTGGATCGAGACCTTCCGCACCTACTACGGGCCGACGCACAAGGCGTTCGCCGCCCTCGACCCGGCGGGGCAGAGGGCGCTGCACGACGCGCTTCTGAAGTTCCTCGCGGACTGGGACCGCGGCGCCGGGGCCGGCCTCTGCATCGACAGCGACTACCTCGAGGTGGTGCTGACGAAGTAGCGGCGCGGCAGCGGGCGTGGTTGCGCCGGCGCAAGCTTTGCGGCACAGTTGCCGTTGCGCCGGCGCAATTCACGAACCGCTACTGCACCAGCCCCACCTTGCGGGTCACGCGCTCACGGCCCGCCGTCAGCACCGCCAGATAGACGCCCGTGGGCAGCCGCCGGCCGCGGTCGTCGCGACCGTCCCAAACGACAGCTT
The DNA here is from genome assembly GCA_964399195.1 of uncultured Fibrobacteraceae bacterium. GTDB lineage: Bacteria > Krumholzibacteriota > Krumholzibacteriia > LZORAL124-64-63 > LZORAL124-64-63 > CAINDZ01. The sequence continues at coordinate 14,415 of CAYNPY010000048.1, forward strand.
CGGTCTCGCCCAGCGGCGCCGCCCGCCGCAGGACACGGACGGCACGGCCCTCGAGGTCGTAGACGACCAGCGTTGCGGCTGCCGGGCCCGCGCCGGTCACGGTCAGTTCGAGGCGGGCGTTGAACGGGTTGGGCGCGGCGGCGATCCCCAGCGCGGCCGTCGGCGCCACGGGCGTTCCGGAGAGTCCCGCGGTGTCGTTGGTCCAGACGGTCACCGGGGGAGCGCCGATGTAATCGCAGCCGAGGAGGTCCGGTCGGCCGTCGCGGTCGTGGTCGCCGACCGCCAGGTTGTGCGACGAGGCCTGGGCGATGAGGATCCGCGACCAGGCGCTGTCGTCACCCGGATTCAGATACGCTTCGACGACCGGCGACCCTGACGCGGTGTGCATCTGCGCGGTCAGCAGATCGCGCCAGCCGTCGCCGTCCAGATCCACCAGCTGCAGGCTGTGGTAGCAGTCCGCCCCCGCCAGCAGGACCACCCGGCGCCAGGTGCCGGTTACGGGGTCCGCCGGCGCCGCGTACCAGGCGATCTCGCCCGTCGACTCGGCCGGCGTCAGCGCGATGTCGAGGCGACCGTCCCCGTCAAGATCGGCCGCCGCCACTTTGGCGGGCATCGTGAGCTTGGCGGCATCGTAGGTGTGCTCCGGCCACGGGGTGCTGATGATGTTGCCGTCGGGCGCTTCGTGCCATTGGCCGTTGACCACGATGTCCAGCCGTCCGTCACGGTCCAGATCGGCCAGTGCCATACCTTCGCCTGCGGCCGTGGCCCTGGCGACGGCGGTCCAGATCATCCCGGTCTCCTGGCGGAAGAGGTGCAGGCTGCCGTTGAGGGGGCGGCCGACAACGTCGAGGTCGCCGTCCTGCTCGATGTCGCCGACAGCCACGTCGTGGCAATGCTTACCGTCCGTGGCGCCCAGGAAATGGCGCGTCCAGGCGCTGCCGGCGCCGGCATTCTCGAACCAGTAGATCCCCGCCGTGCCGTCCGGCACGATGAGGTCGATATCGCCGTCGCCGTCCAGGTCGGCGGCTTCCAGATCGGTGGTGAATTCGTCGTCTGCCTGGGCCACTGTCTGTGGGGTCCATGACGGCGCCGCGTACCATCTCAACACGTACCCGCCGACGACGGCGTCGTCGAGGCCGTCGCCGTTGAGATCCGCGAACGCCTTGCAATCGCCCGACTGGGCGGCGTCGATCACCTTGGGGGTGAACGTCAGGGGATTGGCGGCGGCGGTGGCGGCCACGGTGACCGCAGCGAGGACAAGGTTGGACAACAGCGTAATGTTCATGAGCGACTCTCCCAGACGGATGGCGACGTCGGCTGGCGACGTCGGCCTCGGGCCATGGCGGGAGCGTTGCGTAGGCGTCAGGTCGGCATGGCGGGGCGCCGCGGGCGCAGACCGGTCTTCCGGGTCCGACGGGCGCAAGGGCAAGATCGGGAGTCGGCCGCACTGCCGCAAGAAATCTGTAAGTTTGATCTAAGGACTTTCCGAATATCAAAATCAGGAGTGCCCAAGCAGCGGCGCACCAAGCGCTTGTCCACGCCTGAACACCCACCGTCATGGCGCGTTCCTGTGCACCCCAGCGCTGCGGTGGCATGTATATGGTCGACGGCGCGGGCGTCCGGACGCGGCGACGGGTTCAGATGCCGGCGCCGCTGGTCGGACTGCGGTCGTGCCCGGTTGCTCCGCCTGCCGGTACGCTTCCTGCTTGCCGTCGCCCGTACCAGTTCCGGCAAGCAGACATGGCCGCCCGGCCCGACAGCCGGGCGCCGCCATGCGGGAGGACGAGGATGGGAATCGACGTCAACCAGGCCCGCGCCGTTCACTTCAGCCGCCTGCAGCAGGCGCTCGAGGAAGGGCTCAAGGCCATCGAGGCCGCGCACTCGCCCCGCGAGGCGGACGATGCCCGCCGGCGCGCCCGGCGCCGCCTCGAGGAACTGAACCGCACGTGGGCCGAGACGATCGGCGACCAAGGCGGCCAGCGGGAGGACTGACCGGCCCGGCGCCCTGACGACTCAAACGACGGGTCCGACGACCGCGGCATGTGCTATCATTCTTCCGGCCTGCATCCGGAGGAATCCAGCCCATGCGCCTGCGCCGCGCCCGTCGTTTTCCTTTGCTTCTTTTGTGTGGGCTGGCCCTGTTGCTGGCCGCCGCGGCGCCCGCCACGGCCTCCACGAGCGTCCACACCACCTGGCTGTGGCACATGCACCAGCCCATCTACTGGCCGACGCAGAGCACCTGGACGCCCGGCCGCTACGAGACCGCGTACGAGACCATCACGCTGGGCCACAGCCAGAACGACGAGTTCGCGATCTTCAACTCGGACGACCGCGTCGCCGACTACCAGTGGTACCCGAAGGACGCGCTGCAGTCGGTGCTGGACCTGCCGGACGCCGGCGCGCAGGTCTCGTTCGCCGGCGCGCTGATCGAGAACATCTTCAGCCTGGGCAATGCCGGCTGGAACGGCGGCCGCTACGCGACGAACTGGTACAGCCACTACCGCACGGCGATGGGCTGGACCACATCCAGGGGACACCGCCGGCTGGAGCCGGTGCTGGCCGGCTTCCACCACGCGATCAACCCGCTGCTGGACGACAACGCCCTGCGCATGGAGCTGGCCTGCGCGCGCGAGATCTGGAACGATGCCTGGGGTCCGGGCGCCATCTCCACCGGCTTCTTCCCGGCCGAGATGTGCTTCAGCCAGCGCATGATCCCGGCGCTGGTCGACGCGGGCGTGACCTGGACCGTGGTGCCGGACCTGCACATCGCGCGCGCCTGCGCGAACTACCCCTACCAGGCGAACCTGGACAACTGCGACCCGCCCAACCGCGCCGACCAGCTCAATCCGGCGCAGGCCAACTGGACCAGCCACACCATCTCGCGCGGGGTGACGCTGAAGGTCCCTTATCCGTACGGGTTCACGCCGCACCGCGCGCAGCACGTGGATCCCGCGACCGGCGTGGTCAAGAACCTGGTCGTGGTGCCGGCGGCCAACGCCATGGGCTGGGAGGAAGGCTACTCGCTGTTCGGGACCGGGGGGATCGACGCCATCGCGCCGCAGAACGACCCGGCGCGGCCGATGCTGGTGCTGTTCGCGCACGACGGCGACAACGCCTGGAGCGGCGGCTACAGCTACTACAACGAGAACGTCACCCAGTTCGCCCACGCCGCCGCGGCGAAGGGCTACCGGCCCACCACCGTGGCGACCTACCTGGCCGAGCACCCGGTGCCCGCCGGTGACATCGTCCACGTGGAGGACGGCGGCTGGGTCAATGCCGACGGCGACTTCGGCTCGCCGCAGTTCATCAACTGGAACTGGCCGCTGGTGAACGCGTCCGGCGCGTTCGACATCCCCGGCGGCTGGGCGGAGGACGAGCGCAACTGGGCCGTGCTGACCGCCGCGCAGAACCGGGTCGAGACGTGCGCGGCCATCGTCGGCAGCGTCGATCCGGCGAAGGTGGTCGACCCGCTCTCGGGCGCCAACACCGCCGAGCGCGCCTGGCACTACCTCCTGGCCGGCTACGAGAGCGGCTACATGTACTACGGGTCCTCGCTGGACATGGAGATCAAGGCCACGCTGGCCTGCAACCAGGCCCTGGCCCTGGCCGATCCCGTCGTGGCCGGCGGCCCCGACACCGTGGCGCCCACCGTGTGGCTGCCGCAGCGCCTGCCCTGGAATCCGGGCGGGTTCGGCGGCGGCGCGCTGTGGGGCTGGCCGTCGGGCGAGGGCGCCGCGATGTCGCGGGACTTTCACGTCTGGACCTTCGCGCACGACGTCTCGGGCCTGGTGCGCGTGGACCTGATGGTGCGCGAGGACGCCGACGGCCGCAACGACACCGCCACCATCGCCAACGAGACCTACGCCGGCGGCGCCGGCGTGGGCGCCTGGACCGCGCGGCCCATGACGCGCCGCGTCATGCCGCTGGGCGAGCCGTGGGACATGGCCGGCATCGACCTGACCGTGCTGCCGACCCGAATCGCCGACCAGTACTGGCTGCAGCTGACCGGCTACAGCGACGTCCTTCTGGACTACTACATCGAGGCCGAGGACGCCCAGGGCAACGTCAAGCGCACGCCCATCCAGCACGTGTACGTGGGCACGGGCGGCAGCGGCGGCGGCGGGGACGAGGGCTTCGTCATGGACGGCACGCTGGACGCCGGGGTGCCGGCGGTGGCGACCGCCGGCGGGGCCACGCTGTGGGCGCAGGCCCAGGACGGCTGGCTCTACCTGGCCACCGACGCGCCGGCGGTCTGGGCGGGGCGCGACGTCTTCCTGCTGGTGCGCGACGGGACCGGCACGCCGCTGCGCGCGGCGCCGTGGGCCAAGGCCGGCCAGGCCGCGCGCTGGTGGCACTTCCTGGCCCGCGAGTCGGGCAACGGCTGGACCGGCTGGTTCAACAGCAGCGAGTCCGTCGTCGAAGGCAACCCGGCGCTGATCAAGGCTGCGGGCGCCGTGCTGGAAGGCGCGGTGAACCTGCGCGCCTTCATCCCGCTCGAGTGGCCGCTGCTGCCGACCATGGAAGTGGCGATGGCGTCCTACGCCACCAACAACGGCGGCGCGCTGCTGGGCCAGGCACCGGCCGGGAACGGCGACGCGAACCTGGACCCGACCGAGTTCGTGTCGGTGGCCCTGTATGTCGCCGACGCGGAGGCGCCGACGGCCGGCGGCCCCCGCCTCGTGGCCTGGCCGGTCCCCTTCAATGCGCAGGTGCGGCTGGCGCTCTCGGGGCTGCCGGACGGCCCGGTTGCGGTTGCGATCCACGACGCCCGCGGACGCACGGTCCGGCGGCTGGACGCCGCTGTCGCCGGCGGGCGCGGCGAGCTGACCTGGGACGGGCGCGACCAAACGGGGCGCGATCTGCCCAGCGGCGTGTACTTCGCGCGGGCGGCCGGGTCGGGCGCCGGTAGCGGCGGCGGTCGCGGCGGGGCGGCGGCGGTGGCCAGGCTGGTGCTGGTGAAGTGATCTGCCGGCGTGGGTCTCTCTCTTCGCAGCCTTCGTTCCGGAACTGGTTGATGTGTCAACCATCCCGGGCGGTCGAAACGGGCGATTGGCGGGCTGTTTTTAGTTGATGCGTCAACGACCCCGGGAAAAGTGGTTCGCAATGCTCGCGGCCCGCCCGGATCGCCGGCGCCGTCGGGCCGGCGCGGCACCGGATCGGCGCTCACGGAAATCGCCCGGAACCGAGGCAACCTTCCCGCCCCGCCGCGCGTCAATGGCAGGTCGGGACCGAAGGTCCTACCCTGGCCGGGTCCCCGCCGCCTCGACCCCGAAAGGAGCGCCATGAAGCGCCGCTCGCCGACAGCCATCGTCCTGTGCCTGATCCTGATCGCCCTGCTGCCGACGCTGCTGCAGGCGCGGTCGGCGCGCGGCGCCGAGACGACGCGCGAGTTCACCATCGACACCTCCAGCCTGTACCTGGGCAACCTGATCGGCGCGGTGGACGTGCGCCCGGGCAGCGGCAACGCCTTCCGCGTCACCGTGCGGCTGCAGGGCGACGAGGAGGCCATCGGCCTGATCGACCTGCAGCAGGAGAACAACGCGCTGCGCATCGTCTTCCCGCTGGACCGGCACATGAAGTACGTCTACCCCGAGCTGGGCGCGGGCTTCCGCGTGTCGACCGGGATCCGCGCCGAGACGAAGGAAGAAAAGTCGTGGCTGCGGCGCACCTTCGGGCGCTTCAAGGAGCGCCAGTTGACGGTGCGCGGCTCGGGCGAGGGCCTGGAGGTGTGGGCCGACGTCCTGGTCGAGGTGCCGTCGGGCCGGGCGCTGACCCTCAGCCACGGCGTGGGCGCCATCACGGCCGAGGGCGTCAGGGCCGACCTGGACCTGGAGTCGAGCTACGGGCCGGTCACGATCGCCGACGTCGAGGGCGACACCCGGGTGGACACCGGCAGCGGCGAGGTGCGGCTCAGCCGCGTCGACGGCGACATCGACGTGGACACCGGCAGCGGCGAGGTGGACGTGCGCGACTCGAAGGGGCGGCGCGTGAAGATCGACACCGGCAGCGGCGGGGTGGCCGTGGCCGGGCTCGACTGCCGCTCGCTCACCATCGACACCGGCAGCGGCGACGTCCGGGCCACCGGCGTGGCCGTCGACGAAGCGAAGATCGACACCGGCAGCGGCGAGGTCACGCTGGTCCTCGACCGCATGGGCTCGGGCAAGTTCAAGGTGGACACCGGCAGCGGCGGCGTCGAACTGGTGCTGCCGGCGGACGCCTCGGCCGACATCGTCGCGGACACGGGCAGCGGCGACATCGACGCCGACGTTCCCGGCACGGAGATCGAGAAACTGGACGGCGGGCGCCGGCGGCTGGTGGTCGGGGACGGCGCCGCCGACGTGGCGCTGGACACCGGCAGCGGCAACGTGGCCATCCGGAGCCGGTAGGGGCGGGACCTACCGGTCGCGCCGCGGGGCTGTTGCGCGGCGGCCGGATCCCGTATCTTCAACCTGCGGTCCGAGTCCTGCACGCTGTCGGATCGTTGAACCGGGCCTCCCGCGCCGCAGCGGGGGCCCGGCTTCATTGGGGGCCGGCTCACTCCCGCCGCAGCGCCTCCAGCTGGTAGGGCCAGGTGCCCGGCGGCAGCGGTCGACCGCGCGCGTCGAAGCTGCCGGCCATCGTCAGCGCCGACGCGCCCACCAGCCGCCGCCATTGCCGCGCGTCGTAGCAGCGCAGGTCGTAGGCGTCGTCCAGGTGGAGGGCGCCGCCCGGGCGGGTGACCGTCAGGTGGCTGAGGGCGCGCTCGCGGCGGGCGAGCGGCGTGCCCGGCTCCGGCGGCAGCCAGTTGATGAGCTGGCTGACCCGGCAGCGGCCGCGGGCGGCGGTCCACAGGTCCTCGTCCGGCCACAGCCACCGGTAGTCGGTCAGGCTGAGCCCGACCACATAGAGGCCGCCCGGCCGCAGCAGGTCGCGGATCTGGGCGAAGTGGTCCAGCATGGCGCGGTCGCTGCCGAGGTGGCGCAGCGAGTTGACGGTGATGAAGGCAAAGTCGACCGCGGCCGGGCGCAGGCCGGCCCTGGCGGCTGCGGCGGCGAAGTCGGCCAGGTCGGCCGCGAACAGGCGCGGCCGAGGGAGCGCGGCGTTCCGGCAGATCCCCGCCAGCCGGCCGGCGGCGTAGGCCAGCAGCGCCGGCTCGCGGTCGAAGCCGGCCACGCGCCGGCCGCGCCCGGCCGCCACGCGCAGGCAGCGGCCGGTGCCGCAGGCGGGCTCGAACCAGAGGCGGCCCCGGCGCGGAGGGCGGTCGGCCAGGGCGCGCTCGATGCGCTCGAGGGCGTCGATCTCGGCGGCCGTTCCGGGCGTGTAGAGGATGTCGTAGAGCGCGGGGTCGGCGTACAGGCTCTGGGTGGATTCCCGCTCGCCGTCGCCGGGCGACGCGCCCTCCGGTCCGGTGTGCTTTCTGCCTCGTCTCGGCCCCGTCATGCCCGGTTCCCCTTGAACGGACGTGATCCCCGCTGCGCCCCGCAGGCGGCGGCCCCGCCGCCCGGGCGGCGACCCCGGCCAGACCTTGCTCCACCCCGCCCGTCCGTGCAACATTCTTCCCCGACGCGCGCATGAACCCTGTTTGCCCGCCACCGGGCCCCGCTCCCTGCCACCAGGAGGTTTTCCGTGAAGCGCCTGAGCCTGCTCCTTTCGATCTTCGCACTGCTGCTGGGGGTGGCAGCCGCGACGGCGGCCGACCGTCCGGCCGATTCGCCCGGCTACCTGCTGCGCTACGCCGACATCGGCGGCGGCCACATCGTCTTCACCTACGAGGGCGACCTGTGGCTGGTGCCCGAGCGGGGCGGCGAGGCCCGCCGCCTGACCACGCACAGCGGCAGCGAGGTGATGGCGAAGTTCAGCCCCGACGGCAAGCTGATCGCGTTCACGGCCGAGTATGACGGCGGCAACGACATCTACGTCATCGACGCCGCCGGCGGCGAGCCGCGGCGCCTGACCTGGCACCCCGCCAACGACACGATGCTGGAGTGGTGCCCCGACGGCACGGGCGTGATCATCACCAGCAGCCGCGAGTACCCCTTCCGCGGCCAGCTCTACAAGGTGCCTCTGGACGGCGGCATGGAGATCGAGCTGCCGGTGGACAGGGGCACGCAGGCCTCGCCCGCGCCGGACCACAGCGCCCTGGCCTACGTCCACCAGAACCAGCACAACCGCACCTGGAAGCGCTACGAGGGCGGCCAGGCGCAGGAGATCTGGGTCAAGGACCTCAAGGGCGGAGACATCACGAAGATCACCGATTGGACGGGCAACGACAGCTTCCCGATGTGGGGGCAGGGCGCGATCTACTTCCTGAGCGACCGCGAGGACGGCACGCTGAACATCTACGCCTACGACACGGCGACCAAGGCCGTGCGGCGCCTGACCCACTACAAGGACTACGACGTGAAGTGGCCCTCCTACGGCGACGGCAAGGTCGTCTTCCAGCACGGGGCCGGGCTGAAGGTGCTCGACACCGCCAGCGGACAGGTGGTTGACGCGGCGATCAGCGTGCGCTCGGACCGCCGCCACGTGCGCGAGGAGTTCAGCGACGAGGCGCCTTCGATCGGCGCCTTCGGCCTGTCGCCCGGCGGCGAACGCGCCATCCTCGAGTCGCGCGGCGAGCTGCTGAGCCTGCCGGCCGAGGAGGGCGACGCGGTCAACCTGACGGCCACCAGCGCCTCGCGCGAGAAGTACGGCGCGTGGAGCCCCGACGGCGCGCACATCGCCTTCGTCAGCGACCGCACCGGGGAGGAGCAGCTCTACGTCATGCCGGCGAAGGGCGGGGCCTGGAAGCAGCTGACCAGCGGCGTCTTCGGCTTCACGAAGCAGCCGGTGTGGTCGCCCGACGGCAAGCGGCTCGTCTTCGCCGACAAGTTCCTCAAGCTGAACCTGGTCGACGTCGCCACGGGCAGGACGACCGTGATCGCGCAGAGCGACTACGACGACGCCTGGGAGCGCTGGGGCATCATGGACTACGTCTGGTCGCCCGACAGCCGGTGGGTGGCGTTCACGAACCAGACCGGGAACATGAACGAGGAGATCTGGCTGCACGACACGAAGACGGGCACGAACACGCGCGTCACGGACAACATGTACCAGAGCTGGTCGCCCAGCTTCTCGCGCGACGGCAAGCACCTGTTCTTCCTGTCGATGCGCACGTTCAACCCGATCATGTGCCGCATCGACCAGCAGCACGTGTTCCTGGACGTGGCGAAGCCCTATGTGGCGCTGCTGCAGGCCGGCGGCCGCTCGCCGTTCTACAAGGCCGACGCCGAGGTGCCCGTGACCGCGGCCGCCGCCGACGAGGGCAAGGGCGCCGCGAAGAAGGACGCCGGCAAGGGCGGCAAGGCCGACAAGCCCGCCGCCGCGCCGGTCGAGATCGACCTGGCGGGGCTGCCCGGGCGCGTCCTGGCCTGCCCGGGCGTCGAGGCCGGCAACTGGTTCCGGCTGGAGGCCTGCGAGGGCGGCTTCCTGATGCTGCGCAAGAACGAGCCCGAGTTCCTGAAGTACCAGCACGTGGACGACCGCACCGGCGGCGAACTGGACCTGGTCAAGTACACGCTGGAGGACCAGGAGGCCAAGGACCTGCTGGCGGGCATCGCCAACTACCACCAGAGCGCCGACGGGAAGAAGCTGATCTACCGCGCGGGCTCGAAGTACGGCATCGTCGACTGCGGCAAGCCGGCCAAGGTCGGCGACGGCAAGCTGGCGACCGGCGGGGTCAAGCTGCGCATCGACCACCTGGCCGAGTTCCGCCAGATGTTCGACGAGGCCTGGCGCATCCAGCGCGACTTCTTCTACGACAGGAACATGCAGGGCACCGACTGGCAGGCCATGCACGACAAGTACGCGCCGTTCGTGGCCGGCTGCGGCTCGCGCACGGACCTCAGCTACCTGATCGGCGAGATGATCAGCGAGCTGAACCTGGGCCACACCTACGTGCAGGGCGGCGACTTCGAGCCCGGACCGGCGCCGATCCGCACCGGCCTGCTCGGCTGCGAGTTCAAGCGCGACGGCGACGCTCCGTTCTACCGCATCGCCAACATCGTGCCGGGCGTGTCCTGGGACGAGAACCTGCGTTCGCCGCTGGCCGAGCCGGGCGTCGGCGTCAAGGACGGCGACTGGCTCATCGCCGTCGACGGCGCCGAGGTCAGGCACCCGGCCAACGTCTACGCCTTCCTGGTGGACAAGGCCGGCGCGCACGTGACGCTGACCGTGAACGACAAGCCGACCGCGACCGGAGCCCGCAACGTGCGCGTGCAGACGCTGCGCAGCGAGTTCGGCCTGCGCTACCGCGCCTGGGTGGACGGCAACCTGGACTACGTGACGCGCCGTTCGGAAGGCCGGATCGGCTACCTGCACGTGCCCAACATGGGCGAGGAGGGCCTGGTCGAGTTCGGCCGCAGCTGGTACCCGCAGACCGAGAAGCAGGCCCTGATCTTCGACGAGCGCTACAACGGCGGCGGCTTCACCGGCGACATGATCATCGATCGTCTCGAGCGCGTGCTGTGGTCGATCACGATCCCGCGCGAAGGCAAGGACGGCCGCAACCCCGAGCGCGTGCACCACGGCCCGATCGTCGTGCTGATCAACGAGGACACCGGCAGCAACGGCGAGTTCTTCGCCGAGGCCGTCAAGCGCCGCGGCCTGGCCACGGTCATCGGCATGCGCACGTGGGGCGGGTCCATCGGCATCGAGCCGCACCAGGACCTGGTCGACGGCGGCGGCACCACGCCGCCCCAGTTCGGCATGTACACGCTGGACGGCCAGTGGCCGATCGAGGGCTGGGGCGTGGAGCCGGACATCGTGGTGATGAACATGCCCAAGGACGTGGTCGACGGGAAGGACACGCAGCTGGACTACGCGATCGACCACCTGCTGCTGGAGCTCAAGACCAACGGGGCGAAGTGGGCGATTCCCGAGACGCCGCCCTACCCGGACAAGAGCAAGCCGCGGATGAGCGCCGATCACCTCGGGAAGTAGGCCGATCGGGCCGGCAAAGGTCGAGAACGGCCCCGCGGGCAGGTGTCCGCGGGGCCGATTTTCTTTGGTAATTGCTTCATTGACAACGGGTTGCCCCCGGCGTGCGATTTTTCCATTTTTAGCCATTGACTAACGACAGTAAAACTGTATAATAAATTCCGTCACCGAGACCACGCGAGCAAGGAGCCCAGCCATGACGACCACGCCGCCCCCCGAGCCCGAGGCCACCCGGTTCAGCCTCGAGGACCTGGCGCGCCTGACCGGGCTGCCGCCGCGCACGATCCGCTACTGGATCCAGGAAGGCGTCGTCGACCGGCCCGAGGGCGTGCGCCGCGGCGCCTGGTACGAGCACCGCCACCTCGAGCAGCTGCTGGCCGTCCGGCGCTGGCAGGCGGCCGGCCTGTCGCTCGAGCGGATCGCTGAACTGGTGCGTCGTCGCGCGGACGACGACGACGTGCCGCCGGTCCCGCGTCGTCCGGGAGATGTCGAAGTGTGGAGCCATGTCGCGCTGACCGAGGGTCTCGAGCTGTTGATCGAGCCGGGCCGCGCGGGACTGTCGCCGGAGCAGCTGCGCCGGCTGGCGGTCGCTTGTGTCCAGGCCGCCGACCGCATCCGGTCCGGCAAGGAGTGATCATGAAGAGCGCCTACCCCGCCAATGCCGCCGCCGCCCCCGTCCTGACCTGCGTCCCGAGCCGGCTCCCACCCGTGCTCCAGGCCGTGTCGCTGAAGGCCGTGCTGGACGACCTGCTGGCGCAGGTCGAGGTCCGCCAGGTCTTCGCCAACCGCGACGGCGAGCCCATCGAGGCCGTCTACACCTTCCCGGTGCCGCGCGGGGCGACGCTGCTGTCGTTCACCGCGAAGCTGGGCGAGCGCGACCTGACCGGCCGCATCCTGCCGGCGCCGCAGGCGGAGAACCGCTACGAGGAGGCGGTGGCGGACGGCGACGCGGCGATCCTGCTGCGTGAGGCGAGCCCGGGCCTCTACACCGTCAACGTGGGCAACCTGCTGCCGGGCGAGACGGCGGTCCTGACCTACCGCTACGCGCAGCTGCAGTACTGGCAGTCCGGCACGCTGCGCTTCGCGCTGCCGACGGTGGTGGCGCCGCGCTACGGCGACCCGGCGCAGGCCGGCCTGCAGCCGCACGAGGCGCCGCAGATCGACCTCTTCGCGCGCCACGAGGCCGAGTTCCGCGCCAGCATCCGCGGCGCGCTGCGGGACGCCGAGATCACCTGCCCCACGCACGAGGTGGCCGTCGAGCGGCAGACCGACCAGGCGATCATCCGCTTCGCCGATGCCCCCACCAGCGCCATGGACCGCGACATCGTGCTGCACCTGCGCCGCGCCGCGCCGGCGGCGGCGACCGCCTGCGGCGAGCCGGCGGCGGCCGGCGACGCGCAGCTCGTGCTGCTGAGCTTCTGCCCGGACGCGGGCCGGCCCACGGCGCCCGAGGGCCGCTTCATCAAGATCCTGGTCGACTGCTCCGGCTCGATGGCGGGCGACTCGATCCGCCAGGCGCGCGCCGCGCTGCGGCGCATCCTCGACTCGCTGCGGCCGCAGGACCGGTTCGCGATCGTGGCCTTCGGCAGCACGTGGCGCAACGTCACGGCCGAGTCGCTGCCCGGCACGCCGGAGGCGATCGCCGCCGCGCGCGAGGCCGTCCGCACCATCCACGCCAGCATGGGCGGCACCGAACTGGGCGCCGCGCTGCTGCCGCTGCTGGCCCGGCGCGACGCCGACGGCCGGCAGGGCGACGTCCTGCTGGTGACCGACGGCGAGCTGTACGACGACCAGCTGGCGGCCCGGGCGCGCGCCGCCGGCGGCCGCGGCTTCACCGTCGGGGTGGGCTGCGCGCCGGGCGAGAGCCTGCTCAGCCGCCT
>CAYNPY010000049.1:0-27090 GCA_964399195.1 uncultured Fibrobacteraceae bacterium
CGACGCGCACAAGGCGGCCGTGGTGGGCGACACCGTGGGCGACCCGTTCAAGGACACGTCGGGCCCCAGCCTCAACATCCTGATCAAGCTGATGGCGGTCATCAGCGTGGTGATCGCGCCGATCTTGGCCAAGTAGCCCCGGCGTGGCAGCTTGCGGCCAGGGCGGCCCGCTCCCCCGGGGGGCGGGCCGCCGCTTTTTTGCTTTGCGCGCGCCGCGGGCGGCGCCCACCATTGAGGGGCCGGAGCCCCGGCGGGCACCGGCGCCACCTCACGAGGAAGGGTGCAGCATGCCCGGCCCGACGCTCTCGGCCCACTTCACCGCCCGCACGCCGTCGGTCATCCGCATGGCCCAGATCGAGTTCGCCGCGCGCAGCGACGGCACCGAGGCCCTCAACGCGGCCATCGGCAACGTCTCGCTGCCGATGCACCCGGCCATGCAGCAGAGGCTGCGCAGCCTCGGCGAGCCCGGCTCGCCGTTCGCCGCCGGCGTCGTCGGCTACACGGCGACGGTGGGCACCGCCGAGGCCAACGCCGCCTTCCGCAACGTGATCGCCGCCAGCGGCTTCGCCACGGCGGGGTTGTTCAGCCAGATCACCGACGGCGGCAGCCAGGCGATGGAACTGGTCATCGTCGGCTGCTGCGGCCCCGCCGGCTCGGCGGAGCGGCCGCTCCTGCTGATCGACGCCGCCTACACCAACTACAAGGCGTTCGCCGAGCGGCTCGGACGCCGGACGGTGTCGATCACGCGCGCGATGGGGGACGACGGCCGCTTCTCGCTGCCGGCGTTCGACGAGATCGAGCGCGTCATGGCCGCCGAGCGCCCCGGCGCCGTGATCGTCATTCCCTACGACAACCCGACCGGCCATCTCTACGACCACGCCTCGCTGACTGCGCTGGCGAGGCTGTGCGTGCGCCACGACGCCTGGCTGGTGTCCGACGAAGCCTATCGCGAGCTGTATTACCGCGAGGGACCGCCCGTGAGCGTCTGGGGCCTGAGCGAGGCCGAGGCGCCGGGCCTCGGCGGCCGCCGAATCAGCATCGAGACGGTGTCGAAGGTCTGGAACGCCTGCGGGCTGCGGATCGGCGCGCTGGTGACCGACAACGCGCAGTTCCACCAGCGCGCCGTGGCCGAGAACACGGCCAGCCTCTGCGCCAACGCGATCGGCCAGCACATCTTCGGGGCCATGGCGCAGGTGCCGCACGCGGAACTGCGCGAGTGGTTCGCGCGGCAGAGGGCCTACTACGGCGGCATGCTGCGGGCCTTCACCACGCGCACGCGGGAGCTGATTCCCGGCGCCATCGTCTCGAGTCCGGACGCCGCCATCTATTCGGTGGTGGACCTCAGGAACGTCGTGCCGGCGGACTTCGACGCCGTGGCGTTCGTCCGCTGGTGCGCGCGGGAGGGACGGCGCCTGGTCGACGGACGTCCCCTGACCCTGCTCACGGCGCCGATGGGCGGCTTCTACAGCGTGCCGGCGGGACAGCCCAACCCGGGCCGCACGCAGCTGCGCCTGGCCTACGTCCTGCCGCCGGAGCAGATGAAGCTGGCGCCTGACCTCCTGGCGGGGCTGCTGTCCGACTACCTGGGCTGAGCCGCGCGCGCGAACTCGGCGGCGGCGGCGGCGGCCAGGTCGTCCTGCAGCAGCGCTTCGGCCACCGCGGGGCCGAACGTGAACGTGTCCAGCCCCGCGCGCGCCAGTTCCACCACGCGCTCGGCGCCGCGCAGGCTCGCCGCCAACAGTCGCGTGGCGGCGCCCGTTCCCGCCAGGATCTCCCGCATCGCCAGCAGCGTCGCCATGCCGTCCCGACCGGCGTCCTCGAGCCGGCCCAGGTACGGCGCCGCGTAGGCGGCGCCCAGGGCGGCGGCGGCCAGCACCTGGCCGGGCGCGTACACGGCGGTCATCGTCACGCCCAGCCCCTCGTCGCGCAGCCGCGCCGCGGCGGCGAAGCCCTCGCGCGTGGCGGGCACCTTGACCAGCACCGCGGCGCCGCCGCCGGCGGCCTGCGCCAGGCGGCTTCCGGTGGCCGCCAGCGCCGCGGCGTCGTCGCCCCAGGTCTGCAGGTGGATCTCGCGCACGCCCAGCTCGGAAGCCCGCCGCGCCAGGCGCGCGAGCACGTCGATCTCGCAGGCCAGCCCCGCTCTCTCGAGCAGCAGCGGGTTGGTCGTGACCCCGTGGAAGATCCCTGTCGGCAGCAGTCGTTCCCAGGCGGAGACCTCCGCGCTGTCGAGGAAGAGGCGCGGACCGGTCGGCGCGTTCGTGGGCATCGCGTTCATCACGGGCTCCGGGTGGCGGCTGTTCAGCCGAACAGGTTGAGTTGGCCCGTGCTCTCGTCCTCGACCGGCGCGACGCACTCGGGACCCTCGAAGGCCGGGTTGCCGATCCGGGCGGTCACAGGGTGGGACAGCAGCAGCCCGGCGGGGGCAGGCTGCAGCAGGGACAGCAGATTCTCCGCCTCGGCGGCCGGCGCGCCAAGCCAGATCTTCCACGCGGGCGCGGGCAGGATCACCGGCATGCGGTGGTGCACCGGGCGCATCAGGGCGTTGGCCTCGGTCGTGATGATGGCGCCGGTGTCGAAGCGTCGGTCGCCGGGTTGTTCGCGCGGCTCCCACAGGCCCGCCAGCGCCAGCGGGCGGCCGTCGCGGGCGCGGAAGTAGAAGGGCTGGCTGCGGCCGTCGCCCTTGCGCCATTCGTAGAAGCCGTCGACCGGGATCAGGCAGCGGCGCCGGCGGAAGGCATCGCGGAAGGCCGGCTTGGCCAGAACCGTCTCGGCCCGCGCGTTGATCAGCTGGGGCAGGCCGTCGTCGCCGCGGTCCCAGGGCGGCACCAGGCCCCAGCGCAGCATCCGCACGAGGTTGCCGGGGCTGGCCGGGTTCGGCACGACCGCGGCGATATCGGTGCCGGGGGCGATGTTCCACCGGGGCGCGAGGTCCGGCACCACGTCCAGGTAGAACGTCTCGGCCAGCACGTGGGGCGCGGAACTCAGGACGATGCGTCCGCACATGGTCCGGGCCATCCCTCGCCGGCCCCGCGAGGGGCGGGGGTGGCGCGCGGGCGGTCGCGCCCGGGCCGGGCAGCCGGCCGCGGCGGCGCCGCGTGAAGCTGGTTCAGGGCAGGTCGAACAGAAGTAACGCGCACTCGCCGTCGGCCGCCAGATCCACGCGCGTGACGCCCTCGATGGCGGCACCGTCGCCGGCGGCCAGCCCGACCGCGTTGACCGCCACGCGCCCGCCGGTCACCTGCAGCCAGGCGCGGCGGCCGGGCGCCAGCTGGTGCTCGACCGTCACGTCCGCGCCCAGCTCGGCCAGCCACAGCCGCGCGTCCTGATGCCAGCGCAGCGAGCCGTCGGCGCCGTCCGGCGAAACGGCCAGCCGCAGGCGGTTCCGTCGCTCGGGCAGCGGCAGATGCCGGCTCTCGTATTCCGGAGACAGGCCCGGCCGGTCCGGCCGCAGCCAGACCTGCAGCAGCCGCACCGGCAGCTTGTCCGAGGCGTTGCTCTCGCTGTGCTCGATGCCCGTGCCCGCCGTCATCCGCTGCAGGCGGCCGCGCCGGATCACCGCCTCGTTGCCGAGGCTGTCGCGGTGCAGCAGCTCGCCCTCCAGCACCCAGGTCACGATCTCCATGTCGTGGTGGGCGTGGCGCCCGAAGCCGCCGCCCGGGGCGATGACGTCCTCGTTGATCACGCGCAGCGGGCCGAAGCCCATGTGGGCGGGGTCGTGGTAGTCCGCGAACGAGAAAGTGTGGCGGGTGTCGAGCCAGCCGTGGTCGAAGTGGCCGCGCTCGCGGCCGGGGCGGACGGTGACCATGCGCAGCGCTCCCGCGGCGGGCCGGCGGCGCGGGGACATCCCGCGCCGGGCCAGCGGCCGCCGCGCCACGAGGTTAGGCCGCCGCCGTCCCGCCGTCAAATCCGGGGCCGGCGCCAGCCTTGAAACGGCCGCATTTTTGCGCTATTTTCGCCCGGCCCGGCGTCCTGTCTCCCGGGCCGGAAGGGAGCCGATGATTCCTCCGCCGTGGGACTGCGGCTTTGCCCGCGCCGTGCTGCATGTCGACATGGACGCCTTCTACGCGTCGGTCGAGGTGCTCGACGACCCGTCGCTGCGCGGCCGGCCGGTGATCGTCGGCGGGACGCCGGAAGGACGCGGGGTCGTCGCCGCGGCCAGCTACGAGGCGCGCCGCCACGGCGTGCGCAGCGCGATGAGCGCGGCGCGGGCGCGCCAGCTCTGTCCGGACGGCGTCTTCCTGCGCCCGCGGCCGGACCGCTACGCTGAACTCTCGCGCGCGGTGATGGACCTGCTGCGCGGCTACACGCCGCTGGTCGAGCCGCTGTCGATCGACGAGGCGTTCCTGGACGTGAGCGGTTGCCGGCGCCTGCTGGGGCCGCCGCCGGTCATCGCCGCGGACATCAAGCGGCGCGTGCGCGCGGCGACCGGCCTGACCGCCTCGGTGGGAGCGGCGGCGAACAAGTTCCTGGCCAAACTGGCCTCCGACCACGGCAAGCCCGACGGGCTGGTCGTCATCGAGCCGGCGCGCGGCCGGGACTTCATCGCGCCGCTGCCGATCGAGCGCCTGTGGGGCGTCGGCGCCGTGGCGTCGCAGCAGCTGCGCGCGGCCGGGATCGCGCGCATCGGCGACCTGCTGGAGCGCGACGCCGCGGTCCTGACGGCGGCGTTCGGACTCCATGCCGCGCGCCTGCGCGAACTGGCGGCGGGGCTCGACGACCGTCCGGTGGTCCCGGCGCACGAGGCGAAGTCCGTCGGCAACGAGTTGACGTTCGCCGAGGACATCGCCGACGCGACGCAGTTGCGCGACGTGTGCGACGAACTGGCCGACAAGGTGGCCCGGCGCCTGCGCGCCGACGACCTCCGTGCGCGCACGGTGGTGCTCAAGGCCCGCTACCCCGACTTCACGACGGTCACGCGCTCGCTGACGCTTCCGGAGGCGACCGCCGGCGGCGTCGAGCTGCGCGATGCCGCGCGGGAGCTGCTCGAGCGGCGGCTCGCGCGCGGACGGAGGCCGCTGCGCCTGCTCGGCGTGACGGCGGCGAACCTGGAGTCCGCCGGAGCCGGCGGCCAGGCCCTGCTCTTCGGCGAGGCGTCCCGGGAACGCGACCGCCGCGTGGACGAGGTGCTCGACCGCGTGGCCGACCGCTTCGGCCCCCTGCTGCGCCGCGGCGCGAGCGGCGCGAAGCCGACCCGCGGCGGCGGCGGTCCGGGCGGCGGCTGAGCGGAGCCTCGCGCGCCGGCCGTCGCGCTCGAATCCTCGGCCAGGGGAATTCGGCGACCTGCAGCGCCGGTCCGAAGCGTGAGTCTCAAGTGTGGCTTTGAAGAGTGGCTTTGATGCGTCTTGCCGACGGCGCATGCCTCTGCGATCGTGTGCCCTTCGGCGACGCCGGCCAGCGAGCCGGGCGCGGCGCACGAAACATCCGGCCGGAGGCTCAGGCATGCGCAGGACCGTCATCGGGGTGATGGGAGGGACCGAGGCCGACGAGGCCACCGCGCGACTGGCGCACCACGCCGGCCGCCTCATCGCCGAGCGCGGCTGGGTGCTGCTGTCGGGCGGCAGGCCCGGCGGCGTGATGCAGGCCTCGGTGGCCGGCGCGCGGGCCGCCGGCGGCCTGACCGTGGGCATCCTTTACGGCGACGACCGCGACGATGCCGCCCCGGGGCTCGACCTGGTGATTCCCACCGGACTGGGCGCGGCGCGCAACGTCGTGAATATCCTGGCTTCGGACGTCGTGGTGGCCTGCCGCGGCACGGGCGGCACGCTCAGCGAGATCGCCCTCGCGCTGCGCTTCGGCCGGCCGGTGGTGCTGCTGGACTTCGACCCGGGCGCGGCCTTCCTGGACCAGTGCGCACCGGGCGGCCGCTGGGCTCTGGCCAAGGATGCGCCGGAGGCCGTCGCCCTGGTAGCGGACTTCCTGCGGCGGGCGGGGCGCGGGTGAGCGCGCGCTTCGATTTCGACACGCCTCGCGAACGGCGGGGGACCGACAGCGAGAAGTGGGGTCGGTGGGCCGGTCGCGACGTGTTGCCGCTGTGGGTCGCCGACATGGACTTCATGGCGCCGCCGCCCGTCATCGCGGCGCTGCGCGCGCGCGTGGAGCACGGGATCTTCGGCTACGCCTTGCCGGACGAGGGCCTCGCGCTCGTCCTGGTCGCGGCGCTGCGGGAGCAGTGCGCCTGGGAGATCGAGCCCGACTGGGTGGTGTGGCTGCCGGGCCTGGTCAGCGGGCTGACCGTGGCCTGCCGCGCCGTCGGCGCGCCGGGCGACGGCGTGATCGTGACGCCGCCGGTCTACGGCCCCTTCCTGCGGGTGCCCCCGCTGGTCGAGCGCGTCGTGCGCCGCGTGCCGCTGGGCGGCGACAACAGCGCCGGCTGGCGTCTGGACACGGCGGCGCTCTCCGCCGCCGCCGGCTCGGCGCGGCTGCTGCTGCTGTGCCACCCGCACAACCCGGTCGGCAGGGCGTGGCGCGCGGCCGAACTGGCGGAACTGGCGGCTCTGGCCGAGCGCCACGACCTGGTGGTCTGCAGCGACGAGATCCACAGCCAGCTGCTGCTGGAACCGGGCGCCGTCCACGCGCCGCTGGCGAGTCTGTCGCCCGCGGTGGCGGCGCGCACCATCACGCTCGTGGCCCCGAGCAAGACGTACAACCTGCCCGGCCTCGGCTGCGCCGCGGCGATCATCGCCGACGACGGTCTCCGCGCGCGCTTCCGGCGCGCGATGGACGGCATCGTGCCGCACGTGAACGTGCTGGGCCTCGTGGCGGCCCGCGCCGCCTGGTCCGAGGGCGGACCCTGGCTGGCCGAGCTGCTGGCCTACCTGCGCGCGAATCGCGACTATCTGGCCGCGCGTGTCGCGGCCCTGCCGGGCCTGACCATGGCCCCGGTCGAGGCGACGTACCTGGCCTGGCTCGACGCTCGCGCCTGGCCGGTGACCGACCCGCATGCGCACGTCCTGGCGCACGGGCTGGGCCTGAGCGACGGACGCGACTTCGGCGCGCCCGGCTTCCTGCGCCTGAACTTCGGCTGCCCGCGCGTCACGCTGGCGGCGGCCTGCGACCGCCTCGAGTCCGCCGCCAAGGCCTTGGCCTGAGCGTCGCCGCCGGTCTTCAGTCTCCGGCCTTCGGGTCCGCCGCTCCGTCGCCCGACTTCCCGAGCAGGTAGCGGTCGAACCACGCCAGGTCCCACTCCATCTTGGCGAGGCGGTTGCGCCTCTTGGTCAGGCCGTGCGGCTCGCCGGGATACTCCACCAGCTGCACGGGCACGTCGAGGTAGTGCCGCAGCGCGCGGTAGAGCGCGCGGCTGTGGGCGGCCGGCACGCGCGGGTCGGCGCCGCCGACGTGGATGATCGTCGGCGTGCGGACGCGGTCCAGCGAGTAGAGCGGCGACGCCTGGCGGTACTCCTCCGGCTGCTGCCAGGGCAGCCCGCGCACGAAGTTGATCACGTGGCCGGGCGTGTCCTCGGTGCCCCACTGGATCACCATGTCGAGCACGCCGGCGCCGCTGCTGGCGGCCGCGAACATCGACGGCTCGGCCGCGATCAGGCAGTTCGTCAGGTAGCCGCCGTTGCTCCAGCCCATGACGCCCAGTCGTTGCGGGTCGGCGATGCCCTCGGCCACCAGCCAGCGCACGCCGGCCGTGATGTCCTTCACCTCGATGTCGTTCTCGCGCCCGATCAGCTCCTCGAGGAACGCGTCGCCGTAGCCCGTCGAGCCGCGGTAGTTCGGGCTCAGCAGCGCGTAGCCGCGCGCCGGCATCAGCCCGCGGCCGTACATCCAGTGGCGCAGACCGATGCGGGTCGAGGCCGTCGGACCGCCGTGGATGTCGATGATCGCCGGCAGCGGACCCCGGCCCGGCTCCCAGTCGGGCGGCAGCTCGAGAATGCCCCAGCATGTCCTGCCGTCGGCGCCGGTCCAGCTCACATGGCTGATCTGCGGCAGCTTCCAGGTGTCCACCTGCGGATTGACGCGCGTCAGGCGGCGGTGCTTGCCCGCGGCTTCCACGGCGTAGAGGTCGTTGGCGTCCGCCGGCGTCTCCCAGCACGCCACCAGCGAGCCGCCCTGGCGATCGAAGCCGAAGGCGGTGACCACGACGTCGCCGCCGGTCAGCTCCCGCGTGCGTCCCTGCGCGCCGGCGCCCACGCCTTCGGTGGCCAGCACCTGCACGCGGGCCAGCGCCTCGCCGCGCCAGCACAGGGTGCGGGCGCCTCCGCGCCAGGTCAGGCCCCCGTCGTAGTGCCAGGGATCGGGACGGGTGATCTTCTGCAGCGGCCAGCCGCCGCCGCGCTGTTCGGCCACCCAGATATCGGTCGCGTAGCCGTCGTAGGCGATCGCGAAGGCCAGCGCGCGTCCGTCCGCGGCCCAGGCCAGGTCGTCGATCCAGCCGTACGGAGACTTGTGGCCGTCGCGCCAGGCCTGATCGGTCAGCTCGGTCACCGCGCCCGTCGCCAGATCGAGCACGTCGACGCGCGACCAGCCTTCCTTGAAGATCAGTTCGTTGTCGGGCGAGGTGATCATCGCCAGCCTGGCGCCGTCCGGCGACAGCGCCATCTCCGAGATGACGCGCATCGCCGCCATCGCCACCTCGTCGCGCCAGGCATCCAGGTCGAGCCGCCGCACCTCGCTCAGCGTGGTGACGCCGTGGCCGTAGTGCAGATCGTCGTAGCGGCCGAGCAGCTCTTTCCACTGCTCGTCGGTGCGTTCGCGGCCGACCGTGTAGAACAGCGCGTTCCCGTCCGGCGCCAGTTCGAAGGCGTCGACGCCCTTCCTGGCTCTCGTCACCGCCGCGGGCGCGCCGCCCTCCGCGGGCACCCGCCAGACCTGGGTGCTGCCGTCGCCCGGCGGCTCGTCCCGGCCCGCGCGGTCCCGGCCCAGAAAGTACAGCCAGCGGCCGTCCGGCGACCACGCCGCCGCGGCGCCGCCGAAGCCGTCGAAGGTCAGCCGGCGCGCCGGACCGCCGGCGGTCGCGACCACCCACAGGTCGCTGCGGCGGCCCTGGTCGTCCTCGCCCCAGCGGCTCTCGGTGTAGGCGGCATGCTTGCCGTCGGGCGAGACCGTCAGGTTCTCCAGGCTCGTCAGGCTGAAGGTGTCCTCCGCCGTCAGGTCGTGGGTGCGGCCAGGCTGAGCGGGGGCGGCCGTCGCCGCGGGGGTGGCCGGGAGGCACGCAGTGGCAAGCGTCGCGACGGCGAGGATCAGGCAACCGGTTCTTGGCTTCACGGGGCGTCCTCCAGTGAACTGGCGGCGTGGGGAGGGGGCGGGCCGGGACTGACGCCGCGCAGCATAACATTCAAGCAGCCCGCCGGGCACGCGCTGGATTCGGGCGCCGTTCGCCGGGCGGCGGCGCTTTGGTGCGCATTATGGTGAAAATGGCTCAATATTATCATGTATAGCGGTTGGCTTGTGGTCCCGACCACAGGTCGCAACATATTTCTTGCGTATTGGGCATCTCCTCGTGTTATAATCAAGGCAAAGGTGAAACGTTCGGCGGGCCCGCCCGTACCTGAACTTCACTTGGCTTGCAGCGTGAAGCCCCTGTTCACCGAAGTACTTCCAAGGAGTGACACAATGAAGAAGCTGGCTCTCGTCCTCGCGCTGACCCTGGTCGCCTTCGCGGGCACCGCCTCGGCCTCCGACTGGTTCTCCGACAACGTCGGCATCTACTTCGATGAAGCCGCCACCACCAACTGCGGCACCGCCGCCCCGTTCACGCCGTTCCCGGGCTACCTGGTCTTCACCCAGATGACCGCCACCGACATCAACGCCTGGGAAATCCAGCTGACGTACAACAACGTCACCCTGCTGGCCTTCACGCCCCGCGGCGACCATGTCCAGATCTCGCCGCGTCCGGGCGAGTCGATGGTCGGCCTGGCCGCCCCGGCGCCGGTGGTCGGCGGCGCTTACGTGGCCGCGGACCTGAACCTGCTGGTCCAGAACACGAACCCGGCCGGCATCTCCGCCGCGGGTGTGTTCTTCCACCTGCTGGACATCAAGGTTCCGGCCTACACGAACAGCCAGGACGTCGGCTTCGAGCTGCACCCGATCTCCGAGCCCGGCGCTCCGATCATGATCATCAACAACGGCTGCGCGGTCGACGTCGAGGTCGACTCCTTCGGCGCCGTCAAGAGCCTGTTCCGCTAGACCGGCTCGACGTCGCGATTCGCTGAACAGGGGCCCGGGCACTGCGCCCGGGCCCCTGTTCATGTCGGCGTCTCGCGCGGCCTCACCACGGCGGCCTCCGCCCCGGCGAACGCTATTCCTCCTCGGGCGACACGGACGCTTCCAACTGCGGTTCGCGGCCTTCGGCCAGCGCGCTGAGGCCCTCGGACGTCTCGTCGGATTCCCAGCACTGCTGCTGCGATTCCCATTCCATCGCCAGCATGGAGGTCAGGTCCACGCCCGGCGCCTGCTGCACGGCCAGCTTCGTCAACTGCACGGCCGGCTGCGGGATGCGGCTCAGGCGCCGCGTCAGGGCGAACAGTTCCTGCTCCCACTGGTCCTCCGGCAGCAGGCGATCGACCAGCCCGATGCGCTCGGCCTCGGTCGCGGTCAGCGTGCGGTGCGACCACAGGAAATCCAGAGCGCGGCCGGGCCCGAGCAGCCTCGGGACCGTCAGATGCAGGCCCCAGCCGCCGACCAGGCCGCTGCCCATGTCGGGCGCCGTGAACGTGGCGGACTCGCCGGCGACGCGGATGTCGGCCGCCAGGAACAGGCCCAGGCCGACGCTGCGGATCTCGCCGCGCGTTGCCGCCACCACCGGCTTGGGGCATTCGGAGACCAGGGTCACGATCTTGCGCGCGATCTCGTCGTCGGCCGCCAGGTGCTCGAAGCCGCGCCCGCGCCGCCGGGCGCTGGCCAGCCCGTCGACGTCCCGGTGCAGGTCGAAGGCGTGGTCGCCGTCGGTCAGCAGGATCACGCGCGCGGCCCGGTCCTCCTGCAACCTGAGGATCAGGTCCACGAACTCGTCGCACAGGGCGCCGAGGTCCGGCGCGCCGGGCCCGATC
Organism: uncultured Fibrobacteraceae bacterium; assembly: GCA_964399195.1. Classification (GTDB taxonomy): domain Bacteria; phylum Krumholzibacteriota; class Krumholzibacteriia; order LZORAL124-64-63; family LZORAL124-64-63; genus CAINDZ01. The sequence continues at coordinate 10,995 of CAYNPY010000049.1, forward strand.
AGGCGGACGGTCGCGCAACCGTCGGCCACCTCGCAATCGAAGTTCTCGTACTGCATCGTCCACTCCCGCTGGTTGGCGCCTGCGGCCATTATCGCCGCCGCGGCCGAGCGCGGCAACCGCCGGGTGGACACCCCGCAGGGGTTGCCGTATCGTGCGGGACCGACTGCCGCACGGCGGCAGCGCCCCCGGGAGGTGGGCAGGCATGCGCGTCTTCGTCACGGGGGGAACGGGACTGGTGGGCAGGCGCCTGGTGCGCCTCCTGGCCGAGCGCGGCGATGAGGTCACCTGCCTGACGCGCGACACGGCGGCCGCCGCGGCGCGGCTGCCGGCGGGCGTGCACGCCTGCGAGGGCGATCCCGCCCTGGGTGGCGCCTGGCAGGAGCGGGCCCGCGAGGCGGAGGCCGTCGTCAACCTGGCCGGCGAGTCCGTCGGCGACGGCCTGTGGACGCGCGGCAAGATCCGGCGCATCCGCCGCTCGCGCCTGGCCGGCACGCGCAACCTGGTGGCCGCCATCGCCGGCGCCGACCATCCGGTCACCCTGGTCAGCGCCTCGGCCTCCGGCTACTACGGCGACCAGGGCGACCGTGCCCTCGGCGAGAGCGCCGGCCCCGGCGAGGGCTTCCTCGCCCGCCTGGCCGTCGAATGGGAGAACGCCGCGCGCGAAGCCGAGTCCGAGCGCGTGCGCGTCGTGCTGCTGCGCATCGGCGCCGTGCTGGATGCGGACGGGGGGATGCTGCCGCGCCTGGCCGCCGTCGTGCGGGGCGGCTTCGGCGGCAGGCTGGGCAGCGGCCGGCAGTACGTGCCGTGGATCCATGCCGACGACCTGGTCCGCGCCATCCTCTTCGTGCTCGAACAGCCCGCGCTGTCCGGCCCGGTCAACGCCGTCGTCCCGGACCCGCCGACGCAGGCCCAGTTCGTGGCCGCGCTGGCCCGCGCGCTGGGCAAGCCCGCCCGGCTGCCCGCTCCGGCATTCGCCGTCCGGGCGCTGCTGGGGCGCAAGGCCGAGATCGTGCTCTTCAGCCAGCGCGCGGTGCCCAACGCGCTGCGCGCGGCCGGATTCCGCTTCGAACATCCCGACCTGGAACCGGCCCTGGGCGACCTGCTCCGCAGGGGGTGACCCGCGGGACATGCGGCGACGGACTGGATTTGCGGCGCCCGGCCCCCATATTTGGGAGCCGGCGCGACGCCCGGTCGCGCCAGGCGCCGCCGACAGGGCGCCACGGTTGCGGATCCGTCCCCGTTCCGAAAGGCCGCACATGACCCCGAGGACCTTCCTCGACGTGCGCAGCGACGCCGAGGCCCGCGGCATCGAGTTCATCGACCTGAAGATGCTGGACCTCGCCGGACGCCTGCACCATCTCTCGCTGCCCCTGGCGCGCTTCAGCGAGGACCTCTGCAGCGAGGGCATCGGCTTCGACGGTTCGAGCTACGGCTTCCTGAAGGTCGAGGCCAGCGACATGGTCATGATCCCCGACCTGGACACCGCCTGCGTCGACCCGTTCCGCAAGCGGCCGACGATGACGATGTTCGCGCAGGCCCACCTGACCGACGACGCGCGCACGCCGTTCAGCCAGGACGGTCGCCACCTCGCGCGCCGCGCCGAGAAGGCGTTGCGCGATTCGGGCGTCGCCGACCGCTCCCACTGGGGCCCCGAGTACGAGTTCCACATCTTCGCCGAAGCGGCGCACGCCTCCGGCACGAACGACGCCGCCTTCCGCCTGCACAGCGGCGAGGCGTTCTACCAGAACGCCTACCACGCCTGCAACCCGCACGATCGCTACGACGACTTCCGCGACGAGGTCTGCGCCTGCATGGCCGACTTCGGCATCCCGGTGCGTTACCACCACCATGAAGTCGGCGCGCAGGGCCAGCAGGAGATCGAGGGCTGGTTCGCGGACCTGGCCACGACCGGCGATCACGCCGTGCTCTCGAAGTACATCCTGTTCAACCAGGCCGAACGCCACGGCCTGAAGGTCACCTTCATGCCGAAGCCGCTGCTCGACAATGCCGGCAGCGGCTGGCACCTGCACCAGTTCCTGACGAAGGACGGGCGCAACATCTTCCACGACCCGGACGGCTACGCGCAGCTGTCCCGGACCGCGCTCAGCTACGTGGGCGGCATCCTCATGCACGCCGACGCGCTCTGCGCGTTGACCAACCCCAGCACGAACAGCTACAAGCGGCTGGTGCCGGGGTTCGAGGCGCCGACGGTGCGCACGTTCGGCAAGAGCAATCGGGGGGCGGCGATCCGCATTCCCAGCTACGTCAAGGATGCCTCGCTGCGGCGCGTCGAGTACCGGCCGCCCGACCTGACGGCCAATCCCTACCTCTGCTGCGCGGCGATCCTGATGGCCGGGCTCGACGGCATCGAGAAGGGTGTCGATCCGGTGTCCCTCGGCTACGCGCCCGAAGCGACCTCCGGCGGGGACCGGCGCGCCGCCGACTTCCTGCCGCGCTCGCTGGCCGACGCGCTGGACGCGCTGGAGAGGGATCACGCGTTCCTGTTGCGGGGCGGCGTGTTCGACGAGGCGTTGATCGCGCGGTGGCTGGCGATCAAGCGGGATGAGATCGCGGCGATGAACAAGCGGCCGCACCCTTACGAATACACGATGTACTTCGATTTCTAGCGCGCGTCGTCGGATCCGAGTCCGGCCCGGCCCACAGCCGGGCCGGGCCCGGGCGACTCACCGGACGGATTCGGCCCCCCCGGCCGCCCCGCCGCCGGGGGCGGCCGCCCCGGCCGATTCCCACGACAAGATAGCCCGCACCTGCGCCATCGTCGTATGGGCCGTCAGCGTGAAACGTCCCACGCGCAGTTCCCCGTCCGCCGCCCCGAACCGCCGCGGCGCCAGGCTCGCCGTGCCCCGGAAGCCCAGCGAAGCGGCCAGGCTGTCGAGCGCCGGCGTCGCGAAGCCGTAGGGCCATGCCAGCCACGGACTGGCAGCGCCGCCCAGGCGGCGCGTCTCGGCCAGGCTGCGCGCCAGATCAGCCGCCACGGCCGCGACGGGGTCGCCGCCGGAGGCGAGTCGGCGCTCGGGCGGCATGTGCGCGGGCGCCAGGAAGACCGGCAGCGGCGTCCCGTCGACCGGCACCTTGTAGTGCAGGTCGTGCGTGTGCGACTCCAGCCGCACGTGGCCCGAGGCGGCCATCTCCGCCAATTCGCGCTCGTCGCAGCCGCGAAGACCGCTCCACGCGCGCCCGATCTGGGCCGTGGGCACGAACAGGTGCGCGCGCACGCCGTACTTCTTCAGCAACGGGAAGGCGTGGCGGTACACGCTGCGGTCGGCGTCGTCGATCGTCAGGACCACCGCCCGCTCCGGCAGTGGCTGCCCAGCCGCGACCAGGTCGGCCACCTCGTCCAGCGTCACGACGCGGATGCCGGCGTCGCGGAAGTGGCGCAGGTGGCGCTCGAACTCGTGCGCGGGCGTGGTCCAGAACTCGCGCGGGCCCAGCGCGGGCAGGCCGAACAGGACGGAGCCGATCACGCGCAGGGCGTAGCCGGGCGCGAACGAACCGCGGAAATAGTGGTAGCAGAGGACGGGCACGCCGGCGGCGCCGGGCACCGCGGGCAGATCGGCCAATTGCGGCGGATCGAGCTGATTGCCGGGAGCCATGGCGCTCGAGTGCGCGCCGGTGGCCACGGTCCGCCCGGGTTCGTCGCCCGCCCGGCGCCCGCAGCCGGCAGCCGCGAGCAGCAGTCCCGTCAATGCCAGCAGCGCCAGCGCGGTCGCGCCGGCGTGTGGTCGGCCCGCGCTGCCGACGCCACGGCGCATCAGAAGAACGCCCTCACGTCCACGCTGGCGCTGGTGCGGCGGTAGCCGCTGGCGGCGCTGAGCGCGCTCGACGCGTGGCCCGCTTCGAAACCCAGCAGCCAGTCCGGCGCGAAGCGCCAGCCGACGCGCGCGCTGACGCCGCCGACGGTGATCGCGTCCGCGCCGTCCTCCTTTTCGCGCCCCAGAGAGCCCGCCAGGCGCCAGGCGACGACCCGGCCGCGGCCGCGCGCCGAGGCCTCCAGCGCCGCGCTGCGCATTCGCTCCGGCGCCCAATACCCGCCGGGATACGGCGTCCGGAACTCCAGATGGTTCAACACGGGGCCCGCCTGCCAGAGCACGCGGCCGTCGCGGCGCCAGCCGAGGCGCGCCGTCAGGCGGTCGCTGCGGTTGCCGTCGGTGTAGTCGCCGGCGATGCCCGCCAGGCCCGCCGACCAGGCGCTCGACAGGCGATGCTCGACCGACAGGCTGGCCTGTCGTCGTTCGATCCGCGCGGCGAGCGCGGCGTACGTCTCGACCGCCTGCGAAGCGGCGCCCAGATCCAGACGCCAGCCCGCGGCCGGCAGCCAGGTCAGCCAGGCGTCGCCGCCGGCGGTGTCCCAGTCCAGGCGCTCGCCCGTGGCCGGCAGGATCTCAGCGCTGCGCAAGCGGTCCAGCCAGCCGTAGGCGTGCAGCGCCCAGCGGTGGCCCAGGCCGGTGACCAGCCCGGCGCCCAGCCGCAGGCCGGTGGCGTCCGGCTGGCCGGGCTGCCGGTACCAGGTCCGCGCCGGCATGGCCTGCAGCAGGCTGCCGCCGGCGACCGTGAACGTGCCCGTGGCGGCCAGCCGCGCGATGTCCAGGTCGTCCGAGTCCCAGGTCGCGCCCAGCGAGACGACCAGCGGCGGCGTGTACTCGTCCAGGGCCGTCAGCATCACGTCGCCGGCCGCGCGCGCGGTCGCGGCCTCGCCGGCCTCGGCTTCGCGCAGGACGGCGCGGCCCTCGCGCAACCGGTTGGCCCACAGCAGCGAGCGTCCCAGGCCGATGCGCGCCTCGCCGTCGGCCGGGTCGCCGGCCAGGAGCCCGCGGTAGGCGGCGATCGCCTCGCCCTGGCGCCCGTCCCAGGCGTAGGCCAGGGCCAGACCGCGCCGCGCCTCGCGGTCGGCCTCGGCCCCGGGCGTCAGCAGGTAGGCGCGGAAGAGTTCGACCGCCGCCGCGGCGTCCTCGCGCCAGAGCGTGGCGAAGGCCAACTCGCGCAGCGCGGCGGCTTCCGGCGCCGCGGCGGCGGTGGCGGTCGCCGTCGCCGGCAGGACGGCGGCCGCGGCCAGGATCAGGCACGCCGCGAGCCGGAGCGGGCTGGGGCGGCTGGTGGCGGAACGGATCGGACGCATGGCTACTCCCGCACGGGTTTCCAGAGCGTCACGCGGCGCTTCTGGCGGTTGACGTTCAGGCCCTGCGGCGCGGTGATGACGGTGATCACGGCCATCAGGATCCAGTAGACCAGCGGGTAGAACACCGCCACGTGGAAGTACTTCTTCAACTGGCGGTCGTAAGCGTTGTCCAGGATGACGCCCGTCGCCAGCTGCAGCAGGCAGACCGTGGCCACCAGCATGCCCCAGAAATTCGGGATGGGCGAGACGCCCACCGGGGGATAGCCGACGAAGTAGCTGGCCAGCCAGATCAGGGTCAGCAGCACGTACGTGTAGGCCCAGACCACCGACAGGCTCGACTCGAGCAGGACGGGCCAGAAACGCCGGTGCTTCCAGCGCAGCAGGTCGCGTCCGTGCCGCGCGATCACCTGGCTCAGGCCGAGCGCCCACCGCCGGCGCTGGCGGACCAGGCCCGACAGCGACTGCGGGACGCGCATCCACATCACCGCGCGCGATTCGTAGCGCACGTCCCAGTGGCGCAGCTGCAGCCGCCAGGTCAGGTCGATGTCCTCGGTGGCCATTTCCGGGCTGTACAGCCCGACGTCCAGCAGCGCCTGCCGCCGGAAGATGCCGACCACGCCGCTCATCGTCATGATGCGGCCCCAGACCCGCTGGGCGCGCCGCATCATCGAGATGATGGAGGCGAATTCGATGGACTGCAGCTTGGCGAGGAAACTGTCGCGGTTGACCACGCGCGGGTTGCCCGTCACCGCCGCGCAGCGCGCGAAGCGGAAGTGCGGCACCAGCCGGCGGAGGATGTCCGGCGCGGGGACGGCGTCGGCGTCCTGGACCAGCAGCAACTCGCCGCGGCAGAGGGGGATGGCGTCGTTGAGGGCCATCGCCTTGCCCTCGTTGATCCGCTTGCGCACAAGGCGCACGCGCGGATCGGCCAGGAACGGCTCGATCGCAGCCAGCGTTCCGTCGGTGGAACAGTCGTCGATGACGACGACCTCGAAGTCCGGGTACTCGACCGCCAGCACGCCCGTCAGGGTCCGCGCCAGGTTCCGCTCCTCGTTGAAGGCGGGGATGACGAAGGACACCGGCGGCGTCTGCGGCCAGTCGTAGAACGATTCGTGCCGCGCCGCGTCGCCCGCTTCGCGGCGGCGATGGAAGACGGCCGAGGTGAAGATCCACATGGCGCTGGTCGTCAGCGGGTACCAGGCGAAGTAGACCAGCAGGGCCCAGTAGAACGTGGTGTCCTGGAACGACACGAGCAGGTCGTAGACGGCCATCAGTCCCTCACCCCCTCGGCCACGCCCAGGACCTTGCGTCCCTGGTCGTCCAGGCTCACGGTCACGATCTTGGCGCTCCGCAACGAGGCGGGCGCCGCCCCGGCCAAGGGACGGCCCAGGTGGTCTGACGTGAACGTCTCGGGCACGGCCGGCGGCGCGCCCTGTCGGCGGTTGCGCGACGCCAGGCGCTTGTTGTGCGCGACCCACCACAGGGTCACCAGGAGCCCGACCGCCGAGATGGCGGCCAGCAGCCACACCGCGCGCAGCGAGCTCGGGCTGATCTGGCGCTGCATCACCAGGTACCAGTACCAGCCGAAGAGGATCCACATCAGGATCGAGGCGACCCAATGCCATGCCTGGCGCATGTCCAGCCTGCCTTCCGCGCGGGGGCCCGCGGCCGCGCCCCCGGCCCCGGTTGACCGGGATCGGCGCGCGGCTTACACTGTCCAGCCGGTCGGGCGGTCCTTGCGGGCCAACCCTCTGTCATCATTGTCCTTCGGCCGGATCGCGGCCGAATGAACCGAAATCATCACCAGATCCAGCGGGGGCCCGCCTTGAAAGCCAGGGAAATTCGCGCTCGTTTTCTCTCTTTTTTCGCCGAGCGCGGTCACACGGTGGTGGCGTCCTCGTCGCTGGTGCCGCACGACGACCCGACCCTCAAGTTCACCAACGCAGGCATGAACCAGTTCAAGGCCGTCTTCCTGGGCCTCGAGAAGCGCGACTACGTCCGGGCGGCGTCCTGCCAGAAGTGCATGCGGGTCTCGGGCAAACATAACGACCTCGAGGAGGTGGGCAAGGACGCCCGTCACCACACGTTCTTCGAGATGCTCGGCAACTGGTCCTTCGGCGACTACTTCAAGCGCGAGGCGATCGGCTGGGGCTGGGAGTTCCTCACCGGGGTCATGGGCCTGGATCCCTCCCGCCTGTGGGTCTCGGTCTACAAGGACGACGACGAGAGCTTCGGCATCTGGCGCGACGACGTGGGCCTGCCGCCCGAGCGGATCCTGCGCCTGGGCGACCTGAGCCGGGGCGACGAGGAGAACTTCTGGTCGATGGCCGACACCGGCCCCTGCGGCCCCTGCACCGAGATCCACTACGACCAGGGCGAGCCGATGAAGTGCGATCACCCGAACGGGTGTTTCGTCGGCGTCTGCGGCTGCGACCGCTGGCTCGAACTGTGGAACCACGTCTTCATGGAGTTCGACCGGCAGCCCGACGGCGCGCTGAACCCGCTGCCGATGAAGAGCGTCGACACGGGACTCGGTTTCGAGCGCCTGGTGGCGGTGCTGCAGGGCAAGCAGAGCAACTACGAGACCGACATCTTCACGCCGATGATCCGGAAGATGGAGGAGATCTCGGGCCGGAAGGCGGAGGGCGAGGCCCGCATCTCGATGCAGGTCGTGGCCGACCACGCGCGCGCCTGCGCGTTCACGGTGGCAGACGGCGCCATCCCTTCCAACCAGGATCGCGGCTACGTCGTGCGGCGCATCCTGCGCCGCGCCGCTCGCCATGGCCACCTGCTGGGCGTGGAGGAGCCGTTCCTCTGGAAGGTGGCCGACGTCGTCATCGACGAGATGGGTGACGCCTACCCGGAACTCCGCGAACGGCGCGCGCGCGTACTGGATGTCATCCGCAAGGAAGAGGAGCGGTTCATCCGCACGTTGCGCTCGGGCCTGCAGGTGTACGGCGACATCCGGGACGCGATGCGGAAGGAGGGGCGCGCGACTCTCAGCGGCGCGGAGGCCTTCAAGCTCCACGACACGTTCGGCTTCCCCGTGGACCTGACGGCCGTGGTCGCGGCCGAGGACGGGCTCGCCGTGGACCAGGCCGGCTTTGAGGCCTGCATGGAGGAGCAGCGGGCCAAGAGCGGCAGCGAGTCGGTGTATCGCGAGGGCCTGGGCGCCTGGCGCCCGTTGGGGGGCCGGGATCTGGGCGCGTTCCGGGCCGAGTTCACCGGCTACGACGCGGTGGCGGGCGAAGGGCGGCCCGTGGCCGTGCGCCCGGCCGGCCGCGACGCCGCGGGCCATGAAGTGGCGCACCTGCTGCTGGACCGCACGCCCTTCTACGCCGAATCGGGCGGCCAGGTCGGCGACACCGGCTGGCTCGAGCTGGTGCCGACCGGCGCGCGTCTGGAGGTCCTGGGCACGCTGCCGTCGGAGGAGGGGCCGGCGCTGGTCGTCGGGCTGGCGGCCGACGAGCTGGCGGATGCCCTGGCCGGGGTCGCGGCGGTGCGCCAGCAGGTCGACGAGACGGCTCGCCTGGCGACCATGCGCCACCACACGGCCACACACCTGCTGCACGCGGCGCTGCGCCGGGTGCTGGGCGACCACGTCGAACAGGCCGGCAGCGTCGTGGATCCGCACAGGTTGCGCTTCGACTTCCGGCACGACCAGGCGCTCAAGCCGGCTGAACTGGCTGAGGTGGAGCGGCTGGTGCAGCAGCGCGTGCTGGACAACCGACCGGTCATCCGGCACCGGGACATGGCGCTGGAGGAGGCCAAGAAGCGGGGCGCCATGGCGCTGTTCGGCGAGAAGTACGGCGAGCGGGTGCGCGTGATCGAGATCCACGACGGCGCGCAGCCCGTGCCGGGCGCGGCGCCCGACGCGGGAGCGCTGTTCTCGCTCGAGCTCTGCGGCGGCACGCACTGCCTGGCCACCGGCGACATCGGGCCGTTCCGCATCGTCAGCGAGGGCTCCGTCTCGGCCGGCGTGCGCCGCATCGAGGCCGTGGCCGGCGACGTGGCGCTGGCCTTGATCCGCCGCGAGCACGACGAACTGCGGCGCCTGGGCGGCCTGCTGCGCCCGGACGGCGGCGACTACGCGGAACAGGTGGCGGCGCTGCTGGCGGAGCAGAAGCAGATGCGGCGCGAACTGGCGGCGTTGCGTCAGGATTCCGCTCGCGCCGGCCTGGATGAGGCGCTGGCGGCGCCGGCGCCGGTGGCGGGGCTTCGCCTGGTGTGCGCGATGGTCGCGGCCGCCGACAAGGACGCGCTGCTCAAGCTGGCCGACCACGCCCGCGACCGGCTCGGGCAGGGCGGTGTCGTCGTGCTGGGCGCGGAACTGGACGGCAAGCCGACGGTGCTGGTGACCGCGACCGGCGACCTCGTCGACGCCGGCCGCCTGCACGCGGGCAACCTGGTCAAGTCGCTGGCCGCCGCGGTCGGCGGCAAGGGCGGCGGCCGGCCGAACCTGGCGCAGGCGGGACTGCCCGACGCCGCCGCGCTGGAGAACGCGCTGAGGGGAGCGGCGCACGCGGTGGCGGCGCATCTCGACGCCTGATCCGGGTGCCCGCGCCGGAACGCCGAGCAGGGGCCGCGCCCGCCAGCGCAAACTCGAGGGCCGTGCCCGGTCCCTGGCCGGTCAGCAGGTTGCCGTCCCGCACCACGCGGCCTGCCCGCCGCGAGGCGGGATCCATTCGTTCGCGGAGCCCGGGGAAGCAGGTGGCCCCGCGCCCGCGCAGCAGGCCGCGCTCCTGCAGCACCACGACCGGCGCCGCGCAGATCGCGCCCACCAGCCGCCCGGCGGCGTCATGCGCGGCCAGCAGCGAGGCCAGCGGCGCGCAGTCCCGCAGGTGCGCGGCGCCGGGCATCCCGCCGGGCAGCAGCACCGCGTCCCAGAGTTCTCCGGCAACGTCCTCCAGGTGCGCATCCGCAACCAGGCGCACGCCGCGCGAAGCCCGGAACTCGAGCGTCGGCGCGCGCGTTCCGCCCGGCCCGCCGCCGGCGGCCGTCGCCACTGCACCGCGGAGCCGGCCTGCGGCCAAGCGCGCGGCCGCGCTGGCGCCGCCCCCGGCCGCGACCTATCGTCAGGCCATGGATCGCCCCGGACTGCCCGCTTTCCTGCTGTTGCTCGGCTTCGGCCGTCTTTGCCGCGCGCTCCCTGAACGCGCGGGGCTGGCGCTGGCCGACGCGCTGGCATGGCTGGCCGGCGACCTGCTGCGGCTGCGTCGCGGCGTGGTCGATCGCCAGCTCGCGGCATGCTTCCCGGAACTTGAGGCCGCACAGCGCACGCGCATCGCGCGGCAGGTCTACCGCCACCTCGGGCGCACGCTGGTCGAGGTGCTGCAAGGATCCGGCCGCGAACCGTTGGTGCGCGTCGCACCCGGCTGGGCGGCGGTGGACGAGGCGCTGGCCGGCGGCCGCGGGGCCATCGTCGCCTCGGCGCACCTCGGCAACTTCGAACTGGGCGGCCGCGTGCTGGCGCGGCGGTATCCGCTGCTGGATGTGGTCAAGCCGCTGCGCAACCGCCGCGTCGACGCCTGGCTCCAGGCGCAGCGGCGAGCCCACGGCATACTGACCGTCCCGGTCGACGGCGCGGCGCCCGCAGTGCTGAACCACCTGCGCGGCGGCGGGCTCGTCTCGCTGGTGCTGGACCAGGACGCCGGCGCCGCGGGCGTGCGCATCCCGTTCCTCGGCCGCGAGGCCTCGGCCTGGTCCGGCGCCGCTCGATTCTCGCTGCAGACCGGCTGTCCGGTCGTCCCCATGGGCATCCTCCGCCAGCCGGACGGCAGCCACGTGCTGCACGTGGGGGCGCCGCTGCGGCCGGACGGACGCGCCGGCGACGAGGCCGGCATCCGCGACTACACCGCCGCGATCTCGGCCGCCGTCGAGCAGTTCGTGCGCCGGGATCCGGCGCAATGGTTCTGGGTGCACCGCCGCTGGAAGGAGGCCGAGCGCGCCGGCGCCGGGTGAGTTGCGCGCCCGCCGCTCAGGCCTGCGCGGCCAGCGCGGCGCCGGCGCTGCCGGCGACGGGCAGGCTGAACGAGAACGTCGCGCCCTCGCCGGGCCGGCTGGCGACCTCCAGGCGGCTGCCGTGAGCCTCGACCACCTTCGCGGCGATGGCCAGGCCGAGACCGGAGCTGTGCCGGAGCTGTGCGGGCGCGTCGCCGCGGCGCGTGCGCGCGGCGTCGCCGGTGTAGAAGCGCTCGAACACGTGGGGCAGATCGATTGCGTCGATCCCCTGGCCGGTGTCGGCGACCGTCACCTGCACGCGTCCGTCGGCCGCCGTCAGCGCGACCGCCACGCGCCCCTGCGGCCGATTGAACTTGATCGCGTTCTCGACCAGGTTCTGCAGCGCCTGCGTCACCTGGAGCGGATCGGCCAGCACCAGCGGCAGCCGCGGCGCCGCCTCCAGCTCCAGGCGCAGGCCGCCCGGCAGCGCCAGATGTTCGCTGCGCCGCAGCACCGATTCGGCCAGTTCCACGATGGAGAACTCCTCCGGCTGCAGCACGGCCTGGCCGGCGTCCAGGCGCGACAGCACCAGCATGCGCTCGACCAGCCGGTCGAGGTGCTGCAGGTTGCCGCCGACCGTCTCGAGGGCGCGTTCGCGCTGCGCGACGTCCAGGCGGTCGAAGCGCAGGCGCAGGGCTTCGACGTTGCCCTGGATGCTGGCCAACGGCGTGCGCAGGTCGTGGCTGACGTTGGCGATGAGTTGGCGTTGGAAGAGCTCCTTCTGGCGCAGCGATTCGACCATCTCCTGGATGCGGCCGGCCATGTGGTTGAAGTGGCGAACCAGATCGTCGATCTCGTCCGTGCCGCCCTCGCGCAGGCGCCGGTCCAGGTCGCCGTCGGTGAAATCGCGCATGGCCGCCGACAGCCGGCTGATGCGGCGGCTGGTCCAGATCAGGAGGAACAGCCCGGCCAGCCCCGACAGCACGAGCGTGCCGCTGAGCACCTTGACCAGGAGCTGCTGCCGGTCGATGAGCCCGGTGTGGGCCTCCATGAGGGCGGCGTCCAGCTCGACCGGTCGGAAGCTGGCCACGAGATAGCCGCGCGGCGAAGCGGCCTCGCCGATCACCTCGACGTCGAAGATGCGGTTCGCGTAGGCGTCGACATTGGTCTTGTCGGGATAGCTGGAAAAGTCCCAGTCGTCGCCGCTCATACGGCGCAGCAGATCCACGTCCAGGCGCTCGACCGCCGCGACCAGGCTGTCGCCCGGCGTGGCGACCAGCGCCCGGCCCCGCGGCCCGACCACCAGCACCTCGACGTTGTAGGCGGCCACGCGCCGGCCGTAGTCCATCAGCTCGTCGGCCGCGGCGTGGCCGCCCTCCGGCAGCTCCGCCAGCTCGCCGGCCAGTTCGCCGAGCTCCTGCTCCGAGCGGTGCTTGAACCAGTCCTCCTCGTCGGCGCTGGCGTACGGACCGAAGACCGTCGCCTCGATCCACAGGAAATAGCCGCCCAGGCTGAGCCCCACGATCGCCAGGAACAGCGCCGTGAGCTTGAACAGCATCGTCTTGGCGAAGCGCGGGGTGGGCATGGCCTTCAGTTGAACTCCTCGGTGAAGCGGTACCCGACGCCCCAGACGGTCAGGATCAGCTGGGGCCGGTTCGGGTCGTCCTCGACCTTGTTGCGCAGCCGGTTCACGTGCGAGTTGACCGTGTGCTCGAAAACCTCGGCATCCTGCTCCCAGATCAGGTCCAGCAGTTGGCGGCGGCTGAACGTGCGGCCGGGGCGCGAGGCCAGCGTGTAGAGCAGGTCGTACTCCTTGACCGTCAGCTGCACCGGCTCGCCGCGCACCTGCACCTTGCGCTTGCCGTGGTCGATCTTCAGCGGCCCGAGGTCCAGGATGCGGTCGCCCGAGGCGATGCGCGCCAACTCCTCGGCGCGCTCGATGCGCCGGTGCACCGTCTTGATGCGCGCGACCAGTTCCCGCACGCTGAACGGTTTGGTCAGGTAGTCGTCGCAGCCCAGTTCCAATCCCAGAACCTTGTCGGTCTCCTCGCCGCGGGCAGTCAGCATCACCACCGGCGTGCGGGAGTCGGTGGCGCGGATCTCCCGCAGCACGTCGATGCCGCTCGTGCTCGGCAGCATCCAGTCCAGCAGCACCAGGCCGTACTGGCCGGCCTGGAAGGCGCGCAGCCCCGCTTCGCCGTCCGCGGCGGCGTCGACCTGGTAGCCCTCGGCGGTCAGGTGGAGCGACAACAGCTCGATCAGTTCGCCGTCGTCCTCGATCACGAGGATGCGGCGCGACGGTCCGGTGATGGCGGCCATCGTGGGGCCTTCCTGTGCGGTGGGGTCCGCGGGCGCGGCCGCGCCCGCGCGACGCGGGCCGGTCGGCGGCCCTGTTTCATAAGCTCAATTATCCCACAGCCCTAGGCGCGCGGCAAGAAGGTATCGCTTGAAGCGCGCGCCTTTTTCGGCGCCGGCGCGCCGATTGTTCCGTTTCGCTCACGATCGGCGGCGCCGGCCGTGAACATTTCGGGACGCTCGCGGGTACGGGGCCGATCGAACGGCGGCGGCCCGGCGATCCCGCGCACGGCTGCGGTTGCCAGGGCCGCCAGCCGTCGCGATAATGCGCCGGTCGGAACCCCCCGACCGCTCACCGGTCCGGATACCCGCGGAGGTCCCATGGCCGTCCCCTCGCCAGCGCTGCCGCCCGTCGGCGCGCCCCTGCTCACGCTCGACCGCGTCTGCAAGTCCTACGGCGACAAGCGCGCCGTGCGCGACGTCAGCCTCCAGGTGCCCCGGGGCAGCATCTACGGCTTCCTCGGGCCGAACGGATCGGGCAAGACGACGACGATCCGGAGCATCCTGAACATCATCCTGCCGGATTCGGGGACCATCAGCTTCGGCGGCCGGCCGCTCGATCTCACCCTGCGCGACCGCATCGGCTACCTGCCGGAGGAGCGCGGGCTCTACCGCAAGATGAAGTGCCTGGACCAGCTCGTGTTCCTGGCGCGCCTGACGGGCGTGCCGCGCGCCGAGGCGCGCCGCCGCGCCGCCGACTGGCTGGCTCGCCTGGGCCTGAGCGACTACGCCGAGCGCAAGGTCGACAACCTGAGCAAGGGCATGCAGCAGAAGGTCCAGTTCGCGGCCACGTTCATCAGCGAGCCGGACCTGGTGATCCTGGACGAGGTGTTCAGCGGGCTCGACCCGCTGAACATCGAGCTGCTGCGCGACATGATCGTCGAACAGAAGAGTCGCGGCACCACCATCCTTTTCTCGACCCACATGCTGGCCGAGGCCGAGCGCATCTGCGACGCCATCTGCCTGATCGAGGGCGGCCAGAAGATCCTGGACGGCTCGCTGCCGTCCGTGCGCGCGGCGTTCCCGCTGCGGGCGGTGCGCGTGGCGTGGGATGGCGACGTGACGCCGCCGGCCGACCTGCCGGGGGTGACGCAGTGCGACTTCCAGGAGGGCAGCTGGCGGCTCCTGCTGGAGGAGGGGGCCGATCCCCGCGCGCTGCTGCCGCGCCTGCAGGCCGCCGGCGCGCTGACGCTGTTCGCGGCGAACCGGCCCACGCTCAGCGAGATCTTCCTCGCCGCGGTGCGGCAGCGCCGAAAGGAGGTGGCGGCATGAGCCGGATCCTGACCATCGTCGCGCGCGAGTATCTCGAGCGCGTGCGCTCGAAGAGCTTCGTGCTCGGCACCGTCATCGGTCCCGCGCTGATGTCCCTGTTCATCGTGGTGCCGATGCTTACGGCCGACAAGGGCGGCGACTCCCAGCGCACGATCGCGGTCATCGACCAGACCGGCATCGTGCGCGGGCCCCTGGCCGAGGCGCTCGCGGAGGACGGGCGCAAGGGCCTGACGCTGGAGCCGGTGGCCGTGGGCCCCGAAGGCCTCGAGGCGGCCGTCGCGGGGGTCAAGCGGATGATCGTCGACGACTCCGTCCACAGCGCGCTGGTCGTCCCGGCGGACTTCGTCGCCACCGGCCGGGCCACGTTCTACAACAAGTCCGTGGGCTCCCTCATGGTGAAGGACGAGATGCTGCGGCCGGCGCTCAATCGAGTGCTGCGCGACGAGCGCTTCCGGCTCGCCCAGGTGCCCGATTCGCTGTTCACGTACCTGTCCGGGCGCGTGGACCTGGGCGCCATCGCGGTGACGGACGGCGGCGGCGAGGAGGCGCAGGACGAGCAGGTGTCGCTGGTCATGTCCTTCGTGCTGTTCATGATCATCTACATGATGGTGCTGCTGTACGGGGCGCAGACGCTGACGGCGGTCATCGAGGAGAAGAGCAGCCGCATGGCCGAGGTGCTGCTGGCGAGCGTGTCGCCGGGCGACATGATGCTCGGCAAGGTCGTCGGGATCGGGCTGGCGGGCATGACCCAGTTCGCGATCTGGACCGGGGCCTTCTTCGCGCTGTCGCAGCGGGGGGTGTCGGTGGGCGACTTCTCGCTCGACATCGGGTTCATCACCCCCCTCATCCTGGTCTCCTTCGTGATGTCGTTCCTGCTCGGCTTCTTCCTCTACGCGATGCTGTACGCCGGCGTGGGGGCCATGTGCAACACCGTGCAGGACAGCCAGCAGTTCCAGTTCCCCCTCAGCATGGGGCTCGTCATCCCCATGGTGATGGTGTCGACGATCATGCGCGACCCCAACTCCGCGCTGGCCACGGCCATGAGCCTGGTGCCGCTGTTCGCGCCCGTGCTGATGTTCGTGCGCGTGTGCATGGAGACCCCGCCGCTCTGGCAGATCCTGCTCTCGTGGCTGCTCATGGGTGTGTCGATCTGGCTGGCCGCCCGGGCCGCGGGCAAGCTGTTCCGGCTCGGCATATTGATGTACGGGCAGGCGCCGACCTGGGCCTCGCTGGCTCGCGCGTTGCGCTCCTAAGGGTTGTGCCGCAGAAATTGTGTCCGTCCGCGCCGTCCGCAGGCGCGGACGGCGCTCCCTGCGCTCTCACGCTGCGTACGTCAACTCATGCGCCCGCTGCCGGGCCAGCACCCGCGTCCGCACCCGCCGCCAGTAGTAA
>CAYNPY010000050.1:0-26737 GCA_964399195.1 uncultured Fibrobacteraceae bacterium
CCCAACCCGAAGCCGACCACGCCCTGCGCGCGACCCGCGCGCGCGGCGCACTCCCAGGCGCGCCGGGCCGCGTCCACGCCGAACTGGCGCACCGCATCCGGAAGCCAGCGCAGTGTGACGCCGCGCGTGGCCAGGGCCTCCTCAGAGGCCTCCCACAGTGCCGCCTGCACCGGCGCGGGGTCCAGCCCGCGCGCCAGCAGCACGCCGTAGGAGACCGAGACTTCGGCGTAGGCCACGCCGTCGGCCCGCAGCTGGTCGGCCAGGTCGAGCGCCAGTTCGTGGAAGTCCCGCGGGGTGCGCATGACCGCGGTCGCCTGCTTGTACAGCTCCAGGAACCCGTGGAAGCCGGCGAAGCGGAACGCCTGTCCCGTCGCGTCCAGGCAGGCGTCCGGCACGTCGGGCCGGCCGTGGCGCGCGGCCAGCGCGCGCAGGCGCGCCGGCGTGACCGAGCCCTCGAGGTGGGTGTGCAGCTCGATGCGCGCGAGCGCGGGGGCACGGCCGCCCGTCAGGGGTGAGCGGGCGGCCGTCCCCCGGCTCATCGCACCAGCGTCAGGCGCAGGCTGCGGGCGCCTTCGCGCGACCGGGCCGTCAGCAGGTAGACGCCGTCGGCGACCTGGCGCCCTCCGGCGTCGCGGCCGTCCCACGCCACCGGTGTCCACGTTCCCGAGCCGACGCCGTCGTGCAGCCGCCGCACCAGGCGGCCGCGCAGGTCGTGCACCGCCACCTGCACCGGGTCGCCGGCGCGGGCGCGGAAGGTGAACTGCACGCTGGTCGAGACGGGGTTCGGCAGCGCGGGGCCGAAAGCCAGCCCGTACGCCGGCGGCGGGCCCGCCGGCCCGTCCAGTTCGCCCAGGGGCACCGGCAGACCGTCGGCCGTCACCACCGTCATCTCGTAGGCCAGCGCGCCGCCGGCCGGCGGCGCCGCCGGGCCCGGATCGGTGAACACGAAATCCCCGCCGTCGCGCACCAGACGACCGGGTGCGGCCGGCCCCTCGGCCGGCGGCGCCGACCACAGCAGATCCCGCGACACGGCCTGCCCGCGGCCGTCGCTCATCAGGCGCGCCAGATCGATGCGCGCAGGATCGCCGGCCGGCCCGGCCAGCGCGAACGTGAGCGCCACCTGGCCGCCGTCCTCGGCGGGCAGCCAGCGGGCGCTCCACGCCCGCAGTTCGGCGCCCACCGGCGCGCCCCCGCTGTGCAGCAGGTGGACGTAGCCGCTGATGGCGCTCGTGGGGTGGCTGTTGCCGGCCGGAGCGCCCACCGCGATGTCCATCAGGCCGTCGCCGTCGACGTCGCCCAGGCTGGACACCGCCTGGCCGTAGAGGTCGCCCGGTCCGGTGCCCGCCATGACCGGCGCGTTCGGCAGCGCGTCGAGGCCGGCGGCCGTCGCCACGTCGGACTGGCCCCCGCGGTAGACGTAGGCGCGTCCCGCGTCGGCGCCGCCGTTGTTGGAGCCCGGGGCGCCGACCAGGAGATCCTCGGCGCTGGTGCCGGACCAGTCGCGCGCGCGCGCCAGCGCCCAGCCCAGGAAGTCCCCCGCGCTCTCGCCGTCGGCCGAACGGTCGCCGCTGGCGGCGGGACTGGTCCCGCCGAAGATGATCTCGACGCGGCCCGCGTCGGCCGCCTGCTGATCGCAGTAGGGCGCGCCGACCGCCAGGTCGTCCCAGCCGTCGGCGTTCCAGCGCCCGGCGTTGCGCACGCAGAAGCCGTACTGCGAGGAGGCCTTGGCGACGGCGCCGACGCCGGCCTCGTGGTCCGGCGTCGCGTCCGGATTCAGGTTGCCGAGGCGACCCTCGAAGACGTAGACCGCGCCGGCGCCCATGCCGCCGTGCGTGTTGTTGAGCGGCGCGCCCACCGCCACGCAGTCCTCGCCGCCGCCCAGGAAGTTGCCCGCGTCGCAGACCGACCAGCCGAACTGGTCGCCGGCGATCTCGCCCGTCAGCTTCGTCGCGTTCGCCAGGCTGGCGCTCGGCCCGCCGCTCGCGCCGTAGACGATATAGGCCGCGCCCGCGTCCAGCCCGGCGCCGTCGTTGCGCGGCGCCCCGACGATGAAGTCGTCGCGGCCGTCGCCGTCCATGTCGCCGGCGGCGGACACCGACCAGCCGAAGCGGTCCCCCGCGTTCTCGCCGTCGATGATCACCGCGGCCCGCGCGGCGGCCGTGCCGGAGGCGAGGTCCTCGCCGTGGAAGACGTAGACGCGCCCGGCGTCCAGCCCGCCGGCGTCGGCCAGCGGCGCCCCGACGGCGAAGTCGTCCTTGCCGCCGTTGTTCACGTCGCCGAGGCGGGCCACCGCCCAGCCGAAGTTCTCGTTCGACGCCCCGGTCCAGGCCAGGTGGGGAGCCACGGACATACCCGTGCCCCCGTACCACAGGAGCACCTCGCCGTCGGCAGTCAGCGCTCCGGGGACGCCGACCAGGAACTCCCAGCGCCCGTCGTCGTTGACGTCCTCAAGTTCGCTGACGGCGGCGCCGAAAAGATCCCCGGCGGCCCCGGCGGCGTCGGACACCCAGCTTTCGGCCCCTGCCGCCCCCGGCAGGCCCGCCGCCAGCAGAAAACCCAGAAACACCACGCGCCGCCCGGCGGCACGACGATTGCGTGAAAGCGGTCGGATCAAGACCGAACCTCCCGATTTCGCGGCGGTTTGCCCGCCAGAAACGCCCAAACCACGCAACGGCGGGCGTTTTGCGGGCCCCCCGCGGGGTCGGCTCCATCATAGCACGGGCCCACGGCCCGGCGACAGGGCAGATCGGCGGGCCGGGCGGTGTCCGGCGGCGCAGAAAGTCCTTGCTCAGGGCCGGGTTGGAATTGCAGATTTGGGCCCTTGGACCCCCAGGCCGCTCGCGGCCGGCAGCGCGGAGGACGGATCCTGAGAATGATTTTCAAGAAAATGCGGACGGCCCGCCGGCCCCGCCGATTCCCTGGACGCCGCCGCCCCCTGCGGCCGATCCTGGCCACGACCATCCTGGGCGGCGCGGCCGCCTCCCTGTGGGCCCTCAGCGGGCAGGCGCCGCATGGCGACGTCGTCACGGCCGGCTACGACCTGACGCGCGCCGTCGAATCGACCTTTGACGTGGCCCCGCTGCTGCCCGAGCTGACGCTGCCGGCGAGCGCCAGTCCGGTGGCCCAGCTGGCCGGCTCCCTGGTCCGCCACGGCGCAGACGCGCGCGCGGCGACCGCCGACACCGCGGCCCCCGCCGAGCCGGACCTGATGCGGATCGCGCGCGGGCAGAACTTCTATGATGCCCTGGTGGCGCGCGGCGCGAGCCACGACGACATCCTCGAGCTGGTCAAGGCCTGCAAGCCGTTCCGCAACCTGCGCGCCGTCCGCGCCGGCGAGGTCTTCCGCGTGGCGATCGACGCCGGCGGCCGCCTGCAGTCGCTGGGCTTCGACCTGGACGAGGAGAGCTACGTCACCTGGGTGCGCGAGGGCGAGACCTACGTGCGCGAGGACGGCACCTACCCCGTCGAGCGCAAGTACCGCGGCGTGCACGGCACCGTCGAGGGTTCGCTCATCGGCAGCCTCGAGCGCGTGGGCGCACCCGCCGCGCTGGCGCCGAAGCTGGCCGACGTCCTGGGCTGGGACGTCGACTTCCGCCGCGACCTGCGCGAGGGCGACACGTTCCGCATCCTGTACGAAGAGGTCTGGCGCGACGACCGGCTGGTGCGCACCGGCGCCATCCAGGCGGTGGAGCTGACCAGCCGCGGCAAGCCGCGCCGGGCGTTCCTGTTCGACGACGACCACGGCGACCCGGCCTACTTCGACGAGACGGGCGGCAGCCGCCAGAAGTCGCTGCTGCGCGCGCCGCTGCAGTACTCCCGCATCAGCAGCGAATTCTCCTACCGGCGCTTCCATCCCGTGCTGGGGAAGATGATGCCGCATCTGGGCATCGACTACGCGGCGCCGCTGGGCACGCCGGTCAAGGCGGCCGGCGACGGCGTGGTGCTGGCGGCCTCGGCCAAGGGCGGCAACGGCAAGTACGTGCACATCCGCCACGCCAACAAGAACCTCGAGACCTACTACCTGCACCTCTCGCGGTTCGGCCAGGGCATCAAGTCCGGCGCGCGCGTGCAGCAGGGGCAGGTCATCGGCTACGTCGGCGCCACGGGCTACGCGACGGGGCCGCACCTGGACTACCGGATCAAGATGGACGGGAAGTTCGTCAATCCGCGCACGATCAAGGCGCCGGCGGCCGAGGCCCTGGCCGGCGCGCGGCGCGCGCGTTTCCAGGAGCACGCGACGCAGCTGGCGGCCACGCTGGCGATCCTGCCGCCCGATGCGGCCACGACGGTGCCGACGCTGTACGCCGGCACGCCGCCGGCCTGGCTCGGCGCCTCCCTGGCGGTGGCGGAGCTGCCGCCGGCGGTGCGCCTGACGAACTGAACGGCCGCGACAACGGAACAGGAATCAACGCCGCGGGGCCGCCAGCTCCGCGGCGTTGCGCATCGTGACCGGCAGGTCGTCGGGGATGCCCAGCAGCTGCCCGGTCCGGGGATCCCAGACCGCCGCGCGCGCGGCCGCCGTCGGCTCGCGCAGCCAACCGATCAGGCGCCGGTAGGAAGCAGCCGCCCCGCCCTCGCCGAAGGTGAGGGTCAGCTCGGTCAGGCCGTCCTCGCGCAAGGGAGCGGGCTGCAGCCGCGGCGGCAGGACGTCGATGATCTTCTGGCGCTCGAGATTGACCACCAGGTCGCGGACCAGCCCGTGCCGGTCGGCCTCGGCGCCGGACCAGGCCGCGGCGGCCGGCAATTCGGCGAGCCAGGCGCGGCGGCCGTCGGCGTCGTCGCTCTCGCCGTGGCGCACCCCGCGCAGCAAGGGCCGCCCTTCCCAGGTCGCCTCGATCCGCTCCGCCTCGAGGGCCGCCACCGGCAGCGCTCCCATCTCCAGCCAGACGCCGACCGGCTGCAGCAGCATCTCCACCGCCTCGCGGTCGACGACCAGCACGTGGCCGTTGCGTCTGGCGGGCGCGCGCAGTTCGTCCAGGGGCGGGCCAAGCTCGACGGTCGCGGTCGCCGCCAGCCCGCCGGGCACGCCCGCCAGGTGCGGGCGCAGTCCCGTCCCGGCCAGCGTGACGCGCCGCCAGGGCGGGTCCAGCTGCCAGCGCGACGCCAGCTCGGCCGCCAGCGCCGGCGGCGCCAGCTCGCGGACCGCGGTCTGCGTCATCTCGTGGATCAGCAGCCTGACGGCGGCGGTCGAGGCCCGCAGCCACAGGCCGTCCGCGTCCTGGTGCCGGCGGTCGTCGTAGAGTTCCTGGTAGCGCGCGGCCAGCGGGTCCAGCGCGCCGGGGGCCGCCGGCGCCGACAGCCACCAGGCGCCGTCGCGCTTCGCCAGGGTCAGGGCGGGGATCTGGCCCTCGATGGTCACGCGCTCGACGGCCGCCGCCTCGACGCCGGGCAGCAGCGCCCGCGCGCGCACGGCGTCCGGCAGCGCGGCCAGGCGGTCCCTCAGTGACATCGGCACCGTGAAGCAGAAGCGGCGCCCCGCGCCGGTGGCGTAGCGGGTGCCGGTCACCGGGTTGACCACCCCGAGCGCGAAGTCGACCGTCGTGCCGTCGGCGCGGCGCACCACGACCTGCAGGCCCTCCGGCCCGTTGAACGCGTAGCGCCGGTCCCCCGGTTCCGTGCCCGGCAGCAGGGGCCCGCCGGCGGCGGCCAGCAGCGTGTCGACCAGGGCCGCCATCGCGCGCTGGTCCACGTCGTCCGCCAGGGCGCCGCCCAGGGTCCAGGCCCCGCCGGGCAGCCGCTCGAAGCGGTACGACTGCCCGCGCGCGCTCAGCAGCAGCGCGTCGACCGGGGACGACGAGGGCGGCAGCAGCGGCCCGCCCAGCACGGCCGCGCCGCGGGGGGCCGCCGCGCGCGTCGACCACAGGAAGGCGCCGGCGGCCACCGCGACCACGAGCAGCGCCAGCGTCGCCAGCTGGGGTCCGCGCAGGCGCCGGGTCACGACGGCACCTTCGGCTCGCGCCGGCTGCGCAGCATGACCCCCGCGGCCAGGCTGCCGACCAGCAGCGGCCAGCCGAGGATCGCCCCCCAGCCGTAGACTTCCTTCTGCGTCTTCGACAGCACCACCGGCTGGCTGAGCGGATCGCGGCCGCGCACCTGGATCAGCGACTCCTCGCGCGCCAGCCAGCCCATGATGTTCAGCAGCAGGTCGCGATTGGCGCCCTGGTTGACGGTCGCATTGTTGAGGAACTCCGAGTTGCCCACCACCACGAGCCGGCCCGGGCGCGTGCCGCCGCGGCGCGCCTCGAGCACCCAGCCGAACGGCAGCGGACCGCGGCGATCGGTCGCGGGGTCGAACTCGGGGCGGCCGGTGTACATCGTGGCCGGGTCGGCCTCGCCCCAGGACAGCTCGCCGGTGCTCAGCAGCGGCCCGCCGTAGAGCGTCGAGTCGGCGCCGGCCGTGCGCAGGATCGGCTGCGAGAGCGGGAACGTCGTGACCAGCCCGTGCAGGCTGTGCACGATTTCATGGTGGCTGTAGGTGTCGATCAGCGCCACCGTGCGCGGGCCGAGGCCCTGCGAGGCGGCCAGGCGATCGGCGTCGATGAGCACCTCGCCCGTGGGAACCAGGCGCCACGACCGCAGCCACTCCGCCCAGCCCGCCGGCGTGGGCGGGTCGGTCATCGCCAGCACGGCGCCGCCGCGCGCCAGGTAGGCGTCGATGGCCGCCGTCACGCCCGGTTCGGGATCCAGGCGCGGGCCGGCCACCACCAGCACGTCGCAGCCCTCCGGCACGCGCGCGCCGCCGCCGAGCGCCAGCGGCCGCACGTCGTAGCCCTGGTCCGCCAGCGCGACGGCGCAGGCGGCGTAGCCGGGCCGGTCGGTGTTGTCCAGCAGGTGCTCGCCGTGGCCGGTCAGGAAACGCACGCGCGTCAGGCGGCCGGAGGCCAGCCGGTAGACGGCGCTCAGGAGCGCGCTCTCCTCCGGCTGCACCAGCGTCGTGTGCCGGTCGCCGACGGTGACGACGACCGACCGCGCCGAACCCAGGTCGTATTGCCGGAAGAGGTCGATGTCCACCTCCGGGTCGACGATCCCGTAGCGGAACCGGCGCGTGCGCTGCGCGCAGCTCTCGAGCAGGGCCTCGGTCACGTCGCGGGCCGGATCCAGCTTCTGGTAGAAGGCGTGGACCATGACGTGGTCGGCGCCGGCCGGGCCCTCGCCTTCGGCGGCTTCGGCCGCCTTGCCGTCCAGCAGGTCGCCCAGGCGGTCGAGCACCTGCGCGCTCTGCGGCGCCAGGCTGTAGCGGCGGTTTACGGTCAGGTCCCAACTGTGCGCGTAGCGCAGGCCGACCAGGTACAGCAGCAGGACGACCACCACGCACATGGCAACCGGCGTCCAGGCCGCCAGGCGCCGGCCCGGGGGCAACCTGCGGCCGGCGTGGACGGCCCAGGCCGCCGCAAGCGCGACCGCGGTCAGGCCCGTGAAGTAGAGGACGTCCTGCGTGTGGATGACGCCGCGGCTGAACTGCTCGAAGTGCGTCAGCAGCGACAGTTCCTTCGCCACGGTCCCCGCCGGGCCGGGCACGAAGCGCTCGAAGACGCCGACGATGAACAGCGCCAGGGACACCATGAAGGCCAGGAAGTAGGCGACGACCTGGTTGGCGACCAGGCACGAGGCCAGCAGACCCCAGGCGACCAGGCACGAGGCCAGCAGCGCCTGGCCCAGGATGGCGGTGAAGGCCGGGCCCGCCTCGGGCCGCCCGAAGGTCCAGACCGCCAGGATGTAGGCCGCGCCGGCCGCGATCATCGCCAGCGCCGCCAGCGTGCCGCCCAGCCACTTGCCCAGGATCCACGTGCCGTCGCCGACGGGCCAGCTGGCCACCAGCTCGCGCCGGCCCGGACGCAGGTCGGGCGCCATCAGGCGCATCGACAGCGCCGGCAGCAGGAAGAGCAGGAAGAAGACGACGTTGGAGACCAGCGGCCGGAACAGGCCCTCCGCCAGGTTCAGGTAGCTGCCGGTGGCGGGCGTCTGCAGCGCCGCCAGCGACATTTCGCTGTAGCCGAACAGGAAGTTGGTGAAGAAGAGCCCGACGGCGACCAGAAAGCCGGTCAGCACGACGGGCGCCACGGCGCTGTGGAAGAACGCCGCCAGCTCGCGGCGCGTGATGGCGGCCAGCGTCCTCACGGCTCCTCCTTCCGCGCCGCCCCACCGGCATCGGCGCCGTCGCGCCGGGCCGAGCCGTCAGCTCCGGTCAGGCGCAGGAAGAGATCCTCGAGACTGGGGCCCTTGTCGTGGATGTTCTGCAGCAGGCCGCCCGCCTGCAGCACCGACTCGACCAGCCGGGGCCGGATCTCCACGGCGTTGCCGGCGATGTTCACCTCGGCGCCGGTCGCCGTCACCGTCACGTCCGCGACGCCGGCCACGCGGGCCAGGGCGGCGGCCACCTTTTCGCGGTCGCCCTCCCACGACAGGACGACCGTGCGCGCGGCCAGGCCCGCCGCCAACGGATCGGCCGCGGCCAGGCCTTCGCCCGTCCGCTCGGCCACGACCCGGCCGCGGTCGAGGATCACCACGCGTTCGCAGAGCGCGGCCACCTCGCTGAGGATGTGGCTGCTCATCAGGACCGTGCGCCGGCCGCGGAAGCCGCGGATCAGGTCGCGGATGCCCACGATCTGGTGCGGGTCCAGGCCGCTGGTGGGCTCGTCGAGCACCAGCACGGGCGGGTCGCCGACCAGCGCCTGCGCCAGTCCCAGCCGCTTGCGGTAGCCGTGCGAGAGGCGCCCGCTCAGGCGGTCGCGCACCTCGCGCAGGCCGCACTGCTCGACCAGTTGTTCCAGGTGCGCATCGCGGCCGGCCCTGGGCACGCCCTTGATCTCGGCCACGAACTGGAGGGTCGACCAGACGGACTGGTCGCCGGGCAGGGCCACGTGCTCGGGCATGAAGCCGACCGCGCGCCGGGCCGCCAGCGGCTCGCGCGCCAGGTCGCGGCCGGCCACCGCGGCGGCGCCGCCGGACGGCGCCAGCGAGCCGGTGAGGATCTTCATGACCGTGGACTTGCCGGCTCCGTTGGGTCCCAGCAGGCCGGCGATCTGGCCCGACTCCACGCGAAACGAGACCCCGGCCAGGGCCGGCACCCGCCCGTAGCGCCGCTCGAGTCCGCCGACCTCGATCATCCGGCCACCTGACGCGCCGTCCAGCGCAGCAGGCAGGCGCCCCAGGTGAAGCCGGCGCCGAAGGCGCACAGCACGACCAGGTGCCCCTCGCGCAGCCGGCCCTCGTCCACCGCCACGCGCAGGGCGGACGGGATGCTGGCCGAGGTGGTGTTGCCGAAGCGGTCGATGGTGATCATCACCTTGCTGTCGGGCAGGCCCAGCCGCTGCTGCGCGGCCTCGATGATGCGGATGTTGGCCTGGTGCGGCACGAAGAGGTCCACGTCGGCGCCGCTGAGGCCGTTGCGCTCGACCACTTCCGCGGTGACGCCGGCCATGCCCTTGACCGCGTACTTGTAGACGTCGCGGCCTTCCTGGTGGATCGTGTGCAGGTTTTGCGCGACGGTCTCGGCCGAGGCCGGCATGCGGCTGCCACCGGCCACCTGGTACAGGAATTTGATGCCGACGCCGTCGACGCGGTTGATCGCGTCGATGATGCCCACGCGCTCGGGCTCGATGCGCTCGACGACTACGGCGCCGGCGCCGTCGCCGAAGAGGATGCAGCTGTTGCGGTCTTCCCAATTCGTGATCGAGGACATGATCTCGGTCCCGATGACCAGGACGCGCCGGGCGTGGCCCGCCTCGATCTGCGCGCGGGCGTTCTGCATCGCGAAGACAAAGCCGCTGCAGGCGCCCTCCAGGTCGTAGCCCCAGGCGTTGACGGCGCCCAGCTCGTGGGCGATGAGGCAGGCCGTGGCCGGGAACACCATGTCCGGGGTGACCGTCGGCACGATGATCTGGTCGACCTCGGCGGGGGTCACGCCCGCGTGCTCCAGGGCCTGCCGGGCCGCCAGCAGGCCGTGCACCGAGGCGCCCGTGCCGCGCGGCGCGAGGCGGCGCTCGCGGATGCCCGTGCGCTCGACGATCCAGGCGTCGTCGGTCTCGACCATCTTCTCGAGGTCGGCGTTGGTCAGGCGGCGCTCGGGAAAGCTCATGCCGACGCCGGTGATGCCGGCGGTGAACAGCGTCCTGGGGGTCATGCGTTCCTCCCTGGCTGACCCTGGGGATCGGTGCGCGCCGGCGGCGCCCGGCGCGGGCAGGATGTGGCGGGCGCGGGGGCGCGCAGCGCCGCGCTGCGGACCCAGCGGCCTGAAGTTAGGCCATTCCGGGCGGGCGGGCAACCGCGAATCGGGGTGCGAAAGCCCCCGCGGGCGGGCGCCCGCGGGGGCCGAGAAGTGGACGAGAGCCGCGCCCGGTTTCGGTCGGGCGCCCGCGCCTGCGCGCTGACGCCCCGGAGGCGGACGGCGGCGAAGCGGAGCCGCAGCCCCTACTTCTTGTCCTCGTCCTCAGCGCTGCGGTCCTTGTCCTTGTCGGCGGCCTCGCGCGCCTGCTCGGTGAACGAGGCGATGGCTTCCTTCTTCTGCTCGGCCTGCAGGACCTTGCGCGCGCGGGCGCGCTTGAGCGAGTCCTTGACCTTGGGACGGGCGGCGCCGTCCACCAGTTCGAGGATCACCAGCTCGGCGTTGTCGCCCTGCCGCGGGCCCACGCGCAGGATGCGCGTGTAGCCGCCCGGGCGCTCGGCGTAGCGGGGCCCGATCTCGGCGAACAGCTTCTGCAGCACGACCGGCTCGTTCACCTTGCGCGCGGCGATGCGGCGCGAGTGCAGGTCGCCCTTCTTGGCGAAGGTGATCAGCCGCTCGGCCACCGCCCGGGCCTCCTTGGCCTTGGGCGCCGTCGTCTGGATGCGCTCGTGCTTGAACAGCGAGGTCACCAGATTCCGGTACATCATGTTGCGGTGTGCCTGGGTCCGGCTGAACTTCCGCAGGGTGCGATTGTGTCGCATGACTCGAATCCATCCTTCTGTCGAACGAACCGGCGGCCCGCCGGCCGCGCCAGGTAAAGGTCTCTCGGCCGCGGCCCGCTAGGAGCCGGAGATCTCGCGCACGCGCTCGGCGATCTCGGGCGGGAACGTCATGCCGAAGCCGAGGTTCATGCCCTCGAGGATCTCGCCGATCTCGTTGAGGCTCTTGCGCCCGAAATTCCGGAACTTGAGCATCTCCTGCTCGGGCTTGGTCACCAGGTCGTAGAGCGTCTTGATGTGGCCGGACTTGAGGCAGTTGGCCGAACGGACCGACAGCTCCAACTCCTCCACGTTGCGCGCCAGCAGCTCCACGAGGCGCTCCTGCTCCTCGTTGACCTCTGTCTCCTGGGCGTCGATCGGCGCCTCGTCGAAGTTGATGAACAGCTGCAGCTGGTCCTTCAGCAGCTTGGCCGCGAAGGCGACGGCGTCCTCGGGACGCACGGCGCCGTTCGTGGTGATGCCGAGGATCAGCTTGTCGTAGTCGGTCCGCTGTCCCACGCGCGTGTCCTCGACGCGGAAGCTGACCTTGCGCACCGGCGAGTAGTTCGTGTCCAGGCGGATCACGCCGATCTTCTCATCCGGGACGTTGTGCTGCTCGCGGTCGACGTAGCCGCGGCCGATGTCGATGAACATCCGGGCCGTGAACTTCTCCGCCTCGGTCAGCGTGCAGATCACGTAGTCCGGGTTGTCGATCACCAGGTCCGGGTTGCCGCGGATGGCGCCGGCGGTGACCGGCCCGGGGCCCTGCACCTCGATGTGCGCCCAGTGCGACGGGGCGTCCGACATGCCGAACACGACGTTCTTGAGGTTCAGCACGATGTCGGTGACGTCCTCCAGGACGCCCGGCATGGTGCTGAGCTCGTGCTTGACGCCCTCGAACTGCACCGCGGTGATCCCGTGGCCGTGCATCGACGACAACAGGGTCCGCCGCAGGGCGTTGCCCAGGGTGTGGCCGAAGCCGCGCTCGAGGGGCGCAACCTCGACCTCGGCGAACGTGGGCGTCTGCGTCGCCCGGTTCACCCGCGCACCCTCGGGCATCATCATGTTGACCCACTTCATGTGTCTCCTCCATGCCAGCGGCCGGGGCCGGGCTTACTTCGAGTAGAGCTCCACGATCAGGTTCTCCTGAATCGGGATGGGCAGGTCGCTCAGCTGGGGCTCGGACAGCAGCCGGCCCTCCAGCTTCTTGACGTCCGCCTCGACGAAGGGCAGCCGGTCGCGCTTGGCGTTGTCCTTGATGGAGGTCACGATCTGCGGGATGTTCTGGCTCTTGGGGCGGATCGCGATCGTCTGGCCCACCCGCACCTGGCGGCTGGGAATGTCGCACACGGCGCCCTCGACCAGCACGTGCTTGTGCCGGATCAACTGGCGCGCGGCGGCGCGGCTGGGCGCGAAGCCCATGCGGTAGACGACACTGTCGAGACGCTTCTCGAGCAGGTTGAACAGGTTCTCGCCCGTCGCCCCCTGCCTGCGGTTCGCCTCGGCGAAGTACAGGCGGAACTGGCTTTCCAGGACGCCATAGATCGAACGGACTTTCTGCTTCTCACGGAGCTGAAGCTTGTAGTCCGAGGGTTTACGCCCACGGCGACGGCCATGCTCGCCCGGCGCGTACGGCCGGCGCTCGATGGCACACGAGGCGCTGAAGCAGCGCTCGCCCTTGAGAAAGAGCTTCATCCCCTCACGCCGGCAAAGCTTGCACTTTGCGTCGGTATACCTGGCCATTCCTTGAAACCTCCCAGACGGCCTCGGTTCTCAGGCGGGCCGCCCCTGTTCGAAAACTACAGCCGACGGCGCTTCTTGGGCCGGCAGCCGTTGTGCGGGATCGCGGTGCAGTCCTTGATCCGGGTCACTTCGAGGCCCTCGGCCTTCAGGCTGCGGACCGCGGCCTCGCGGCCGGACCCGGGGCCCTTCACCCACACCTCGACCTTGCGCATGCCCTGGCCGATGACTTCCTGGGCGCAGAAGCGCGCCGCGAGCTGGGCGGCGAAGGCGGTCGACTTGCGGCTGCCCTTGTACCGGCCCTGGTGCCCGCCGCTGGACCACGTGATCACGTTGCCCTGCAGGTCGGTCATGGTGATGATGGTGTTGTTGAAGCTCGACTTCACGTGGGCCACGCCCACCGAATCCAGCTTCTTCTTGGCCTTGCGCGCCTTGCCCCGCTTGTCCTTGGCAGTCGACACGTTCTACCTCACTTCTTCTTGGCGCCGGGCCGGGACTTCGGCCCCTTGCGGGTCCGGGCGTTGTTCTTCGTGTTCTGGCCCCGGCAGGGCAGCTTGCGCCGGTGCCGCAGGCCCCGGTAGCTGCCGATGTCCATCAGACGCTGGATGTTCATCGCGTGCTCGGTGCGCAGCGTGCCCTCGACCTGGTACTCCTTGTCGAGGATGCCGATGATCGACCTGGTCTGCTCCTCGGTCAGGTCGCGCGTCTTGGTCTCCGGGTCGATCTTCGCCTTCGTGCAGATCTCCAGGGCGCGGTGGTCCCCAACGCCATAGATGTACGTCAGCGACGTCCGGATCCTCTTGTTGGCAGGAATGTCAACACCTGCGATGCGTGCCACCACGGCTCCTTTCGCTCTTACCCGGCCCCTGCCGCCGTCGCGCCCTCGACGCGCCGGACCGCGGGACCCCTCTCAACCGACCTCGAACCCCGGGCCGATGCCTCAGCCCTGGCGCTGGTTGTGGCGCCGCGTGACGCAGATCACGCGCACGACGCCCTTGCGCCGGATCACCTTGCACTTCGGGCAGATCTTGCGGACCGAACTGCGCACCTTCATGGCTCTCTGCCTTTCCGAGCGGGCCCTCGCGCGGGCCGCCTGCGCGGCCTCGCGGGCCGCAGCCGTTGCCTACTTGTAGCGGTACGTGATGCGGCCGCGCGTCAGATCGTACGGCGACAACTCCACGGTCACCTTGTCGCCGGGCAGGATGCGGATGAAGTGCATGCGCATCTTGCCCGACACATGGGCCAGCACCACGTGCTGGTTCTCCAGCTCGACGCGGAACATGGCGTTGGGCAGGGCCTCGACGACCGTTCCCTCGACGCTGATGCCTTCTTCCTTGGCCATCCGTCCTCGCTTCCAGGTCGCCTTCAGAACGCCGCCGGGCCGTCGCCGCGCCGCGTCAGTATCCTCGGGCCGTCCGCCGTGACGGCCACCGTGTGCTCGAAGTGGGCCGACAGGCGGCGGTCCGCCGTGACGATCGTCCACTCGTCGCGGGCGGTCACCACCCGCTTGGTCCCGGCGTTGATCATCGGCTCGATCGCCAGGACCAGGCCGACCTCCATCACCGGGTCCGGCATCGTGAAGCACCGGAAGTTCGGCACCTGCGGGTCTTCGTGCAGGCTCCTGCCGATGCCGTGCCCCACCAGCGTCTCCACGACCGAGAACCCGTTGGCGCGGGCGTGGCCCTCGATCTCGATGCCGATCGCCGAGATCCGCCGCCCCGGCGCGATCGCGGCGATGCCGCGCGCCAGGCACTCGCGGGTCACGTCGATCAGGCGCGCCGCCTCGTCGCTCACCCGGCCGACCGGGATCGTCTCGGCGGAGTCGGCGTGCCACCCGTCCCGGATGAGACCGATATCGATGCCGACGATGTCGCCCTCGACCAGGACCCGCCCCGACGGGATGCCGTGCACCACTTCCTCGTTCACCGAGATGCAGGCAGACCCAGGGAACCCGTGGTATCCCTTGAAACTCGGGATACAGCCGGCTTCCCGGATCCTGGCTTCGATGGCTTCGTCGAGTTCTGCGGTGGTGACGCCGGGCGCCACCAGCTGGCGGACCTCGAGAAAGACAGACGCCAAAATCTCGGCGCTGGCCTGCATCTTGTCAACCTGCGCGGTCGACTTCAACTGCATCCGCAACGTCCCCCGCGCCAAGGGCTTAGCCCAGCGCGGCCGCGATGCGGGCCGCCACCTGCTCCGGGGTGCCCAGGCCGTCGATCTCGTGGAGCGGGAACCGCTCCTCCAGGGCCCAGGCCGCCGGGAGGGTCTTCTTGCGGAAAACCTCGAGCCGGTGCCGGATCGTCTCTTCCTTGTCGTCGCCCCGCTGGTACAGGGCGGTCTTGCCCGCACGCCGCGGATCCTCGGCCGAGCCGCAGAAGGGGCAGTACTTCGGCTGGTTCCGGCCGAAGCCCTTGAGGTTCATCACCTCGTTGCAGACCCGGCAGGTGATGCGCCCCTCCAGGCGGCGGATGATCTCCTCCGCCGGGGCATTCAGCACCAGCACCGCGTCCACCTTCTGGCCCAGGTCGTCCAGCAGCCCGATGAAGGCCTCGGCCTGCACCGAGGTCCGCGGGAAGCCGTCCAGCAGCCAGCCGGCCTGCGCATCCGGCTGCGAGAGCCGATGACGCACCAGATCCATCATCAGCTCGTCCGAGACCAGGTCTCCCGCGTTCATGATCGCCTGCACCTTGAGGCCCAGCTCGTTGCCGCTGCGGATCGCCATGCGCAGGATGTCGCCCGTCGAGATGTGGACGCACCCCTTGGCCTGCACGATCGCGTGCGACTGCGTGCCCTTGCCGACTCCCGGCGGCCCCATGATGACGACGTTCAAGCCCTACCTCCGCGCCCGCAGCCGGCCCTTGGTCATGAAGCCGTCGTAGTGCCTCATGACCAGGTGCGATTCGATCTGCTGCAGAGTGTCCAGCGCGACGCCGACCACGATCAGCAGGCCCGTGCCTCCGAAGTAGAACGGCACGTTCAGCAGCTTGATCAGCAGGTCCGGCAGCACCGCGATCAGCGCCAGGAAGATGGCGCCCGGCAGCGTGACGCGGGACAGGACGCGGTCGATGTACTCGGCGGTCTTCTTGCCCGGCCGCACGCCCGGGATGAAGCCGCTGTTCTTCTTCATGTTGTCCGCCAGGTCCACCGGGTTCAGGACCACGGCGGTGTAGAAGTAGGCGAACAGGATGATCAGGACCGAGTAGACCAGCACGTACACCGGGTGCGGCGGGCTGAACACGCGGCTCAGGCCCATCAGGAACGTGCTGTCGGGGAACATGTTGCCCAGGGTGGCCGGGAACATGATGATCGACTGCGCGAAGATGATGGGGATCACGCCGGCGGTGTTGACCTTCAGCGGGATGTGCGTGTTGGCCCCGCCGTAGACGCGGCGGCCCACGATCTTCTTGGCGTACTGGACCGGGATCTTCCGCTGGCCCTGCGTGATGGCGATGATCGCCGCGATGACCACCAGCATGAAGGCCGCCAGCAGGATCGCGACGACGATGTGCATGTCGCCGCTGCGCAGCTGCTGGAACGTGTTCAGGATGTCCGTCGGGTAGCTGGCCACGATCCCGATGAAGATGATGAGCGAGATGCCGTTCCCGATGCCCCGCTCGGTGATCTGCTCGCCGAGCCACATCACGAAGATCGTGCCGGCGGTCAGCGTGATCGCCGTCATGATCTTGAACGCGAAGCCCGGATTGGCCACGATGCCGCCGGACATCTGCTCCAGGCCGGTGGCCATGCCCAGGGACTGGATCAGCGCCAGGACCACGGTGCCGTAGCGCGTCAGCTGGTTGATCTTCTTGCGGCCCTGCTCGCCTTCCTTCGCCATCTTCTCGAAGTACGGGACCACCGCCTGCAGCAGCTGGAAGATGATCGAGGCGCTGATGTAGGGCATGATGCCCAGCGCGAAGATCGTCGCGTTGCTCAGGCCGCCGCCCGAGAACATGTCGTACAGGTTCAGCAGCCCGCCCTGTTCCGCGAAGAACTGCTTGAGCGCGTCACGGTTGATGCCCGGCGTCGGGATGTGCCCGCCCAGCCGGTACACGAGCAGGATCATGCCGGTGAACAGGAGCCGGCGCTTGAGCTCCGGGATCCTGAACATGCTCTGGTAGCTGCCGCTGATGTTCAAGAGAACGCTTCCTTCGGTTAGGACGTTGCCGCCTCCGCGGGCAAAGCCGCGGGCCTACGCCTTCACGGTGACCGAGCCGCCGGCGGCCTGCACGGCGGCGACGGCCGCCTCGCTGGCCTTGGCGACCTCGATCTGCAGCGACTTCTCGAGCTTGCCGCGCGCCAGGAGCTTCACCGGGCGATCGACGTGCTTGATCAGCCCGGCCAGCGCCAGGGCCTGGGCGTCCACCTTCGCGCCGGCCTCGAAGTGCTCGTTGAGCACGTCCAGGTTCACCAGCTGGAAGGTCTTGCGGAACACGTTGACGAAGCCGCGCTTCGGCAGCCGGCGGTTCAGGGGCATCTGGCCGCCCTCGAACCAGGCCGGGATGCCGCCGCCCGCACGCGCCTTCTGGCCCTTGTGGCCCTTGCCGGCGGTCTTGCCCTGGCCCGAACCGGTGCCGCGCCCGAGGCGCTTGCGATCCCGGTTCGCGCCCTTGGGAGCGCCGAGGTTGTTCAGCTTGAGCATCGTCACTTCACCTCTTCCACGGTCACGAGGTGGCGCACCTTGAACGCCATGCCCCGGATCTGGGGGGTATCGTTGTGGATCACCGACGTCTGGTTGCGCTTGATGCCGAGCGCCTCGATGATCCGGCGGTGCTTCTCGGGGCGCCCGATGACGCTCCGCACCTGCGTGATCTTGATCTTCGCCTCAGCCATGGCCTAGGCCTCCTTCGGGCCGGTTCCGGACGCGGCGGTGCGGCGCTCGAAGCCGAGCACCTCGGGCACGGTCAGGCCGCGCTTGGCGGCGAACTCCTCGACCGTGCGCAGCTGGCGCAGGCCGTCCATGGTCGCCTTGACGACGTTGTTCGGGTTCCGCGAGCCGAGCTGCTTGGTCAGGATGTTCTTGACGCCCGCCGCCTCGAGGATGGCGCGCACGCCGCCGGCGGCGATGACGCCGGTACCGGGCGAGGCGGGCTTCAGGAGCACGCGGCTGGAACCGAAGCGGCCGATCACCTCGTAGGCGATCGTCTCCTTCTGGATGGGCACCGAGATCTGCGCCGCGCGGGCCGCCTCGCCGCCCTTGCGGATGGCGTCGGCGATCTCGTTGGCCTTGCCCATGGCGACGCCGACCTTGCCCTTGCCGTCGCCGACGGCGACGATGGCGCTGAAGCTGAAGCGCCGGCCGCCCTTGACCACCTTGGCCACGCGGTTGATGCTGATCACGTTCTCGTGCAGGTCCGAGCCGGCCTGGTCGCCGCCCTCGCGGGGACCGCCGGAACGGGGACCGCGGTCGCCGCCCGGGCCGTCGCCGCGGCCGCGCCCGCCGCGTCCGCCGGGGCCACCCGGGCCGCCCGGGCCGCCGGGGCCGCCGAAGCCGCCGCGTCCGCCGCCGCCGGGACCCCGCCCGCCGCCACCTGGTCCACCCGGGCCACCACGACCGCCGCGGTTGGCATCGCCGCTTCTCTGATTGTCGAATCCCGCCATCTGACTGCTCCTGTCTCGCTCGCCGGCCGCGGCCGGCAAGGACTAGACTTCGAGGCCGCCGTCCCTGAGCCCGCGGGCCAGGGCGGCCACCCGACCGTGGTACAGATACCCGCTGCGGTCGAAGACCACGCGCTCGATCCCCTTCGCCTTGGCCATCTCGGCCAGCGCCTTGCCGACGCCGTAGGCCACCGCGCACTTGCCGGTCACGCCCTCGGGCGCCGTGACCTGGCCCACCTTGCTGCCGTCGCAGGCGGCCAGCGTGTGTCCGACCGTGTCGTCGACGACCTGGGCATAGATGTTCTTGTGGCTGCGGAGGATCGAGATCCGCGGCCGCTCGGCGCTGCCGGACACCTTCTTGCGGATGCTGACCTTCCGCTTGGTCCGGATCTCGCGCCGCTTCTTGCTGATGCTGCTCATCGTCCTTCACCTCTGCGCCGGGCCGGTGCCCCGCGCGGCTTGCCGCCGGTCTACTTGCCCGCCGCCTTGCCGGCCTTGCGGATGATGTCCTCGCCGACGTACCGGATGCCCTTGCCCTTGTAGGGCTCGGGCTGGCGGAACGCGCGGATCTCCGCCGCGACCTGGCCGACCCGCTGCTTGTCCACGCCCCAGACGTCGATGTGCGTCTGGTCGGGGCAGGTGATCTTGATGTCGGCCGGGATCGGGTACTCCAGCGGGTGGCTGAACTGCAGCTGCAGGTCCAGCGCCTGCCCCTTGACCGCCGCGCGATAGCCGACGCCGACGATCTCGAGCGACTTCTTGAATCCCTCGGTCACCCCGGTCACCTGGTTCGCGATCAGGGCGCGCACCAGACCGTGCCGGGCCCGCATGGACTTGGAGTCGTCCGGCCGCGTGATGTACAGCTTGCCGTCCTTCTGCTCGAAGCCGAGGCCGGCAGGGATGTGCTGCCGGTGCTCGCCCTTCGGGCCCTTCACCACCGAGGTGGTGCCCTCGATCGCCACCGTCACGCCGGACGGGATGGCGACGGGGTTCTTGCCAATGCGCGACATTTCCGTTTCCTCCGCAAACTGCCGCAGCCGGACCGGCTGAAGCGGTGCCGGTTGCTACCAGATCTCGCAGAGCACTTCGCCGCCGATGCCACGCATCCGGCATTGGTGCCCCGTGAGGATCCCCTGGTTCGTCGACAGGATCGAGATGCCGTACCCGCCGCAGACCTTCGGGATGCTGTCCTTGCCCGCGAAGATGCGACGACCGGGGCGGCTCACGCGCCGGATGCCCTCGATCACGCCGATGCGCTGCCCGTCCCGAAGCTGGTACTTCAGGAAGAGGCGCAGCGTACCCTGGGCGTTGTCGTCCAGCACCTCGTACTTCTCGATGTAGCCCTGCTGCACCAGAACGTCGGCCACGGCCTTCTTCTGGTTGGACGCGGGAATCTCGACCCGACGGTGGCCCGCCTGCGTGGCGTTCCGGATGCGGGTCAGCATATCCGCGATGGGATCGGTCATGCTCATGTTCACCTGCTCCTGGACTGCCGTTACCAGCTGGCCTTGACGACACCGGGGATGTCGCCGTTCAACGCGAGTTGCCGGAAGCAAAGCCGGCAAAGGCCGAAGCGACGGATGAAGGCCCGCGGACGCCCGCAGCGGCGGCAGCGGTTGTAGGCCCGCACCTTGAACTTGGGCGTGCGCTGTGACTTGGCAATCAGCGATTTCTTGGCCAAAACTCGTTCCTCCTTAGCGCCGGAAGGGCATGCCCAGCAGGCGCAGCAGCTCACGGCCCTCTTCGTCGTTCGTGGCGGTGGTGACGATCGTCACGTTCATGCCGCGCGGCTCGTCCACCTTGTCGTAGTCGATCTCCGGGAAGATCAACTGGTCCTTCAGCCCCAGCGTGTAGTCGCCCGAGCCGCTCAACCGCGCCGGCAGTCCGCGGAAGTCGCGGATGCGCGGCAGCGAGACGTTGATGAAGCGGTCCAGGAACTCCCACATCCGGCGGTCGCGCAGCGTCACACAGGCGCCGATCTGCATGCCCTGCCGGATCTTGAAGTTCGACACCGACTTGCGGGCCTTGGTCTTGACGGCCTTCTGGCCCGTGATGGTCTCGAGATCCGCGCACGCGGCGTCCAGCAGCTTCGGGTTGTTGGGCGCGCGACCCAGCCCCATGTTGATCACGACCTTGACCGGGCGCGGGATCTGCATCGGGCTCGAGTACTGGAACTTCTCCTGCAGGGCCGGCACGACGCTCGCCTCGTACTTGACCCTCAGGTTGGGCTTCGCTGCAGCAGCCATTTCTCTTTCCTTCCGGCAGCGCCCGGGAATCGGGCACTGGTGGTTCCCAAGGCCTCTCGACGGCCCGTCAGTCGTTGATCATGTCGCCGCTCTTGCGGCTCACGCGCGCGCGGCTGCCGTCGCTCAGGACCTGGCTGCCGATGCGGGTCGGCTTGCCCGTCTTCGGGCAGACCAGCATGACGTTGGTCGCGTTGATCGGCGCTTCCTTCTCGATGATGCCGCCCTGGGGCAGGCTCTTCGAGGGGCGTGTGTGGCGCTTGATCAGGTTCACCTTCTCGACGATGATGCGGCCCTTGTCGGGGAAGACCTTGAGGATCTTGCCCTCCTTGCCCTTGTCCTCGCCGGCGATCACGCGCACGGTGTCGTTCTTCTTCAGCCGCATCACAGCACCTCCGGCGCCAGCGAGACGATCTTCATGAACTTCTTGTCGCGAAGCTCGCGCGCCACGGGCCCGAAGATGCGGGTGCCCACCGGCTCCTGCGTGTCGGCGGCCAGGATGACGGCCGCGTTGTCGCTGAAGCGGATGTAGCTGCCGTCCTTGCGGCCGATCTCCTTGCGCGTGCGCACGATCACGCACTTGACGACCTGGCCCTTCTTCACGTTGCCGTTCGGGATGGCCGTCTTGACGGCGGCGACGATGATGTCGCCAACCCGGGCGTAGCGCCGCTTGGAGCCGCCCAGCACGCGGAAGCACTCGACGACCTTGGCGCCGGAGTTGTCCGCGACGATCAACCGTGTCGATTCCTGAATCATGTCACCAGTCCTTCGACTTTCCCGGCCGCCGTGGCGGCCTCTGCCCGGGGGGCTGCGCTTCCTGTGGACGAGGCGTCCGTCCGGCTACTTGGCCTTCTCCATGATCTCCGCGACCCGCCAGCGCTTGGTCTTGGAGAGCGGCCGGATGGCCATGACCTTCACCACGTCGCCCTCGCGGCACTCGTTGGCCTCGTCGTGGGCCACCAGACGCGTGGTGCGGGTGATGATCCGCTTGTAGAGCGGATGCGGGAACCGGCGGCTGACCGTGACGACCACCGTCTTGTCCATCTTGCTGGACACGACCTGGCCGATGCGGACGGCTCTCAGATTGCGTTCGGTGTTGGCCATCGTTCCTCTCCCTGGCTCCGGTCGCGCACGCGTGGCGCCGGCTCCCGGTTTCCGCGCCTACCGGGCGCCCTTCTTCTGGTTGATGACGGTCTTGAGGACCGCGATTTCCCGGCGCGTCTGGCGCACCCGCAGCGGGTTGTCCAGGCGCCGCATGTTGAGCTGGATCCGCAGATTCATCAGCTCCTCGGACTTCTCGCGCACGCGGCTCTCGAGTTCCTCGACCGCCAGGTCGCGCAGTTCGTGGGCCTTCTTCATGGCTTATTCCCCTCCGCGGCTGATGACCCGCGTCTTGAACGGCAGCTTCGCCGCGCCGAGGGCCAGGGCTTCCTTGGCCAGCGCGTGGTCGACGCCGTTGATCTCCAGCAGAACCCGGCCGGGCTTGACCACGGCCACCCAGTACTCGGGCGCGCCCTTGCCCTTGCCCATGCGGGTCTCGGCCGGCTTCAGCGTGATCGGCTTGTCCGGGAAGATGCGGATCCACACCTGGCCGACGCGCTTCATGCGGCGCGTCACCGCCACGCGGGTCGCCTCCAGCTGCCGGCTGGTGACCCAGCCCGCGCCGACGGCCTGCAGGCCGTAGTCCCCGAAGGCCACGGTGGCGCCGCGGCTGGCCACGCCGCGGACGCGGCCCTTGAACATCTTCCGGTACTTGGTGCGCTTCGGCATCAACATGGCTCGTCGACCTCTTCTTCTTCAGGCGCCGGCGCCGGGCGCCGCCGCTTTCGGGTTCACCGGGGCGCCGCCGCGGTCAGGCGCGCTGCTCCACGACCTGCTTGCGCAGGGACTCCTTGAACTCGGCCGGGAAGATCTCGCCCTTGCAGATCCAGACCTTCACGCCGATGGCGCCGTACGCCGTCCGCGCCGTGGCCACGCCGTAGTCGATGTCCGCCCGCAGGGTGTGCAGGGGCACGCTGCCGTCGTGGTAGGTCTCGACCCGCGCGATCTCGGCGCCGCCCAGGCGGCCCGCGCAGCGGATCTTGATGCCCTTGGCGCCCATCCGCATGGCGGTGGCGATCGACTTCTTCATGGCGCGGCGGAAGGCGACGCGGCCCTCCAGCTGCTGCGCGATGTGGTCGGCCACCAGCGGCGCGCTCAGCTCGGGCTTCTTCACTTCCTCGACGTCCAGCTTCACGTTCTTGCCGAGCATCTTCTGCAGCTCGGCGCGGAGCTGGTCCGCCTTCTGCCCCTTCTTGCCGATCACCACGCCGGGCCGGCTGGTCGCCACGATGATGATGACCTTCTCGCGGAAGCGCTTGATCTTGATCGACTCGACGCCGGCCGCGCCGACGCGGGCCTGGACGTACTTCCGCACCAGGAGGTCCTCGTTCAGCCAGTCGGCGAAGTGCCGGTGGTTGAACCAGGTGGCGTTCCAATCCTTGACGATCCCCAGCCGGAACCCGATCGGATGTGTCTTCTGACCCATGGTCTTCCTTCCTCAGCGCCGGTTGCCTTGCGCCCCGCGGGGCTGCCCGGTCCGGCTCGGCTTCCCGTTGGCGGCCAGGCCGCCGCTCGCTCGCTCAGACGTCCGCGGCCACCGTGATGTCCACGTGCGCCGTCCGCTTGAAGATGCTGTAGGCGCGGCCCTGCGAGCGCGGACGGATCCGCTTCATCGTGGGGCCTTCGTTGATCAGGATCTCCTTGACGTAGATCCGCGCGTTCGGCAGCGGATGCTCGCCGTCGTCCTTGAAGCGGACGTTGGCCGCGGCCGAGAGCATGACCTTGCGCAGGATCGGCGACGCCTTCTTCTGCGTGAGGGCCAGGATGCTCAGGGCCTCGTCCAGGTTCTTGCCCCGGATCAGGTCGGCCACCAGCCGCGCCTTGCGGGCCGAGATCCGGATGTGATGGGCTCTGGCGCGTGCCTCCATCGTGGTACCTCCGCTACTTCTTCTTGCTGGTGTGCCCGCGGTACGTGCGCGTCGGGGCGAACTCGCCCAGCTTGTGCCCGACCATGTTCTCCTGCACGTAGACCGGCACGAACTGCTTGCCGTTGTGCACGGCGATCGTGTGCCCGAGGAACTCGGGGGCGATCGTCGAGCGCCGCGACCAGGTCTTGATGACCCGCTTCTCGCCGCGGCTGTTCAGGGCCTCGACCTTCGTCAAAAGGGCTTCCTGGATGTACGGCCCCTTCTTGATCGAACGCGCCATGACTTGGAACCTTCCTTTGCTTAGCCCTTGGCCTTGCGGCGCCGCACGATGAAGTTGTCCGACGGCTTCTTCTTGCGAGTCTTCTTGCCCTTGGTCGGCTGGCCCCACGGGGTCACCGGGTGCCGGCCGCCGCTGGTGCGGCCCTCGCCGCCGCCGTGCGGGTGGTCGACCGGGTTCATGGCCACGCCGCGCACGGTCGGGCGGATGCCCAGCCAGCGCGAGCGGCCGGCCTTGCCGCTGACCACGTTCTCGTGCTCGGCGTTGCCGACCTCGCCGATGGTGGCGTAGCAGCGCTTGTGCACCATGCGCACCTCGCCGCTCGGCAGGCGCAGCGTGACGTACTCGCCTTCCTTCGCCATGACCTGCGCGAACGAGCCGGCGCTGCGCGCCATCTGCCCGCCCTTGCCCAGGTTCAGCTCGATGTTGTGCACCATCGTGCCCAGCGGGATGCGCTCGAGCGGCAGGGCGTTGCCCGTGTTGAACGGCGCCTCCGGGCCGGCGACGATCTCGGCGCCCACCTCCAGGCCCTTCGGCCACAGGATGTAGCGCTTCTCGCCGTCGAGGTAGTGCAGCAGGCAGATGCGGGCGCTGCGGTTCGGGTCGTACTCGATGCTGAAGACCTTCGCCGGCACCTCGTGCTTGTTCCGCTTGAAGTCGATCTTGCGGTACTGGCGCTTGTGGCCCCCGCCCTTGTGCCGGCACGTGATGCGGCCGAAGTTGTTGCGGCCGCCGG
Source organism: uncultured Fibrobacteraceae bacterium (assembly GCA_964399195.1). GTDB lineage: Bacteria > Krumholzibacteriota > Krumholzibacteriia > LZORAL124-64-63 > LZORAL124-64-63 > CAINDZ01. Next base: position 24,484 of record CAYNPY010000050.1, read on the forward strand.
TGCTCGGCAGCGGCTCCAGCAGCGACTTCTCCGGCTTGCTGCGCGTGATCTCAGCGAAGTCCGCCACGGTGCGGAACCGCTGGGTCGGCGTCACCGGCTTGAGTTTCCTGATGGCCATGCCTTGCGCTCCTCTTTAGACGATCTCGAAGAGGTCGATGGTTTCGTCCTTGGCCAGCGTCACGATGGCCTTCTTCCAATCGGCCCGCTTGCCCTGGTAGCGCCCCATCCGCTTGATCTTGCCGCGGTAGTTCATGGTGCGCACGTTGGTCACCTTGACCCCGAAGAACTGCTCGATCGCCTGCCGGATCTCGAGCTTGTTCGCGTCGACGGCGACCTCGAAGAAGTACTGGTTGTGCTTCTCGCGCATGTCGGTCCCCTGCTCGGTGATCAGGGGGCGGACGATGACTTTGCTCAGGTCCTTCATTTCCCGAAGACCTCCTCGGCGCCCGCGAGGGCCTTCTGCGTGAAGACCACGTTGTCGGCCCACAGGATGGTGTAGGCGTTCAGGTCGTTCGCGCGCAGCACGCGCACGCCGTGCAGGTTGCGCGTCGACTTCCAGAGGCTGTCCGCTCCCGGCTCGACCACGAACAGGGTGTGCCGGCCGGGCAGCGCCATGGCGGCGAACACGGCGGCCATCTTCGCGGTCTTGGGCGCCTCGAGCGCGATGTCCTCGAGCACCGTGACGCGCTCGGCGCCGGCCCGGTCACTGAGCGCGCTGGTGAGCGCCTTGCGCTTGACCTTGCGCTGCACCTTGTAGCCGTAGTCCCGCGGGTGCGGGCCGAAGGCCACGCCGCCGCCGACGCGCGTCGGGCTCTTGGCGTCGCCGGCGCGGGCGCGGCCGGTGCCCTTCTGCTTGTAGAGCTTCTTGCCCGAGTAGTCGACCTCGGCGCGCGTCTTCGTGTCGTGCGTCCCCTGGCGCTGGTTGGCCAGGTAGTTGCGCACGACCTCGTACAGGGACTGCTTGTGGACGGGCTGCGCGAACAGCGAGGCCGGGAGCTCCACGGTCCCCTTCTGCTTGCCGTCCCCGTCGAAGAGTCTTGCCGTTGCCATGTCTTACCTCGTCCGTTTCTAATGTCCGGTCCGCCGGTCCCGCTCCGCGACTAACGGCTGGGCCGGATGAAGACGATGCCGTTCGTGGCGCCGGGCACGCTGCCCTTGACCAGCAGCAGGTTCCGCTCCTGGTCGATCGCGACGACCGTCAGGTTCCGCTTCGTCTGCTGCTTGTTGCCCATCTGGCCGGGCATGGGCTTGCCCGGGAACACGCGCCCCGGGAAGGTGTGCATGCCGACCGAGCCCGGGTCGCGGACGTTCTTCGAGCCGTGGGCCGCCGGGCCGCGGTGGTGGCCATGGCGCTTGATGCCGCCCTGGAACCCCTTGCCCTTGGTCACGCCCGTGACGTCGACCCGCGCCACCTCCGCCAGTTCCGCGACGCCGACGGTCTGGCCCAGCTTGAACGCGTGGCCGGCGTCGAGCCGGAACTCGTGGACGGTCCGCAGAGGGTCGGAGCCTGCCTTGCGGAAATGCCCCTGCATGGGCAGGGGCGTGTTCTTGGCCTTCTTCGCGCCGAAGCCCAGCTGCACGGCGCTGTAGCCGTCGCGCGTCAGGTCCTTGACCTGGGTGACGACGCACGGCCCGGCCTGGATGACCGTGACGGGCACGCTGCGGCCGTCCTCCTGGAAGGTCCGCGTCATGCCCAGCTTCTTGCCGATCAGTCCGATCATTTCGTTGCTCCCTTGCCGCCTGCTCAGGATCCGTCCGCGGATCCCGGCGGCGCCAGACTCTGGCGGTATCAGACCTTGATCTCGACGTCCACGCTGGCCGGCAGGGACAGCTTCTTGAGGAACTCCGTCGTCTGCGGCGTCGAGTTCTCGATCTCGATCAGCCGCTTGTGGATCCGCATCTCGAACTGCTCACGCGACTTCTTGTCGACGTGCGGCGAGCGCAGGACCGTGTAGATGGACTTCCGGGTGGGCAGCGGGATCGGCCCGCGGACCAGCGCGCCCGTCTTGAGCGCCGTCGAGACGATGATCTCGGCGGAGCGGTCCAGCACCGCCGGTTCGTAGGCCCTGAGCCTGATCTTGATCTTCTGACGTGCCACTTCAACTCTCCTTGGCGATGGCTACTCCAGCTTCGCCGCCGGTCGCTCGGGAACCTTCCCGCCGCAGGCCGGCGGCGCCTGCTCGCCTGTCGCAGCTTTCCGTCCTAGGCGTGGATCTTCGCCACCACGCCGGCGCCCACCGTACGACCGCCCTCG
>CAYNPY010000051.1:0-26195 GCA_964399195.1 uncultured Fibrobacteraceae bacterium
ACTCAAGGCGCTGGCGCCCCTGCTGGGACCGGCGCCGAGAATCGACCGCCGCGCCTTGGCCCTGTACCTCAACTGCATGTACGTGCCGGCGCCGCTGACCATCTTCGAGGGCGTGCGCAAGCTGCAGCCGGGTCACTGGCTGCGGCACGACGCGGACGGGCTGACGGTGCGGCGCTACTGGGAACCGCGCCTGACAGTGGATTGGGCCATGACCGAGGCCGAGGCGGTGTCCGGCCTGCGCGAACGGTTGCAGGCGGCCGTGGCGTCGCAGCTGCAGGCCGACGTGCCGGTCGGCATTTTCCTCTCGGGCGGCATCGACTCGGCGGCGGTGGTGGCTTGCGCGGCCGCCGCCGGCGGCGAGCTGCCGGCCACCTACACGATGGGGATGGGCGGGGGACTGGACGAGCGCGGCTGGGCCGCGCAGGTCGCGCAGCGGTTCGGGACGCGCCACCACGAGATGTGGGCCGACCTGCACGTGGAGGACCTGTTCCCGCGGCTGATGGACCATCTCGACGAGCCGTTCGCCGACAGCTCGGTGCTGCCGACCTATCTGGTGGCGCACGCGGCGAGCCGGCACCTGAAGGTGGTGCTGACCGGCGACGGCGGTGACGAGCTGATGGCCGGGTACGACGCCTACCTGTGGCAGGCGACGCAGCGCTCGACCCGGCTGGGCGGGCGCGTGGCCCGGCGGCTGTCCCGCTTCGGGCTGGGCGCGGGCTACGACCGGCAGGCCCGGCCCCGGTGGCCCCTGCGCAATTGGCTCCGCGCGCGCAGCATCTTCGACAGCAGGGAACTGCCGCGCTGGCTGGGCGCCGAGGGGCGTGAGGTGGACTCGTTCTGGACCGCGCACCGCTGGCTGGAATTCACCGACCGGGATCCGCTGTCCGTCGCCTTCGAGCACGATCTGAACTACTATCTGCCGGACGATCTGCTCAAGAAGGTCGACATGGCCTCGATGTTCACGGGGCTGGAGTGCCGGGCGCCGTTCCTGGATCACCGCCTGGTCGAGTTCTGCCTGCGGATCCCCCCGACGCTGAAGTTGAGCGGGGGGCAGCCGAAGTACCTCCTGCGCCGCGCGATGCGGGATGTGCTGCCGGAGGCCATCGTGCGGCGGCCGAAGCAGGGGTTCGGCTCGCCGGTCGCGCACTGGGTGCAGGGGCCGCTGCGCGAGACGGCGCGCGACCTGCTGGCGCCGGGCTGCCGGTGCGAGGACTGGCTGGAGCCCGCCGCCGTCCGCGGCGTGGTCGACGCGATGTGGCGCGGGCCGGCGCCGGGGGACTGGCGGCTGCCGCAGCAGTTCTGGTCGCTGCTGGCGCTGGAATCGTGGCTGCGGCGCGGGCGTCCGACTCCTTCGATCCGGGGAGGGGGCGAGCGGTAGCCGGGCCGTCGGCGCGGTGATATGCTGGCGACCGGCTGGACGCGTCACCCGTCCACAGGGAGGATTGCCGGACATGCTTCGCGAGGGCACAGCCAGAGCCGCCGTGGCCGGATCCGGGCTGGAGCCGTGTCGGCGCGGATGCGACCGCAGACGGCAGGGGACATGAGCGAGGCGGCAGGGCGCGTGCAGGCCAACGAAGTGCCGGATCCGCTGGACGACCGTCGTGCCGGCGCGCAGGCGCCCCCGGCAGCGCTGTACAACCCCAGATACCCGCAATGCCCCCCCTGGATGTTCGCCCTGTTCCTCGCGTTCGTGGTCGCGCGGTACATCCAGGCCACCGCGCGCATGGACCTCCTCTCGGCGATCCGCCTGGAGTTCCTGCTCGGCGGCGTCTCGGTGATCTGCGCCTTGACGTATCTGCCCAACAGGACGCTCGACATCCGCCCCGCCAAGCCCCTGATGATCGCCATCGCGCTGCTCTTCTTCGCCATGATCGTGCAGCTGCCCATGGCGGCGGATCCCGGGCTGGCCCGCGTGATCTTCAACGACCGCGTGTTCAAGTTCGCGATGCTCACTTTCCTCATGGCGGTCCTCATCGAGTCGCGTCGGTATCTGTGGCTGTTCCAGCTGGCGTTCCTCTTCTCGATCTTCTACATCACCTTCGAGTCCACGCGCGGGCTGATCACCGGCGGGCTGTACTGGCAGAATCAGGGCGTGATGCGGCTGCACGGCGCAGTCCCGATCTACCAGCATCCCAACAACCTCGGTGGCGTGGCGTTGGGCAGCCTGCCGTTCCTGTGGTTCTACTGGAACGAGATCAAGCCCTTCTATCAGCGGTTGTGCGTCCTTGTCTTTGCCACCACCTCGCTCATCTGCGTCATCTATTCCGGATCCCGGACCGCATACCTGGGGCTGCTGGGCCTGGTGGTCTGGATCTGGCTGCAGTCCGGCCGGAAAGCCGTGCTCGTGTTGCGCATGCTGATCGTCGGCGCCGTCGTCGTCATGATGCTGCCCCAGCAGTACATCGAGAGATTCCAGAGCATCGGCGGCAAGGAGAAGGAGGGACACTCCTCGGAGGCGCGAATCGAGATCCTCCGCGACGCCTGGACCGTGTTCCTGGAGAACCCGCTGGGCGTCGGGGTGGCTTCGTTCCCGGCCAAGCGCTTCGAGCGATTTGGACGCTCCCAGGACACGCACAACCTGTATCTCGAAGTCGCGACCAATCTGGGCATCCAGGGCCTCTTCGTCTTCGGCTTCCTGGTCTACGCCCTGATGGCCTCGTTCCAGAGGTCGGTCCGCGACTTCACCGCCATGCGCCGCCGCCTCCGGGATCTCGTCCGGGCGCAGGCACTGCGGGGCGCGCCCATGCGCGGCGCGGCCCGGATCGACCGTGATCTCCGTTTCTTCATCGCCACGGCGAAGGCGGGCGGCGGCTTCATCTTCGTGAGGCTGGTGCTCGGCATGTTCGGCATGGATCTCTATGAGGTCTACTGGTGGTACGGCGCCGGTCTGGCCATCGTGTTGGCAGGCCTCGACGTGCACATGCAGAAGCACCTTCGCGCCGTCGAGCGGGCCCTGCGGCCGGCGGCGGCGTGACCTCCTGAGGCGTCGGCGCTTCGTGCCTGGTCAGTCCCGGGCGCCGGAATACAGCGTCTCGTGCGCGGCGAGACAGGCCTCCCAGGAATAGCGGCTTTCGGCGACGGCGCGGGCGGATGCGGCCAGGCGCCGCGCCAAGCCGCCGCCCGACAGGAGCCGGTCCAGCGCAGCCGCCAGGGCCCCGGCATCGCCGGGAGGCACGAGGCAGCCGGTTTGTCCGTCCTGGATCGCCTCGCGATTGCCGCCGACGTCCGTGGCGACCACGGCGCAGCCGCTGAGCATGTACTCCAGGATCGCGTTGGAAAAGCCCTCGGAGTCCGAAGGAAGCACGCCGACGTCCCAGCGCCGCAGCGCCGCGCCGGCGTCGGCCAGTTGCCCGCTGAACGTGAGGCGGTCGCCCAGGCCCAGTGCGCGCGCGCGCGCCTCGAGCCCCGGTCGCAGGTGGCCGTCGCCGACGATCTCCCAGCGAACGTCGGGATGGCGCGGCGCGAGCAGTCCCGCGGCTTCGACCAGGAGATCCATCCGCTTCACGGCGCGATTCAGGTTGCCGAGGGCTCCCACGACCAGCGGCGGCTCGTCCGGAGCGCGGAACGCGAAGCGCGACACGTCCAGTCCGTTCGGGATCACCGTGAAGCGCGCGGGATCGAGACCGTCCAGGTCGCAGAAGCGGTCGCGCACGGCCGCCGAATTGGCGACGAACCCCGTCGCCAGCCCGTACACGGCGCGCAGTGCCCTGACCTGGCCGGGTGTCCGCCAGAACCCGAGGTCGCGGAAGGAAACCAGGCGCATCGGTACGCCGGCGATCCGGGCGGCCGGCACGCAGAACAGCGTCGCATCCTGGAAAAAGGACTGCACGATCGCGATGCGGTGGCGGCGAAGGTAGCGGATGGTCCGCGCCATCTCGCGCAGGGTGCGCGGGCTGGCCAGAGACGTCACCTGCAGGTCCAGATGGGCGCAGTCCGCGGGGAGCAACGCCGCGTCCCGGTTGCCGAGCGTCAGCAGGTGCGGCTCGAACCGCCGGCGATCGAGGCGGTCGATCAGTCCGCGCAGCTGCAGCTCCGTGCCGCCGAGCGCCATGGCGTCGATGCCGAAGAGGATGGGCACCGGATTCATGCGGGTCCCCGGGCCGTCAGGGCGTCGCGGTAGGCCGACAGGTAGCCGTCGCCCATCGCGGCCAGCGTGTAGCCGCGTCGCTGCTCGGCGGCGGCGGCGGCGCCGAGGGCGGCGCGCAGGCCGCCGTCGCTTCCCAGCCTCGCCAGAGCCGCGGCGAGGGCGGCGGCATCGCCGACGGGCACCAGCAATCCCGTCCGCTCGTGCCGCAGAACCTCGGCCAGGCCGCCGACGTCGGAGGCGATCACGGGCAAGCCCAGCGACATGGCCTCCAGCAGGGCGTACGGGAGCCCTTCGTGGAGGGAGGGCATCAACAGAGCGTCCGCCTGCGCGACGAGCGCCTCGACGTCGCGGCGAAAGCCGTGGAACGTCACGCGATCAGCGACCCCGAGGTTCCCCGCCAGCGCGGCGAGTTCGCCGCGCAGTTCGCCGTCCCCGACCAGGTCGAGCTGCCAGGGGTTGTCGGCGCCCAGCCGCGACAGCGCCGTGATGGCGACATCCAGCCCCTTGACGCGGGTGAGGCGCCCGACGGCCACCGCGCGCAGGCGGCCCGGCGCCAGGGGCGGACCCGGCGGCGCGAACTCCGCGCGGTCCAAGGGCCTGATCCCGTTGGCGATCGTCCGGCACTCCAGCCCGCGGTACCGGTGCCCGTGGCGGCGGCGCAGGTCTTCGCTCACGAAACAGACGAGCGCGCGCCGCCGGCGGCAGGCCCAGGCTTCCGCCGAGCGGTAGGCGCGGTCCTTGGCGTACTGCCGCGGCGCGCGCCACGACGGCTCACCCTCGCCGTGGAGCGTGCAGACCATGGGCAGCGGCCTGGGCATCAGCGCGACGTTCACCGCGGCGCGGTAGCCGTGGACGTGCACCAGTCGGCTGCGGGCGTCGTCGAGCAGTTCACGCAGGCGCCGGGGGCCGGACAGGTCGTAGCTGCCGCGACAGGCCAGAATGGTGACCGGCAGGCCGGCCGACCGGCAGCCGGCCGCCAGTTCGCGGTCGTGGAAGGCGTAGATGCGGGCGTCGAGGCCTGCCTCGCAAAGGTACGAGCCCAGCCCCAGCACGTGCCGTTCGGTGCCGCCGAACAGTTCGCCGGCGGCGACGATGGCGATCGGTCCCGAGATGTCCAAGATCGCCTCCCTCTGCGCGCCGAGCCCGGCGCATGATAGCAGGGCGCATCTGGTTGCACCAGCAGCGCGGGCGGCGCCCGGCCCGCGACGCGCGGGGTTGCTGTCGTGACGGCTTCGCGTGTACCTTGGGCGAGACCGCCGGCCCCGGCGCCGTCGGTCGCCCTGCGCTGCCGCACAGCGCGCGCGCCAGGCCCCTGCAGAGCGGGGCCGCGGAGCCTGCAGCCTGGGCCGCGCCCGGCCCGTCTCGACGGCCTTTTGGGCAACGGAACGGAACTTGCATCCCCTGCCGCGGTGCCGGTTGGACCAGACCCACTCGATGGGAAGTGAGCGATGTTCAAGTTGTTGTTGTCCTTGATCTTGGGCTGTGCGGTCCTGGGGCCGGGCATCGTATGGGCCCAGGCCAGCATCGGCAGCGTATCCGGCGAAGTCTCGCAAAATGGCCTGTTGAACATCGTCGGCTCGGGCTTCGGCACCAAGTCGCCGGCGGCGCCCATCAAGTACGACAACTTCCAGGCGGGCACTCCGGGCCAGACGCTGCAGGCCGGGGTCGGTCCGGCCTGGGAAGCCTGGTCCAACGTCCAGCCGTCGTCGAACCCGCAGGCGAACTACCCCAAGTACAGCGACCAGCGGCCGCGGTTCGCCGGGGACAAGACTCTGCGCCAGTATTTCCGCAACACGCCCGACGGCTATGTCAGCAACGTGTCGGTCATCATGCGCAACCTCACCCAGAAGGTGTACGTCTCCGGGTGGATCTGGAACGACCGCTCCGATGACGGCGCCACGACCGGCCTGCGCAACGTCAAGATCTGGCAGCACAACTACAATGAATGGGGCACGCCCACCACGCGCTGGGACGTCTACCCCGAGAACCGCAGCGGACACTTCACGACCGAAGGCTGCACGCCGGGCTCGTACACGGGGAACGTGTGGTCCACGTCGATGCCCGACAAGCTGCAGTGGCAGCGGCTCGAGATCTGGCACAACCGCGGCAGCGCGAGTGAATCCGAGAATCTGCGGGCCTGGGTGAACGGTGCCCTCGAGGGACAGTTCACGGTGCCGTACGTGTCGGGCTGTTCGCAGAACAGCGTCTACCTGATGTCCTATGCCGACCAGAACAGCAGCGGCAACGGGCTGTCCTGGCTGGACTGGCACTGGGGCGAGATCTACATCGACAACACTCTGGCGCGCGTGGAACTGGGCGACAACGCCAGCTTCAGCGCCTGCACGCATCGTGAGATCCAGATCCCGACGTCCTGGTCGACCTCCCAGATCACGGTCACGGCGAACATCGGCACCTTCAGCGCCGGCAGCACCGCCTACCTGTTCATCGTCGACGCCGCCGGCAACGCGAGCGCCGGCTTCCCGGTGACGATCGGCGGGACCACCGAAGCGACGGCGCCGGGCCAGCCGGGCAAGCCTTACATGTAGGGCCAGAGTGCGCGCCGCGTCCCGGCGCTCCGGCCGCCACGGCCGGAACCGCGGGCGCTTGGCTGCCAGGGGGGAGACCGCATCTGCTGCGATTCGGCCGGCTGACCTACCAGATGATCCTGCTGGGCCGCGGGGAGGATACCCGCGGGCCTTTGCGCGAATTGGAGGCCAGCCAGTGGCTGACGCCGGCGGCCTTGCGGGAGGACCAGGGGCTGCGCCTGAAGCGCCTGATCGCCGCTGCCTGCGCGCGCCACCCCTGGTATGCCGCCTTCCTGCGCGAGCGCGGAGTCTCTCCCGCCCAGATCGGAAGCCTTGACGAACTCACGGCGCTGCCGCTGACCGACAAGCAGGACCTGCGGCGCTTCGGCGCCGGGTTGCTTGCGGCCGGCGGCCTTCCGCGCGGAACGACGATCCGCAAGACCGGGGGCAGCACCGGCGCCCCGTGCCTGGTCTACGCGGATCGCCGCGCGTCGGCGCACACGCTCGCGGCCAGGGCGCTGTGCCAGGGGTGGCATGGGCTGGAGCCCGGCGCCCGGCAGCTCAGGTTCTGGGGCCGGCCGCTGGAATCGGGCAGGCGGCAGGCCAGGCTCAAGGACCTGCTGCTGGGCCGGATTCGCCTGGATTCCCTGGCGCTGGGGCCCGACCGGCTGCCGGAGACCCTGCGGCGGGTCCGCCGCTTCGACGCCGAGTACTGCTACGGCTACGCTTCCCTGCTGCGACTGTTCGCCGAACAGATCCCCGAGGGAGGACGCCCGGCTCTTGCGCCGCGGCTGAAGGTCGTCATTTCGACCTCGGAGACGCTGACGCCGCGGCAACAGGCGGAGATGAGCCGACGATTCGGCTGCCGGGTCGTGAACGAGTACGGGTGCAGCGAAGTGGACATCATCGCCTTCGAGTGCCCGGCCGGCGGCCTGCACGTCGTGGCGGGCAATCACGTCGTCGAGGTCCTCCGCGACGGGACCGAGCCGGAGGGATTCGGCCAGGTCGTGGTGACCGACCTCAACAACCGGTTGCTGCCGGTGGTGCGCTACCAGACCGGGGATCTGGCGCCGCTGGGCCTGGGCGCCTGCTCCTGCGGCCGCGGCTGGCCCACGCTTCAGCGCGTCCTGGGGCGCAGCCAGGGGCAGTACATCGTCCTGCCCGACGGACGCCGGGTGCACAGCCAGTTCGTCGTCTACATGGTCGAGGAACTCGTCGCGCAGGGCGCCCCCATCGTCCGCTTCCGGATCGTTCAGGATCGCCCGGACCGATTGACGGTGCGGGTCGCCGTCGCGGCGGACGCGGCGCTGGACGCCGAAGGCATGCTGGCCTACTTTCGCCGCGAGGGGACGAAGGTCCTCGGCGAGAACATGGCGTGGCGCCTGCAGCCGGAGCCGGCGAGCGCCTTCGCGCAGGACCACGTCAACAAGTACAGTCATTTCGAATCGACATTGACGGACGGCTGAAGCGCCCGGAGCGGAGGACTCGATCGATGTGTGGAATCGCCGGCGTGCTGCGCCTGACCGACGCGCGGCCGATCTCGCGCGAGCGGCTGGTCGAGATGACGACGAAGCTGGCGCATCGCGGCCCGGATGACGCCGGCACCTGGGTCAGCGGCCCGGTCGGCCTGGGCCACCGCCGCCTGTCGATCCTCGACATCGCGGGCGGGCACCAGCCCTGGCTCTCCGGCGACGGACGGCGCGCGCTGGTGTACAACGGCGAGCTGTACAACTTCGAGGAGATCAAGGCGGAAGAGGGCCGGGAGCGGTTCCGCACGACCTGCGACACGGAAGTGCTCATGCACCTTGCCGCGGCCGAGGACTCGAGCTGGCTGCATCGCCTCAACGGCATGTTCGCGTTCGCGCACTGGGACGACCGCCGCCAGGAACTGCTGCTGGCGCGCGACCGCGTCGGCATCAAGCCGCTCTTCTACGCGCTGCACGCCGGGAACTTCTATTTCGCCTCCGAGATCAAGAGCCTGCTCGCGGCCGGCGTCCCGGCGCGGGTAAACGAAGCCGCGGTGCCGGAGTACCTGGCGTTCCACACCCTCTGTGGCGACGCCACCCTGTATGAGGGGATCCTCTCGCTGCCGCCCGGCCATACGCTGCGCATTCGCCCGGGCATGGCCGCGCCGGTGATCGAGCGTTTCTGGGACTCGCTGCCGGCGGCTCCCGGTCGCTGGACGGATCCGGGGCTGACGCCGGCGGAACAGTTCGCCGCGCTGTTCCGCAGCGCGGTCCAGTACCGCCTGATCGCGGACGTGCCGTTGGGCACCTACAACAGCGGCGGCGTGGATTCCAGCCTGGTGTCGGCGCGGGTGCGCGAGCTCACCGACGGCGTCCTGCACACTTTCTCGGTCGGCTTCGAGGAGGACACGCACGACGAGAGCCGGTACGCGCAGATCGTCGCCGACCGCCTGGGGACCACGCACCACGTCCTGATCATCAACAGCCGCGAGTACGCGGATGGCCTGGAAACCGCGTTGGGGTTCGCCGACCAGCCGATGTTCCAGCCGCACACGGTGCAGTTGATGAAGCTGAGCGCCCTGGCCAAGCAGTTCGTGACCGTCGTGCTGACGGGCGAGGGGGCCGACGAGCTCTTCGCGGGCTACCCGCGGTACCAGATTCCGCTGCTGGCTCGGCGGCTGGCCGTGTTGCCCGGCGTGCTCAACGGGGCGCTGCTGGCCGCGAGCCGGTCGCTGCGCTTCCGGCGCCTGGTCAAGCTGTTCGAACTCGGCGGCGACCCCGAGCGCAGCATCGTCGAGAACTCCCGGCGATCGCCGGAGCCGGACCTCCGGGCCGTGGGCCTGGGCGCCGCGCGGTATCCGGCCCGGCAGGAGTTGCTCCGCGCGGCCCGGGACAAGCGGTTGTCGCCCCTGGAGGAGGTGCTGGAGTTCGACCGCTGGAGCTACCTGCCCGGCCTCCTGCACCGCCTCGATTTCACGACCATGGCCAACGGCGTGGAGGCGCGCGTGCCGTTCCTCGACTATCGCCTCGTGGAATGGAGCATGGCGCAGCCGGCAAGCGTGAAGATGGCGGTGGGGCGCCGGAACAAGATCCTGGTCAAGGACCTGGCCGCCGAGATCTTCCCGCGCGAGATGATCTACCGCCGCAAGGTCGGATTCGGGGTCCCGGTCGGGGAGTGGTTCCGCCAGCCGGCGGGCCTGGGCCGTTTCCTCGACGTGCTGACCGACGGCACGTTCGCGCGGCGCGGCTACTGCGACGCGGCGGGTGTGGCGGACGTCGTCGCTCGCCACCGGCGGGGGGAGCGCGACTACGGCGACGTCCTGTGGGGCCTGATCAACCTCGAACTGTGGTGCCGAGCGACCGTCGACCGCGGCGGTAGGGCGTCGGAAGCGCTATGATCGCCCGCGACAGCCGCGCCGTCTGGATCGCCTGGGAACGGCACCGCCGGACACGCGGCCTGGTCGCCGCCCTGGGGTTACGCCTCGAAGAATACCACTCGCGGCTGCCCCGGGCGCTGAAACACCCGCTCTTCGCCGCCCGGACCGTGGGCTGTCTGCTCCGACGCCGGCCGCACGTGCTGTTCGTGCAGAGCCCGTCGCTGATCCTCAACCTGCTGGTTGCGGTCCTCAAGCCTGTCCTGCGCTATCGGCTCGTGGTGGACGCCCACAACGCCGGCGTCTATTCCTGCGACGCGCGCACCGACCGTATCGCCTGGTTGTATCCGTGGCTGCACCGGCGGGCCGACGTCACGGTGGTGACCAACCGCGCGCTGTCGGCGATCGTGACCGCGAACGGGGGGCGACCGGCGATCCTCATCGATCCGCTGCCCGACCTGGCGCCGACCTCCGCGGCGGTTCCCGGCGAGACGCCGCTGATCGCTTTCATCTGCACGTTCGCGACGGACGAGCCTTTCAACGAGGTCATTCGGGCCGCGGACCGGTTGGGCGGCGAGGCCCGGGTGCTCGTGACGGGGAACGTCGAGAACAACCGGCATCTCATCGAGGCGGAGATCGGCCCTCGGGTCGAGTTCACCGGCTTCCTGCCCGAGGAGGAGTTCGTCGACCTGCTGGCGCGATCGCACCTGATCGTCGACCTGACGACGTTCGACGACTGCCTGGTCTGCGGGGGCTACGAAGCTGCCGCGGTGGGCACGCCGATCGTGCTCTCGGACACGCCGGCCAACCGCGAGACGTTTTCGGCCGGAGCGGTCTACTGCGCGAACGACGCGCCGGCGATCGCCGAGGCCATACGCGACGGCCTGGCCCGGCAGGGCGAGCTGAGGCGCGAGATGCAGGGCCTGCGCGCGCGCCTGCGGGCGTTGTTCGAGGAACAACTCGACGAACTGGTCAAGGCCCTGAATTGAATCCGTCGCGGTTCAGTGTCCCAGGGGCCGGGACAACACCATGATCGAATACCAGCTCAGCAGTCCGGCAGGGGGAAGGACCTTGAAAAGGGTCCGGTCGACCCGGTCCAGCGCGCGCACGACGGGATGGAAAAAGGAAGCTTTCAGGAACAGGAGCGACGCGAACGACACCAGGTGGAAATAGCGGAACTCCGTGTGGCCGAAATAGCGGCGCGCCAGGCGGAGGTCTCGCCTGAGCAGCGGATGCTCGTCGGGCGTCCGCAACGAAGGCGTCAATGTGCGGAACAGCCACATCGCCGGGTTGTGGCCGAGCGGTTCCATGAACACCGCCCGGCCGCCGGGCTTGAGCACGCGCGCGATCTCGCGGTAGGCCGTGTCGAGATCCAGGTGATGGAGGATCCCCTCACCGATGACCAGGTCGAAGGTCGCGTCGGGAAACGTCATCCGCTCGGCGTCCATGACCACGTACTCGACGCCGCTCACGCCAGCGGCGGCGGCGCGTTCCGCGGCCTTGCGGATGCCCACCGGCGAGATGTCGATGCCCACGACCTGCGCGCCGCGTCGGGCCATCTCCAGGGAGTGCGAGCCTTCGCCGCAGCCGTATTCCAGCACCTTTAGGCCCGTCAGCGAATCGTAGATGAGATCCTCGTACGCCTCCAGGCGGCCGCGGGTGATGGAGTAAACCTGCCCCACCGCGGCCCGCGGGCTCTCGTCGTATTCACGGTCGAAGAACTCGGCTTCGGTCTGCTTCGCCATGCCGCCTCGTCTTCTCAGGTTCGGGCCCGGGCGACCAACACCGCCGTCACGCGATTGACGAGCAGTTCGCGCAGAACAGGAATCGCGCCCACGATATCGAGTCCCTTGACGCCCCGCAAGCGAAGGCTCTCCAGGTGCAGGCCGCTGTCGGCGACCAACCGCTCGAATTTCGCGATGGACATCCGGTTCAGTCCGTTGGCGACATCCTCGTAGCGAGTCGCCCCGTCGTCGCGGTAGCGTCGGCGCGCCGACATGATCGTCTTTTCGCTGAACAGGAGGTTGAGCCACGGCACCTTGCAGAAAAAGTGCATGTGGCTGCCGTAGGGGGCGTACCAGGGCGGCCCGAAGGTCAGGAAGATACGGCCCCCCGGGGCCAGGAGCGCGGACATCTGGCGCAGGGCCGCCGGCGCGTCGCGGAAGTGCTCGAAGCTGTTGAGCGAGATCACGGCGTCGAAGCGCCCGTGCAGATCGGCCCCCACATCCGTCACAAAACGGCACTGGTCGCCGCCGAGGCCGGCCGCCGCGGCCCGGCGGCGGCAGGCCTCGATCTGCGCCGCGTTGGTGTCGATTCCGACCACGGAGCAGGCGTGCCGGAGGGCCATGGCGATCGCCTGGAGTCCGGTCCCGCAGCCGAAATCGGCGACGGCCCGCCCGGCGATCATCTCCGTGAAGCCGGGGTATTCGTCGCTGAGAAGATCCAGCGCCGAATCGAGGCCCAGCGACTCGGCCGGGTCCGGCGCTTCCGGCGCGGTGGCCGGCCGGGACAAGGCGAGAAGGACTCGTTCGGAAATGCTCACGCGATAGCTCCCGCCGACCGGATCATCCCGTTGCCGGCTGCGCGAAGCGCGCCTCAGGCATCCGGTCACGTCTAACGACAATGTCCCCGATTCGCAATGAATCCCGCCGGGAGTGAGCCGAACTCGCGGCTGGACAGCGGGTTGGCGCCCGGACGACCGCCGGGGCGAACCCCAGCGGGCCAGGGCCGACCGGCAGCGGAATCCGCCGGCGCGAACAGCCTGCGCGTGCCGCCGCGCCGCTGAACGCACCTCGGTCCCGGGGGTTGCGCGCTTCCGGCGGCGGTGCTAATAAGGTCGCTCTACCGGGTGGAGGCATGGCGGCCCCGGGGGGCAGCCTCGCCACGGTCTTGCCCGCGTGCCTGTGCCGGGCCCGATCTCGGACGCGGCAGGGCGGCACGGACGCCGGAGCGACGCGCAAGTCGCGAGGGCACGACAGCCTGATCGGCCAGAGGTCTGCGACTTGAACGCGCCAGCGCACTCGCTCGTCAGCGTCGTGGTGCCCTGTCACAATGCCGCCGGCTTCCTGCACGAGACGCTCGCCAGCATTCTCCGCCAGTCGTACGCCCATCTGGAGATCCTGCTCGTCGACGACGGTTCCGATGACGATCCGCTGTCGGTCGCGAACAGCCTGGGCGACGAGCGTATCCGGTATCTGCGGATCCCCGCGAGCGGCGGTCCGTCCCGCCCGCGGAACCTGGGCGTCAGGGAGGCCCGGGGCGACTACATCTTCTTCTGCGACGCGGACGACGTCATGTTGCCGGGCAAGATCGCGGCGCAGGTGGCCAGGCTCGACGCCCAGCCGGACCTGGGGCTGGTGTTCACGAATTTCCAGGTCGTGGACGCCGGCGGCGCCGTCACGAATCCGGATTTCCTGGCCGATTACGAGACCTTCCGCGAGGTCAGCCGGCTGCCGGCCTCCGCCGGGGGCGGCCTCGATCGCGCGGGTCTTCGCCGCGGATTGCTGCGAGCGAACTTCATCGGGACGTCGGGAGTGGCCGTGCGCAAGGCGGTGCTGGACGCGGTCGGCGGTTTCGACGAGAGTCTGGCTTCGAGCGAGGACTTGGATCTCTGGCTGCGGATTGCGCGCGACTTCGACTGCGGCTATCTCGACATGGTGGGGCATTCCTACCGGAAGCACCCCGCCAGCGTCATGCACCAGGTCGAGGCGCGGCATCCCCTGGCGCGGATCCGCGTGCTGGAGCGCAACCTGCCCGCCGGGGACGACCCGTTGACGCGTCGCGTCGTGCGGAGGCGCCTGGCCGACAACCATGTCGCCGCCGGGTACGCGTTCCAGGTCCATGGCGAGCTGGCCCGGGCGGCGGGACGCTATCTCCGGGCTTTCCGCCTGGCTCACCAGCCCGTCGCCCTGCTGTGGGCCGGGAAGTGTCTGCTGATGGCGCCGCTGAGGCGCCGGCGCCGCAAGGCCCGCGTCTAGCGGGGGGAGGCAATGTGCAAGCGGATCAGGAAGAGTCCTCGCGGCGGCCGCTGGTCAGCCTGGGGCTGCCCGTCTACAACGGCGAGAAGTTCCTGCGGCAGGCGCTGGATTCGCTGACGGGCCAGACTCACGCGGATCTCGAAATCATCGTCTCGGACAACGCCTCCACCGACGCCACCGCCGCGATCTGCCGAGAGTATGCGGCCCGCGACCCCAGGCTGCGCTATGTCCGGCAGGCGACGAACATCGGGGCGGCGCCGAACTACAACGCCGTGTTCGAGGCTTCGCGCGGCCGCTACTTCAAGTGGGCGGCGCACGACGACTACATGGACCCGGAGGCCATCGCCGTCTGCGTCGCCGCCCTGGAGGCCGACCCCGGGACCGTGCTCTGTCATCCGCGGCTCGTGGACGTCGACGAGGACGGCCGCGTCATCGCGGAACTCGATCGCGGCACGGTGGGCCTCGGGAGCGCCGCCGACCGCTTCTTCCAGGTGATCCAGATCGGGCACAACTGCGCGGAAGTGTTCGGGCTGGCCCGGCGCGACGCGCTCGCCAGGACCGGGCTGATCCGCGACTACACCGACAGCGACCGCACGCTGCTGGGCGAGTTGGCTCTGCGCGGGCGCATCCGGCAGGTGGAGGGCGCCCGATTCTACCGCCGCGTGCATCCGGGCAAGTCGGACCGGGTGTACCGCTCCTACCACGAGCGCGCCGTGTGGTTCAATCCCCGCAACGAGGGCCGCCTGGTGCTGTCGGCTTCGAGCCAGCTTCGCGACCTGCTGGTCTCGCTGCTGCGCTGCCCCCTGCCCCCCGGGCAGAAGGCGAAGTGCCTGTGGCGGCTGGCGAAGGTGGCCAAGTGGAACGCGCCCCTGTACCGCCTGGAAGCCGTCCGGGCCTGGCAACACCGGTTCGGGGGCGCCAGGCAAGCGTGAACGGAATGCCGGATGCCGATCCTGGTCAGTGACGATTTCCAGACTCCGCGCGCTTCCGGTCGCGCGCTCACCGGCGCTCGCGGCGGCGACCCGGCGCGAACGGGCATCGATCGCGAGCGTCTGCTCAGCGTCGACGGCGGCGCCCTGCGCATCCGCCCGGCGCTGGTCGAGGGCTGGGGGCGCACCTGCCTGGCCTACGGGCCGTTCGCCAACGAGCCGGGCCTCGCGTTTTCCGCCTTCGTTCTCAATGGTCACAATACATCCCAGTCAGAGGTGATGGCCGACACCCTGCGCTCGCGGCTCGAACGTTGGGCGCGCGGGAGCGGAGCCGTGCCGGTCGGCCGGCGCCTGCGCCGATGGCTGGTCAGCGGCCGGGTGCTGCGGGTCCTGCGGCAGGTGCGCTGGTGGCGACGGATCGCGGTCGGCTCGTCACGCGTCACGCTGATGGACGATAACCTGGCCGTCGGCGTCTACCCCGCGGCGGTCTGCGACCCCACGGCGGTCGGCGCCGGCTTCGTGATGCACGCCGACGGACCGCGCAACGGCGAACTGAGGATCGGCGCGGACGGCGCCTGGGCGCCGGCCGTGCTCGGGGTGCAGAACGTCCCCATACATTACGTCGCCGTCGTCCGGGAGCACGACGTCCTGCTGGGAGTCTCGTCGCTCCCGGACGCCCATGGCCTGGGTCCGCACCCCGCGATGCGGCCCCTGGCCCTGGTGCCGCGTCCGGCGGCGGAGAGCCTGTATGCCGCCGTGCACCAAAGCCTGCTCGGGCAGATCGGATTCCGGGCCGACACGCGGATCGGCGGGGTCCGGGTCGCGCGGCTGCCTGAAGCCGCCGGTCCTGCCGTCGCCGGCGGCGCCGGCGCGCATGGCCCGGCGGCTGCGCTGTTCGCCGGACGGCGGACCGCGGTCGGAGACGACTGGCGCTTCGCAGTCGGGGCCTGGCTGGTGACTCCGGAGTCGCCGCCGGGATTGATCCGGGTCACCCTCGAGCCGGCGAGTCTGGGGACCGCCGGCTTCACGGTGGCCTTCCGAGCGCGCGCGGACGGCCAGCGCTGGGAGTTGAATGTCTCGCCGGAGGGCGCGCGGCTGCACCGCCGGTCCGAGACGGGGGGCCGGCAGCTGGCCGCCGAGCCCTGGGCCGCGGCGCCGTCGGCACTGCAGATCCTCGACGACGGGAACGAAGTGAGCGTGCTGGCCCCGGATCGCCTGCTGTTCGGACGCCGGTTTGTCGCCGACGGCGACGCACCGGCCGTTTCGTTCGGGCTGGTCGACGACCAGGCGGCGTTCCCGCCGGGACTGCTGGCGGTCGAGAGTCTCCCGCGCAGTTTGCCGATACCGGACGAGCTCGTGGCCGGCGCACCGTGGCTGCCGGCCACCGGCGTCACCGCGGTGTCCGATCCGCTGCGCGGTGAACCGGGTGACCTCGCGGGCAGATCGACGCCGGTCGGGGGGCGCCTCTGGCGGCGGCTGTTCGGCGCGGGACGTCTTGAGGTTACCGGCGACGACGGCGCGCGCTGGCGCGCGAGCGTGACCGAGCCGCTGCCCGGCCGCACCATCTACGCCATCGACTGGGACGATCCGGAGTTCGCGGAGCTCGAGGTCACCCTCACGCCTCCCGGCACGGGCCGCGGCCAGCGCGAGCACGGCACCTCCGGCTTCTGCCTGTGGCAGGACGCGGACAACCACCTGCTGGTCAACACCTGGCTGGACGACTGCTATGCCGGCGCTTCGCTGTCTTCGTTCTTCACCCTCGACGGCTTCGAGGATCTCTACGACGCCATCTGGACCAACGTGGGCGAGCGCGTTACCTGGGGCCGGCCCCTGCGCCTGAAGCTGGTCAGCGACGGCTTGCGCTACACGGTCTTCGTCGACGGCGAGCCCGTCCTGCACCGGTCGCTGGCCGACGTGTATCCCGGCCGCCGGCCCCTGCGCATCCGCAAGGTGGGCCTGCTCGGCAACTGGGAGTGGGGAGCCGACACGGGTTCGCGCTTCGCTGACTTCCGGGCGGCGGGGCGGGCGCCGACCGGGACGTGACCGCGCCGGCGCCTGCGGCGAGGCGCGCCTTGCGGGCGGGCGGGATCGCGGCCATCATGGGCGGTTGAGCCGGGGGCCGGCGGCCCGCCGGACTCGTCCCAGTGCGCGCCCTGCGCGCGGAACGCGGAGCCTGATGTCCATCTCGCCGGAGCCGCAGGTCGTCCCCGGACTCGTCTCCGTGGTGACGGCCACCTACAACATGAGCCGCTACCTCGCCGAGACGCTCGATTCCATCCTCGCCCAGGATTACCCGCAACTCGAATCGATCGTGATCGACGACGGTTCGACCGACGACACGTTTCGCGTGCTGGAGCGCTACGCCGCGGACCCGCGCGTCCGCGTCGTCCGCCAGGCGAACGCCGGGCAGACCGTCGCCAAGAACCGCGGCATCGCCGAGGCGCGCGGCGAATTCATCGCCTTCTGCGATGCCGACGACACCTGGCGCCGCGACAAGCTGAGCCTCCAGGTGCCCCGCTTCGCCGACCCGCGCGTGGCCGTCGTCTACGCCGACATCGAGTGCGTGGACGGCGAGGGGCGGTTGCTGCCCTACTACGACATCCGCCACTACGAGGGCCGGGTCACGGCGCCGATGCTGATCGACAACTTCGTGGCGTTCCCGACGGCGGTCGTGCGGGGCTCGGTCCTGCGCGGTCTGGGCGGCTTCGACGAGTCGTTGACGATGTCGATCGACTACGACCTGTGGCTGCGCATCTCGGTCGACCACGAGTTCGCCTTCGTGCCGGAGCGGCTGGCCAACTACCGCGTCTGGGAGGGCCAGATGTCGAGGAAGACGGGCGAGAGGCTCGACAATTTCTTCAAGCTCCTCGACCGGTTCCTGGGCAAGCACCCCGGCGTCGTGAACCGTCGCGACATCGACCGCGCCTACGCGCACGCCTTCGTGACGCGCGGCTACTGGTCCGCCTGCGACGGACGCCCGGCGGATGCCTGGCGCGACTACCGGTCCGCCCTGCTGCGGGACCCGCTGACGCCGCGCCTGTGGCGGTGCCTCGGTTCGCTCGGGCTCGCTCGGGTGCGGCCGCGGCGGAGGGCGGCGAGTTGAGGCTGCCGGACGCGCTGGTGGGGGGCCTTGTCGAGCCGCTCTGGGACCTGCGGGAAGGAAGCGTGCGCCTGCGGACGCTCCGGGCGCTGCGGAAGAGCCAGTGGGATCAGGCGGGAGCGTTGCGCGCGCGTCAGGAACGGGCGCTGCAGCGGTTGGTCGCCCATGCCGCAGCGACCTGCCCCTTCTACCGCGACAGCTTCGCCGCCGCCGGCGTCGATCCCGCCTCGGTGCGCGCGCTGGCCGACCTGCCGCGCCTGCCCATCCTCACCAAGGACGACATCCGCCGGAACCAGGACGCGCTGATCTCGTCGCGCTACCGCAAGCAGGACCTGCTGCGCGCGAAGACCGGCGGGTCGACCGGCGTCTCGCTGGAAGTCTTCTGCGACCTGCGCGGCATCCAGATGCGCGCCGGCGCCGCGCTGCGCGCCGACGAGTGGTCCGGCTGGCGCCTGGGCCAG
Source organism: uncultured Fibrobacteraceae bacterium (assembly GCA_964399195.1). GTDB lineage: Bacteria > Krumholzibacteriota > Krumholzibacteriia > LZORAL124-64-63 > LZORAL124-64-63 > CAINDZ01. The sequence continues at coordinate 18,420 of CAYNPY010000051.1, forward strand.
CCGCTGGCGGCGGCCTGGGGCAACCCGCCGGTGCCCGGCACCTGGAAGGCGCGCCTGCGGGCCGCGCTCAAGGAGCGGGTCATCTACCTGGACACGATGCGCATCGACGAGCCGGCGCTGGAGCGCTTCCTGGCCGAATGGGACCGGTTGCGGCCGGGCCTGCTGTTCGGGCACGCGCACTCGCTGTTCATTCTGGCCGAATACCTGCTCGCGCGCGGCCGCACGCTGCGGCCGACCGGCATCGTCGCCACCAGCATGATGCTGCTGGAGCCGGAGCGGCGCGTCATCGAGCAGGCCTGCGAAGGCGTGCCGGTGACCAACCGCTACGGCTGCGAGGAGGTCAGCCTGATCGCCTGCGAGTGCGAGCAGCACCGCGGCCTGCACCTCAATGCCGAGCACGTCGTCACCGAGTTCCTGCGCGACGACGGCTCGCCCTGCGCGCCCGGCGAGGACGGACGCCTGGTCGTCACCGAGCTGATCAACCACGGCCAGCCGCTCCTCCGCTACGAGCTGGGCGACCGCGGCGTGCCCAGCGCTCGCACCTGCCCCTGCGGGCGTGGCCTGCCGCTGATGGAGCAGGTCACCGGCCGCACGGCCGATTTCCTGCGCGCGGAGGGCGGCTACCGCGTGCAGGGCATTTCGATCATCGAGAACACGCTGACGAAGCTGCCGGGCATCCGGCAGATGCAGATCGTGCAGGACGAGCCGCTGCGGCTGCAGGTGCACCTGGTGCCGGGTCCCGGCTGGGGGCCCGAGGTGGCGGCCGAATTGATCGCGACGCTGCGCGGCATCCTCGGGCAGGGCATGGCGATCGACCTGGTGCCCGGCGAACGCATCCCGCAGGAGAAGAACGGAAAATACCGTTTCACGATCTGCCGTGTTTGATAAAGTCTCTCATTCGCAACAAGTTAGCCGGGAGCCGGGCGACGCGGCGTCCGTTCGTGGGGAGCCCGCGGAGAGCGCTAAGATCAAATTATAGTACGTATTGCCATTCATGACTGTTGCGACCATGCCGACATATGCTATCATGGACCGGTTAATTTCCGGCATGACACAGGCTTTTCGGATTGGATCGGCCCCGCGCCGCTCCGCAGCGATTTCCTGACCTGACGGTGGGGGCACCGGGAGGGACATGGCCAAGAAACCGATCGTTGCCATCCTGGCCGGGGGCATGGGCACCCGACTGGCCGAGGAGACCGAGATCCGCCCGAAGCCGATGGTGGAGATCGGCGGGCATCCGATCCTCTGGCACATCATGAAGCACTACGCCCACTACGGGCACGACGAGTTCGTCATCGCGCTGGGCTACAAGGGCGAGTACATCAAGCGCTGGATGCGCGACTTCGGCACGCTCGAGGGCGACATGACCGTCCGCACCAACTCGGGCGACGTGCTGACCTACACCGACCACCGCCCCGACTGGACCGTGCATCTGGTCGAGACCGGGATGACGACCGGCACGGGCGGGCGCATCAAGCGCCTGCAGCCGTGGCTGGGCGACCGCACCTTCATGCTGACCTGGGGCGACGGCCTGTCCGACGTGCCGCTGGACCGCCTGCACGACTTCCACCGGGCGCACGGCCGCCTGGCCACGCTGACCTCGGTCCGCCCGCCCGCGCGCTACGGCCACCTCGAGTTCGAGGGCGACGCCGTCAAGCGCTTCACCGAGAAGCCGCAGACGGCCGAGGGCTGGATCAACGGCGCTTTCTTCGTGCTGGAGCCGGGCGTCTTCGACTACATCGACGGCGACCCGGTGATGTTCGAGCAGGCGCCCATGGAGGGCCTCGCGCGCGACAACCAGCTGATGGCCTACAAGCACGAGTCGTTCTGGCAGTGCATGGACACGCTGCGCGAGAAGCACATCCTGCAGAAGCTGTGGGACACCGGGCACGCGCCGTGGAAGTGCTGGGACTGAACGCGACCAACCACCGACCGGGCAGGGAACACGCACATGAAGGTCTTTCTCACGGGGCACAAGGGCTACATCGGCGCCGTGCTGACGCCGATGCTGCTGGAGCGCGGCCACCAGGTCACGGGGCTGGACACCGACCTGTTCGGCGCCTGCACCTTCGACGGCGAGCTGACGTCGGTGCCGGAGATCATCGGCGACGTGCGCGACGTGGACGGCGACGTCCTGAAGGGCCACGACGCGGTGATCCACCTGGCCGGGCTGTCGAACGACCCCCTGGGCGACTACGATCCGTCGCTGACCGACGACATCAACCACCTCGGCTCGGTGCGCCTGGCGCGGCTGGCCAAGCAGGCGCGGGTGCCGCGCTTCCTGTTCGCCAGCTCCTGCAGCAACTACGGCGGCGGCGGCCAGGACTTCCTGGACGAGAACGCGGCCTTCAACCCGGTGACGCCCTACGGCGTGTCGAAGGTCGAGGTCGAGCGCGACGTGGCGCCGCTGGCCGACGACGACTTCAGCCCCGTCTTCCTGCGCGCCTCCACGGCCTACGGGCTCTCGCCGCGCATCCGCTTCGACCTGGTGGTCAACAACCTGACCGCCTGGGCCTTCACCACCGGCGAGGTGCACCTCAAGAGCGACGGCTCGCCCTGGCGGCCGCTGGTGCACGTCGAGGACATCGCGCGCGCCTACATCGCGCTGCTGGAGGCCGACCGCTCGCTGGTGCATGGCCGCGCCTTCAACGTCGGCACCACCACCGAGAACTACCGCATCCGCGAGGTGGCCGAGATCGTCCATGACGTGGTGCCGGACTGCGAGATCGGCTTCGCCGAAGGCGCCAGCCCCGACAAGCGCAACTACCGGGTGGACTGCAACCTCCTGGCCCTGACCATCCACGAGTTCAAGCCGCAGTGGACCGTGCGCCGCGGCGTCGAGCAGCTCTACGAGGCCTACCGGCGCGTGGGGTTGAAGCTGGAGGACTTCGAGGGCCCGAAGTTCAAGCGCATCGACCACGTCAAGCAGCTCCTGCAGTCGGGCCGCCTGGACCCGAGCCTGCGCTGGACCGGCAAGAGCGAAGGGAACAAGAGCGGGGGGAACCACTGATGTCCGCGACCACGCACCGTTGCCGCTCCTGCGGCGGCGCCGACCTGAAGCCCGTGCTGGACCTGGGCACCACCCCGCTGGCCGATCGCATGCCCTCCCTGGCGCACGCCGACCGCGAGGAGCCGCGCTTCCCGCTCGAGGTGGTCTTCTGCGGCGACTGCTCGCTGCTGCAGATCCTCGAGACCGTGGACCCGGCGATGCTGTTCGACGACGACTACCCGTACTTCTCGTCGTTCAGCAAGTACCTGCTGGAACATTCGCGGAAGAACGTGCTGGAACTGATCGAGCGCCGCAAGCTGGGCGCGGGCAGCCTGGTGGTCGAACTGGCCTCCAACGACGGCTACCTGCTGAAGAACTACGTCGAGAGCGGCGTGCCGGTGCTGGGCATCGACCCGGTGAAGGCGCTGTGCGAGGCGGCGGAGAAGATCGGCGTGCGCAGCCGCGCCGAGTTCTTCGGGCTGGAGGTGGCCCGCGGCCTGGTGGCCGAGGGCTTCCGCGCCGACGTCATCCACGGCAACAACGTGCTGGCGCACGTGGCGGACACCAACGGCTTCGTGGCGGGCATCGCCGCGCTGCTGAAGGATGACGGCATGGCCGTGATCGAGTTCCCGTATGTCCGGGACCTGATCGACCATTGCGAGTTCGACACCATCTACCACGAGCACTTGTGCTATTTCTCGGTGACGGCCGTGGACAAGCTGCTGCGCCGGCACGGACTGTTCCTCAACGACATCCGCCGCCTGCCCATCCACGGCGGCTCGCTGCGCCTCTACATCGAGAAGTTCGAGGCGCCGAACGACGCCGTGCGCGGCCTGCTGGCCGAGGAAAGGGCCCTGGGCCTGGACCGGATCGACTACTACCGCGAGTTCTCGGCGCGGGTGGCCGATCTCAAGGTCAAGCTGCTGGCGCTGCTGCGCGGCCTGAAGGCCGAGGGCAGGACCATCGCCGCCTACGGCGCGGCGGCCAAGGGCAGCACGCTGATCAATTACGTGGGCATCGGGCGTGAGCTGGTGGATTTCGTCGCCGACAAGAACGTGCACAAGCAGGGCCGGCTCATGCCGGGCCAGAAGATCCCCATCGTGGCGGCCGAAGAGATCGCCGCGCGCCGGCCCGACTACGTGCTGCTCTTGCCCTGGAACCTCGAGAGCGAGATCCTGGCCCAGGAGCAGGCGTACCGCGACGCCGGCGGGAAGTTCATCATCCCGGTGCCGACCCCGCGCGTGGTCTGAGCGCCGCCTCCCGCACCCGAACGAACGGAAGCCGACCGATGACCGCTGCCGCCGCCCCGACCTGTCCGAACTGCCGCCAGGGCGCGATGCAGGTCTTCCACACCGCAAGAAGGGTGCCGACCAACAGCTGCATCCTGCTGTCGACGAAGGAAGAGGCGCTGGCCTACCCGACCGGCGACATCGCGCTGGGCTTCTGCCCGGCCTGCGGCTTCGTCTCCAACACCGCCTTCGACGCGAAGCTGACCGAGTACTCGGGCCGCTACGAGGAGACGCAGGGCTTCTCGCCGACCTTCCAGCGCTTCCACCGCGACCTGGCCGACCGCGTCATCGAGCGGTTCAAGCTGGCCGGGCGCGACATCCTGGAGATCGGCTGCGGCAAGGGCGAGTTCCTGCTGCTGCTGTGCGAGAACGGCCGCAACCGCGGCGTCGGCTATGATCCGGGCTACCGCGCCGACCGCTTCGCGCCGGCGCCGGGCGAGAACGTGCGCTTCGTGGCCGACTTCTACACCGAGAAGTGCACCGACACGGCCGCCGACTTCGTCTGCTGCAAGATGACGCTCGAGCACATCCCGACCACGCTGGAGTTCATGCGCAACGTGCGCGCGGCGCAGGGCGACCGCCCGGCCGAGATCTTTTTCATGATCCCCGAGGCCCAGCGCATCCTCAGGGACTGCGCCTTCGAGGACGTCTACTACGAGCACTGCTCGTACTTCAGCCCGCACTCGCTGGAGCACCTGTTCAGGGCCGCCGGCTTCTTCCCGACGGCCATCGGCTTCGAGTACGGCGGGCAGTACCTGACCATCGCCGCCGACACGCGGGACAAGGGCGCCGGCCGCCTGTCCGGCGACGGCGACCTGCCGGAACTGGCCGCCTGGGTCGCCAAGTTCCCGTCCCTGCTCGAGAAGCAGGTGCGCTTCTGGCGCGGGCGGTTCGCGGCGTTCGCGGCCGAGGGGAAGAAGGCGGTCATCTGGGGCTCGGGCAGCAAGGGCGTCTCCTTCCTGACCACGCTGGGACTGCAGGACGAGATCGCCGCCGCCGTCGACATCAACCCGCACCGGCAGGGCTACTTCATGCCGGCCACGGGTCACCGCATCGTCGGGCCGCAGGACCTGGTGGAGCTGAAGCCGGACGTGGTGATCGTGATGAACCCGATCTACCGCCAGGAGATCGCCGCGGACCTGGCCAAGCTGGGCCTGGCGCCGCAGGTGATGGCGGTGGATGACGGCCTGCACGCGGGCGGCGCGCAGTGAGCGGCGCCACCGCCTGCCTGGCCTGCGGCGGCGCGCGCGTCGAGCGCTTCCTCGAACTGCGCGGCGTGCCGGTCTTCTGCAACGTGCTGTGGCCGGACCGCGCTTCGGCGCAGGCGGCGCCCCGCGGCGACCTGGACCTGGGCATCTGCGCCGACTGCGGCCACGTCTACAACCTGGCCTTCGACCCCGAGCTGGTGCGCTACGCCGAGGGCTACGAGAACTCGCTGCACCACTCGCCGCGCTTCCAGGCCTACGCCGAGGAACTGGCCCTGGACCTGCGCCGCCGCCACGGTCTGGACGGCAAGCATGTCGTGGAGATCGCCTGCGGACAGGGCGACTTCCTGAAGCTGGTCTGCGCCGGAGCGGGCAGCGTCGGCACCGGGTTCGACCCCAGCTATCGCGGCGGCGACCCCGGCGCGAACGTGACGATCCGCCGCGAGTACTTCGGCGTCAGCCCCCTGGGCCGCGCGCCCGACCTGGTCTGCTCGCGCCACGCCCTCGAGCACATGGACGCCCCGGCCGGCTTCGTGCGCCTGATGCGCGAGGCCGTGCCCGCCGGCAGCTCGCCGGTCTATTTCTGCGAGGTGCCCAACTCGCTCTACAGCCTGCGCGACGGCGGCGTCTGGGACTTCATCTACGAGCACGTCTCGTACTTCAACGCCCGCAGCCTGGCCGCCTGCTTCGCGCGCGGCGGGCTGCGCGTGAGCCGCACCTGGGAGACGTTCGCCGGGCAGTTCCTCTGTCTTGAGGCGGTCGGCGAATCGGCGCAAGCTGCACTTGCGCCGGCGCAACTCGCGACGGTCCCCGCGGACGCCGACCTGCTGACGATGGCCGCCGGCCTCGGCGACGAGGTCGACCGGCTGCTGGCCCACTGGCGCCGCGAGTTCGCGCGCATCGCCCAGGCCGGCGGTCGCGTGGCCGTCTGGGGTTCGGGCAGCAAGGGCGTCACCTTCCTGAACCTGATGGGCGCCGACGGCGCCATCGGCGTGCCCGTCGACATCAACCCCGCCAAGCACGGCCTCTTCCTGCCGGGCGTCGGTCGCCAGGTGGTGGCGCCCGAGGCGCTGCCGGGTCTGGACATCGCCCTGGTGCTGGTGATGAATCCGGTCTACACCGAAGAGATCACCGGGATGGTGCGAGGATTGGGGCTGCAGGCTCCCGTGGCTGCGGTCTGAGTCTCGCTTCTATTGCGGTTGAGCCGGCCGCTTGCGCCGGCGCAAGTGCCGATCTTCCGACGCCCCTGCCAGCTAATGAAGAGCGGGACAGGGAATTCGATCGTGCCGATATCCAGTCCTCCAGCAGGAAGACCACACCCGGCTTGGATCAGTTTGGGCCGAAGGTCAGCCCGTCTCTCGCCTGACGGCCCCACTCTACCGTTCCCTTCGCCCGCGCCCCGCGCGACCAAGCGTCAGCCGACGATCCCTGGCGGTGACGGTGTCGGTGTCCGGCGGCGCCACATGTTGACGCCAGCCGTCAGGCACATTGGCGCCGATCACCAATCCATGAGCTGGATGCACAGGCTGCGTTCGTCGTTCCGATGGAATGTCTGCCGCCACGCCCCGGGGGCATCCTGCCTGCCCCGCCCGCGGGTACCGCTCTTGACAAGCGCTACCACCCAAGGTAACATCATTGACGAAGATCAGGCGTGGCGGCTGTGTCTTCATCACCTGGGTCGGCGACCATCCGCCGCGCCATGTGCACGTCTACCGGGACGGGCGGTTCGTCGTGAAATGGGATCTCGACAACGACAGGGCGATGCGCGGCGCGCCGCTGCCGGGGCTGACGGAGCTGATTCGCCGCCTGGAAGGCGAGGGTCTGCCGTGAAGGTCCGGTCGGTGCGCATCAACAACCACAAGCGGACCTTCGAGGTGCGCCTGTCCGGCCGCGTCCTGGACTATCCCTTCGCCCGCTGCAGGCCCGAGCCGGGCGCGGACGATGCCGTGGTGGAGGCGCGACCCGATCCCGAAATGGCGGGCGAGGGATTCGCGTACGAACTGGCTTCGGGTCGCGGCGGCGCCGTGCACGTCGAGGAGGTGCTGGAGTACCACCGGGACCCCGCCCACCTGCGCGAACTCCTGCTCTACCGGCTGACCCTCGAGGCGCAGCGCCGGGTGGACTCGTGCGGGTTGTCCCGGCGGGAGATCATCCGGCGGCTGGGCACGTCGCCGGCGCAGTTCTACCGCCTGCTCGACGCCACCAACAGCCGCAAGTCGGTCGACGGCATGCTCCTTCTGCTGCACGCGCTGGACTGCGACGTGGAGATGGTGGTCAGCGGGCGGGACCGGGC
>CAYNPY010000052.1:0-23298 GCA_964399195.1 uncultured Fibrobacteraceae bacterium
GCTGTCGTCGATCGGCCTGCTGGTGGGCGGCATCGGCGTCATGAACATCATGCTGGTGTCGGTGACCGAGCGCACGCGCGAGATCGGCGTGCGCATGGCCGTGGGCGCCCGGCGGCAGGACATCCTGCTGCAGGTGCTGATCGAGGCCGGCACGCTGACGGGCATCGGCGGGCTGATCGGCATCGTGACCGGCTACTTCGCGTCGTGGGGGATGACGCATCTGCTGCGGTTCCCGTTCGCGGTATCACCTTGGGTGACGATCGGCGCCGCCGCGTTCTCGGTGTCGATCGGCGTCTTCTTCGGGCTGTATCCCGCCAACAAGGCCGCCCGCATGGATCCCATCGTGGCCTTGGGCCGCGAGTAGCCGCCCGCGCGCGGCCAGCCACGGGACTTGACGGCCCGTCGCCCGCTGGCGAGGATGGCGGCCGGCAACCGGGCCCCGTTCCGGAGGATCCACTACCCATGAAGCCGGCCGCCGCCACCGACAGGTCGGGATTCGGCCTGCTCGGCCTGATCATCCTGCTGGCCGTGCTGGCGATCCTGGCTGGCGCGGTCGGTCCCCTGCTGATGCGCGAGCACGTGGCGGCCCGCGAGGCCGCAACCCGCATCCATCTGGAGCAGCTGGATCTGGCGCTGGTCGCCTTCTACCGCGACGTCGGCCGTCTGCCCGACGAGACCGAGGGGCTGGCGGCGCTTGTGGCCGATCCGGGTCTGGACGGCTGGCGCGGCCCCTACCTGGAGGGCAGCCGCGGCACGGCCGCCGCCGAGATCGGGCTGGACGCCTGGAACCGCGCCCTGGCCTACGACCCGGCGCCGCAGCTGGACGCGGGGCAGGCCGCCGCGCTCATCGCCTCGGGCGGCGGCGACCGCCGGCTCGGGACCGGCGCGGTCGGCGGCGTCTGGACCACGGGCGGCTCCCCGCCCGGCACGCCGGGCCACGACGACCTGCTGATGCTGGTCGACCTCGGCGGCGCGGACTCGGGGCTTGCGGCCGTGACCCGCGGCCGGCTGGAGTCGATCTCGGCCGCCGCGCAGGAGCACTTCCGCCTGCGGGGTTCGTTCCCGGCCACGCCGGAGGTCCTGCTGGGCGGCTGGCTGCCGCCGTCCTTCGGCGCCGAGGCGCTGCTCGACGGGTGGGGCGCCCCGCTGTCGTACACCGTCGACGCCGCGGCCCGGCCGCCGGTCGCCGTCGTCGGCAGCCGCGGCGCCGACGGCGCGCCGGGCACGTCCGACGACCTCCAGCTCGTCATCGGCAGCGCCGCCGCGGGGCGACGCGCAACGTCGTACGAACTGGCCATCGCCCAGTCGCGGCTGGACGCGCAGCCGTCGCTCGAACTCGAGGGCGACTGGAACCTGGACCGGGCGAATCTGGGCCTGGATGATATATTGGCCGCCGACGGCTGGGGGGTGCCATACGGCATCCGGGTCTCGACGCGGACCGTCGTGTCGGGCGGACCAGACGGCGACCTGGCGACCCCGGCGGACAACCTGCCGCCCGGCGTCGCGCCGGACGCCCCTTGAGAGCGCCGGCCGCGACGGCGGGCGCCTGCAGCGGCGAAGGACGGAACCGGCGCGGCCCGGCGTGAAAGGAACGACAGGCGTGGCGGACTACGAACTCTGCGTGATCGGCAGCGGCCCCGGCGGCCAGAAGGCGGCCATCCAGGCGGCCAAGCTCGGGCGCCGGGTCTGCGTCGTCGAGCGGATGGAGCAGGTGGGCGGCGTCGCCGTCCACACCGGGACCATCCCCTCGAAGGCGCTGCGCGAGGCGATCATGCGCGCCACCGCGGGCAAGGACCACCTGTCGTCGCGCGGCGAGGTGCGCACCGGCCGGCTGACCATCGGCGAGCTGCTCAGTTCGTGCCAGCGCATCATCGCCACCGAGATGGAGATCGTCCGCGTCCAGCTGCGGCGCAACGGCGTCGAGGTGATCTCCGGCGAGGCCTCGTTCACCGGCGGCAAGGGCCTGCTGGTGCGCGGCGCCGAGCGCGAGACCGCCCTGACCGCCGACCGCTTCCTGGTCGCCACCGGTTCGGAACCGACGCGGCCGGCTTCGGTGCCCTTCGACGACATGTGCGTGCTGACCTCGGACGACCTCTTGCGCCTGCCCTGCCTGCCCGAGACGCTGATCGTCTGCGGCGGCGGCGTCATCGGCACCGAGTTCGCCTCGATGTTCGCGCGCCTGGGCGTGCGCGTGACGCTGGTCGAGCGCGGCCCGCGCGTGCTCGGCTTCCTGGACCTGCAGATCGGCGAGGCCCTGCAGTATCACCTGCGCTCCCGCGGCCTGACGTTGCGCCTGGGCGAGGAGGTCACCGGCGTGCACCGCGTGGCCGGCGCCGAGGCGGATTCGGCCGCCGTCGAGGTGAGCCTGCGCTCGGGCAAGCTGCTGCGCGCCCAGGCCGTGCTGTGGTGCCTCGGCCGCCATGGCGCCACCGCGCGCCTGAACCTGGCGGCGGTCGGCCTCGAGGCCGACGAACGGGATCGCCTGCGCGTGGACGAGCACTACCGGACGGCCAACCCCGACATCTACGCGGTGGGCGACGTCATCGGCTTCCCCGCCCTGGCTTCGACCTCGATGAACCAGGGCCGCACCGCGGTCTGCCACATGTTCGGCGTCGAGACCCAGGACCGCAGCCGCGACTTCCCCATCGGCATCTATTCGATCCCCGAGATCAGCACCGTCGGCCGCAGCGAGGAGCAGCTGACCGAGCAGGGAGTCCCCTACGAGACCGGCAGCGCCCGCTACACCGAGACCGCGCGCGGACAGCTGCTCGGCGACGACGTCGGCCTGCTGAAGCTCATCTTCCATCCGCAGACGCACGCGCTGCTGGGCGTGCACATCATCGGGACCAGCGCCTCCGAGCTGATCCACATCGGCCAGGCCGTCATCTCGCTGGGCGGCACCGTGGACTACTTCGTCGAGAGCGCTTTCAACTACCCGACGCTGGCGGAGTGCTACCGCGTGGCGGCCCTCAACGGACTCAACAAGCTGCGGTTGCCCTACCGCATGGGCGGCCGGCCGCCGGCGTAGCTGAAGACGGCGCCGTCGCGAAGACGCGAAGACGGGCCGCCGGCGCGGCCCGTCTTCACGCTCCGGACTGCGGACCGGACCCTACCGACCGTCCCAGGCCGGCAGCCGGCCGGGCGTGTGCGGCGCCTTCGCCTTCTCCAGCTCGGCCTCCAGCGCGCGGATCTCCGCCGTCGCCGCCTCGAGCCCGGCCAGCACCGGCCCGAACTGCTTCGCGGCGACCGCCAGGCTCTCGCGCATCGTCGTCGTGGCGCCCGAGAGGTTGCCGTCCAGGCCGGAGACGACCTGGCCCACGCGGTCGCTGAGGCCCGGCGTCGTCGGCTCCTGGCGGCGGGCGACGGTGTCGTCGCCGCGCAGCGCCACGCCCAGGTCGGCCAGCTTCGTCGCCAGCGCGTCGATGCGGTCAAGCAGCGCGCGGTCCGCCTTCGGCGCCAGCTTCACCGCTTCGCGCAGGTAGCCGACCTTCTCGACGGCGTCCGAGTGCACGCGGCCGGCGCCCTGCACCGCGCGGTACAGCTCCGCCGCCTCGCGCGCGAAGGCCTGGGTGCCCGCCGCGTCGGGATCCGGAGTCGAGTGCACGCCCAGCAGCTCGACGTCGAAGCTGACGGGGCCGGCCAGCGCCGTCTCGACGCCGCGCACGCGCCGCGAAAGGCTCACCGAGTACGTGCCCGGGGGCGCCTGCGGTCCGTGGTCCTCGCCGGCCCACGGCGAGCGCGGCCCGCCGCCGCCCAGGCTCACCGGGCCCGGGTAGGGATAGCGCAGGTCCCAGGCCACGCGCTGCAGGCCCTTGCCGCCCGGGCCGGTCAGCCGCCGCACCACGCGCCCGTCCGCGTCGCGGATCGTCAGCAGCAGTTCCGGCTCCACCTCGCGATCCTCGGCGCGCAGTTCGTCCCAGCTCGGGTAGTACACCGGCTGGCCCGCCTCGAACTTCTCCTTCTCGGCCGCGCGCCGCCGCTCCGCCAGCGTCTGCGCGCCTTCGGCCAGGTTGTAGGTGATCACGGCCCCGTACGGCGGGTTGGGCGCGGCGTAGAAGTCCGCGCCCTGGAAGCCGCGCCCGCGGTAGCCCAGCTGGGAGGTGAACGAGTGGATCTTCGCCGTCTTGACCGGGAAGATCGTCGCCGGCTGCCGCAGCGTCGCCGGCTCCAGGCCCCGCAGCGGCGTGTAGTCGTCCAGCACGTAGAAACCGCGTCCGAAGGTGGCCACGACCAGGTCGTTCTCGCGCCTCTGGATCTCCAGGTCGCGGCAGGCGATGGTCGGGATTCCCGCCTTCAGCTGCGTCCAGTGCGCGCCGCCGTCGCGCGTGAAGAAGACGCCGAACTCGGTGCCCACGAACACCAGCTCGGGATCCACGTGGTCCAGGGCGATGGTCAGCACCGGGCCGTTGGCGGGCAGGTTGCCGCTGATCGACTTCCAGGTGCGGCCCAGGTCGTCGCTCCGCAGCACGTAGGGCTTGAAGTCGTCGCGCTTGTGGTTCTCGAACGCGGCGTAGACGACGTTCTGGTCGAAGGGCGAGGGCTCGAGGTCGCTGACGTAGCTGCCCTCGGGCACGCCTTTGATGCCGTCGATGCGCGTCCAGGTGGCCCCGCCGTCGGTCGTCACCTGGATCAGGCCGTCGTCGGTGCCGGCCAGCAGCAGCCCTTCCTTCTGCGGCGACTCGGCCAGCGAGACGATGTTGCCGTAGAAGCTGGTCGAGTTGTTCTTCGCCACCGCGTCCACGCCCCAGACGCGGCCCATCACCTCGAGGCGGTTGCGGTCGAGCTGGCGGGTCAGGTCGCCGCTCACGGGCTTCCAGCCGCTGCCGCGGTCGTCCGAGCGGAACACCTTCTGGCAGGCGAAGTACAGGCGCCGCGGGTCGTGCGGGCTGATGATCAGCGGGCTGTCCCAGTTCCAGCGCAGGGCCTCGCCCTCGGCAGGCTGCGGCTGGATGTCCAGCGCCTCGCCGCTGCGGCGGTCGAAGCGGCACAGGCCGCCGTACTGCGACTGGCAGTAGACGATGTCCGGGTTCGTCGGGTCGGGCGCCGGCTCGAAGCCGTCCCCGCCGATGAGCATGAACCACTCGCGGTTGCTGATGCCGTGCACGAAATGCGTCCGTGACGGCCCGCCCTGCGTGTTGTTGTCCTGGGTGCCGCCATAGACGTTGTAGAACGGCTCGGCGTTGTCCACGGCCACGCGGTAGAACTGCGTGACGGGAAGATTGGCCATGAACTTCCAGTTCGCGCCGCGGTCCCAGGTCTCGTAGACGCCGCCGTCGTTGCCGGTCAGCATGTGGCGCGTGTCGTCGGGGTCGATCCACAGCGCGTGCTCGTCGACGTGCTTGGCCTCCCAGCCGACACGCTGCCACTCCTTGCCGCCGTCCTCCGTCACCATCATGAACGTGTCCATGCTGTAGACGCGGTCGGCGTCCTTCGGGTCGGCGACGATCTCGTTGTAGTACTGGGGGCTGGCGGACATGTAGTCGTCGCGCTTCTCCCAGTTGAGGCCGCCGTCCAGCGAGCGGAAGAACCCGCCCTTGTCCTGGGCCGCCTCGACGATCGCGTAGACCACGTCGGGATTCGGGCCGGCCAGCGCCAGGCCGATGCGTCCGAGGTCCACGCCCGGCAGGCCGTTCGTCAGCTTCGTCCAGGTCCTGCCGCCGTCGGTCGTCTTGTGGATGCCGGACCCGGGGCCGCCGTTGATCAGGGTCCAGACGTGCCGCCGGCGCTGGTAGCTGGCCGCGTAGAGCACGTCCGGATCGCGGGGGTCCATCACGACGTCGACCACGCCGGTGTTCTCGTCGATGGCCAGCACCTGCTGCCAGGTGGCGCCGTTGTCGGCGGACTTGTAGAGGCCGCGGTCGCCGCCGGGCCCCCACAGCGGCCCCATCGCCGCCACGTAGACCACATCGGGCTCGGTCGGGTGGACGATGATCTTCCCGATGTGGAGCGACCGCTTCAGCCCCATGTTCTGCCAGCTGCGCCCGCCGTCCAGCGAGCGATAGACGCCGTCGCCGTAGGAAACGCTGCGCTGGCTGTTGTTCTCGCCGGTGCCCACCCAGACGGTGCCCGGCCGGCTCGGGGCCACGGTCACGCAGCCGATCGAATAGCTACCCTGGTCGTCGAAGATCGGCTCGAACGTGATGCCGGCGTTCTTCGTCTCCCACACGCCGCCGGAGGCGACCGCGACGTAGTAGTGCGCCTTGTCGCGCGGGTCGACGGCGAAGTCGCCGATGCGGCCGGAAGCGAGCGCCGGGCCCAGGCCGCGCCACTTCAGGGCGCCGAGGTCGCCGCTGCTCCAGGGGGCGGCGTCCTTGGCGGCTTTGTCCTTGGCCTGCGGGGCGGCCTCGGCGGCGCCGGTCGCGAGCGCGCAGAGGCAGAGGATCGCCAGCGTCAGCAACGGGGCTTTGCGGGGCATTGCGGGTCCTTCTTTGCGGGAGTGGGGGATGGCGCCGGCCGCGGTTCGCGGCGGGGTCGGGGCTGGATTACTTTATACCAGAGGCCGGGCCACCGGCCAAGCCAAGGCTCTCGGCGCCGGGTGTCCCCGGATCAGGACAGTGGGACTCCGGGCGCGGCCATGCGGGCGGCCCCGTGTACGCCCGCGAACGGGGCGCGGCGGGTCGGCTCCGCGTTGGGGTTCGCGTAAAGCATTGTATGGCAATTAATTGAACTGGAGCAGGTTCGCCCAGGGTCCCGTCCTGCCTGCGGCACCGTCCGTGCAATAGGTCGAGCACGAACCGAGTCAGCGAGCGAGCCCCGAACCCCGAGACGAAAGGACCAGCCATGAAGACCAGCGTCATCGCCCCCCGGTCCCTGCTGCGGGCCGCCCTGTACTTCCCGGCTGCCCTGGCCCTGCTGGCCTGGCTGCTGCCGGCGCGCGCCGAGGCCACCGTCCGCGTCCGCGCGGAGATCGGCGGGGTGGCCGTCGATTACCGCGACCACGGCCCCGGCTGCGACGCGACCGCTGACGTCTACCTGGAGCCGCTGGCGGCGCGCGTCCTGGTCGGCCGCCCGGTCTGCGGCCCCGAGCGCCCGGGCTGCCTGGTGCGCGTCGTCGACCGCTGCGGCCGGCATGACCGCGACTACGACGGCCGCTGCGACAAGTGCGAACGCCGGGGCCGTCATGAGCGCCGCGACCGCCGCTACGACCGCGCCGGCTTCGCCGCCTGCGAGCACTCCGAGCGCTGCGGCGCCTGCCGGATCGTCGAGGTCGGCGGCTGCCGCGAGCACCGCGGGCTGACCTGGGTGGCCGGCCACTACGAGCGCACCTCCGCCGGCCGCGGCCGCGGCAACCGGGTCTGGGTGCCGGGCCACTGGGAGCGCGCCGCGATCGCCTACCGCTAGCTCAGGCGGCCTTCGGGGTCGCACCCGACGCCCCGCGCCCTCTCCCCCCGGGCGCGGGGCGCCGCTTTCTCCGGCGTCAATCTGGCCTCCACCGGTCGCCAAAGGTGCCGATCACCATTATCCTCAGCCCTGATCCGCACCCGCGGGCCGGCGCACAGCCGGTCCCGGGCCGGCGCCCGCCTGCCGGGCGAACCCGAAGGACGCGCGAACGATGAGCCGACTGACGCGACAGCTGCTGGGCCGCCTGGCCGCCGACCGGATCCTGGTCCTGGACGGCGCCATGGGCACCATGATCCAGACCTACCGCCTGGACGAGGCTGCCTTCCGCGGCGCGCCGCTGCGCGACCACCCGCGCGACCTCAAGGGCAACAACGACATCCTGAACCTGACCCAGCCGCAGGTGATCACCGAGATCTACCGCGGCTACCTCGAGGCCGGCGCCGACATCATCACGACCAACACCTTCAACGGCACGTCGATCTCGCAGTCGGACTACGGCACCGCGCACCTGGTGCGCGACATCAACGTGGCTTCGGCGCGCCTGGCTCGCGAGGCGGCCGACGAGTACACGCGCCGCGACCCGGACCGCCCGCGTTTCGTCGCCGGCTCGCTCGCGCCGACCAACCGCACGTGCTCCATCTCGCCGGACGTCAACGACCCGGGCCTGCGCAACATCACGTTCATGGAACTGGTCGCCTCGTACGCGGAGGAGGCCGAGGCGCTGCTCGACGGCGGCGCCGACCTGCTGCTGATCGAGACGATCTTCGACCCGCTGAACTCGAAGGCGGCCGTCTTCGCGGTGCGCGAACTGCTCGAGCGCCGCGGCACGCCCGAGGTCCCGGTCTGGATCTCCGGCACCATCGTCGACACCAGCGGCCGCACTCTCACCGGACAGACCGCCGAGGCGTTCTGGATCTCCCTGCGCCACGCCGAGGCGGCGGCCTTCGGGCTGAATTGCGCCCTCGGCGCCACGGCCCTGCGGCCGTTCCTGGCCGAGGTGGCCGAGCTGGCCGACACGCTGGTCTCGGTGCACCCGAACGCCGGACTGCCCAACGAGCTGGGCGGCTACGACGAGACCCCCGAGCAGATGGCGGCCGTGCTGGCCGGGTTCGCGCGCGACGGCCTGGTGAACATCGTCGGCTCGTGCTGCGGCACGACGCCCGCCTACACGAGGGCGATCAGCGAGGCGCTGCGCGGCCTGCCGCCGCGGCGCGTGCCGGAGCCGCGCCGGGGCACGTTCCTGGCGGGCCTGGAGGCGCTGCGCCTGGACGAGAACTCCCTGTTCGTCAACATCGGCGAGCGCACGAACGTGGCCGGCAGCAAGAAGTTCGCGCGCCTGATCCGCGACGGCCGCCACGAGGAGGCGCTCGAGGTGGCCCGGCAGCAGGTCCAGGGCGGCGCCCAGATGATCGACGTCAACATGGACGACGCGATGCTGGACGCGCCGGCGGCCATGACCTCGTTCCTGAACATGGTCGCCTCGGATCCGGAGATCTCGCGCGTGCCGGTGATGGTCGACAGCAGCGACTTCGCCGCCATCGAGGCGGGCTTGCGTTGCCTGCAGGGCAAGGGCGTGGTCAACTCGCTCAGCCTCAAGGACGGCGAGGACGAGTTCCGGCGCCGCGCCCGGTTGGTGCGCCGTTACGGCGCGGCCACGGTCGTCATGGCCTTCGACGAGCAGGGCCAGGCCGACACGCTCGAGCGCCGGGTGGCGATCTGCCGCCGCGCCTGGGACATCCTCACGGGCGAGGTCGGCTTCCCGCCCGAGGACGTCATCTTCGACCCGAACGTGTTCGCCGTGGCCACCGGCCTGCCGGAGCACGATCGCTACGCGGTGGACTTCATCGAGGCCTGCCGGCAGATCAAGGCGACGATGCCGGGCGCCCGCCTCAGCGGCGGCATCAGCAACCTGAGCTTCGCCTTCCGCGGCAACGACCCGGTGCGCGAGGCGATGCACTCGGTCTTCCTCTACCACGCCATCGCGGCCGGCCTGGACATGGGCATCGTCAACGCCGGCCAGCTGGCGGTGTACGAGGACATCGAGCCCGGCCTGCTCGAGGCGGTGGAGGACGCGATCCTGGCGCGACGGCCGGACGCCGCCGAGCGCCTGCTGGCCGTGGCCGCGGCGACGGCCGAGGCCGCGCCCCACCTGCACGAGGCGGCGGCCTGGCGCGCGCTGCCGGTGGCCGAACGTCTGGCGCACGCGCTGCTGAGCGGCGACGCCGAGTTCGTCGAATCGGACACGCTGGAGGCGCTGCGGGAACTGGGACAGCCGCTGGAGGTGATCGAGGGCCCGCTGATGGCGGGCATGAACCGCGTCGGCGAGTTGTTCGGGGCCGGGAAGATGTTCCTGCCGCAGGTGATCCGCTCGGCCCGCGTCATGAAGCGCGCCGTGGCCGTGCTGGACCCGTACCTGCAGGCGGCCAAGGTCAACGGCACGACCAACAACGGCCGCGTGCTGCTGGCCACGGTCAAGGGCGACGTCCACGACATCGGCAAGAACATCGTCGGCGTCGTGCTGGGCTGCAACAACTACGAGATCATCGACCTGGGCGTCATGGTGTCCGCCGAGCGCATCATCCAGGTCGCGCGCGAGCGGCAGGTCGACATCATCGGCCTCAGCGGCCTGATCACCCCCTCGTTGGGCGAGATGGTCCACGTCGCCAAGGAGATGACGCGCGAGGGCCTGCAGCTGCCGCTCCTGATCGGCGGCGCCACCACCAGCCGCGTGCACACGGCGGTCAAGATCGACCCCCACTACGCGCCCGGCGTCGTCTACGTGCCTGACGCCTCGCGCGCGGTGGGCGTCGTCGGCAGCCTGGTCAGCGAGCGGACGCGCCAGGAGACGCTGGCGGCCGTGCGGCAGGAGTACGCCAAGGTGCGCCGGGACCGCGGCGAGAAGGACGAGGCGCGCGAGCTGTTGCCGCTGGCCGAAGCGCGCGCGAACGCCTTCCGCCCGGACTGGTCCGCGCACCGCCCCGAGACGCCGCGCCTGACCGGCGTCCACGCCGTGGACGATCCGGACCTGGACGCGCTGCGCGCGCTGATCGACTGGACGCCGTTCTTCCAGACCTGGCGCCTGCCCGGGAAGTACCCGCGCGTGCTCGACGACGCGCGGCTGGGCGCCGAGGCGCGCCGCCTGTTCGGTGACGCGCAGGCCATGCTGGACGAGGTCCTGGGCGCCGGCGCCCTGCGCGCCCGCGGCGTCTGGGGGCTGCTGCCGGCGGCGGCCGACGGCGACGACCTGGTGTTCTATACCGACGAGTCGCGGACGGTCGAGCGGGCGCGCGTGCCCTTCCTGCGCCAGCAGCGCCGCAGCGCCGCCGGCGCGCCCAACCGCTGCCTGGTCGATTTCGTGGCGCCCCGCGGCGGCGCCCCCGACTGGGCGGGCGCCTTCGTGGTCACGGCCGGGCTGGGCGTGGCCGACCTGGTGCGCCGCTACGAGGCGGACGGCGACGACTACCGCGCCATCCTGCTGAAATCCGTGGCCGACCGCCTGGCCGAGGCCTTCGCCGAGCACCTGCACCTGCGGTTGCGGCGCGAGTGGTGGGGCTACGCGCCGGACGAAGCGCTTGACAACGAGGGCCTCATCGCCGAGCAGTACCGCGGCATCCGCCCCGCGCCGGGATACCCGGCGTGCCCCGACCACGTCGCCAAGCGGGCGCTGTTCGCGCTGCTGGACGCCGGCGAGGCCACCGGCTGCGCCCTGACCGAGTCGTGCGCCATCGACCCGGCCGCCTCCGTGGCGGGCTGGTACTTCGGGCACCCGGAGGCGCGCTATTTCGGCGTCGGCCGCCTCGGGCGCGATCAGGTCGCGGACTACGCGGCCCGCGCCGGGCTGACCGTGGACGAGGCGGCCGCCTGGCTGGCGGCGAACCTGGATTGACGAGACCCGGAACCATGGGCGCGCGGGCGGCCGCGCGCCGAGGCAGTCCCTGGCGAAGCGAGTGATCGATGCGCGTGACCGAACACCTGGCCAAGGCCCGGCGGACCCTGTTCAGCTTCGAGATCATCCCGCCGCCGCGCGGCCAGAACGTCGGCGAGATCATCCAGATCATGGACCAGTTGGTGCCGGTTGCGCCGCCGTTCATCGACGTCACCAGCCACTCGGCGGAGGCGATCTACGAGGAGCGGGCGGACGGCACCATCCGCCGGCGGGTGCGCAAGAAGCGGCCGGGCACGATCTCGATCTGCGGCATCATCCAGAACCGCTACCGCATCGACACCGTGCCGCACCTGCTGTGCACCGGGTTCACGCGCGAGGAGACCGAGGACGCGGTCATCGAGCTGAACTACCTGGGCATCGAGAACGTCCTGGCCATCCGCGGCGACGAGTCGAACTACAACAAGGTCATCCGCGAGGGGCGCACCCGGAACCTCTACGCCATCGACCTGGTCAAGCAGCTGGTGGACCTGCGCGAGGCCCGCTTCCTGGACGACCTGGCCAACACCCAGCCCATCAACTTCTGCGTCGGGGTGGGCGGCTATCCCGAGAAGCACGTCGAGGCGCCCAACTTCAAGACTGACATCGCGCGCCTGAAGGCCAAGGTCGAGGCCGGGGCCGACTACGTCGTCTCGCAGATGTTCTTCGACAACGAGTACTTCCTGGAGTACCGGCGCCGCTGCCGGGAGGCGGGGATCACGGTGCCGATCATCCCCGGCATCAAGCTGATCGACAGCGTGCGGCAGCTCAGTTCCCTGCCCAAGCACTTCCACGTCACGATCCCCGACGCGCTGGTCGACGAGATCCACGAGTCGCCGAAGCACGTCAGGGAGATCGGCCGGGCCTGGGGCCGCCGGCAGGTCGAGGGCCTGCTGGCCGAGGGCGTCGAGTGCGTGCACTTCTACGTGATGAGCGACGCCGACGGCGCCGTGGGGATCATCCGGGACCTGGGCTGAGCCCCGACCCGAAGGACGCCCGCGGCAGGTCCGGGCTTGCCAGCCCGCCGGTCGCGGTGTAGCGTCGGGGGGCGGCCGCACGGACGCGGCCGCGCCAGGGAAGGAACCCGGACACCCGCATGCCCGTCGAGGCCCCCCTCCGCCGCCTGCTGCTGCTGCACCGCGACCCGGCGCTGGCCCGGCGCGTCCGCGCGCTGCTCGAGCCGGCGGACCAGACCCGCCACCGCGTGGCCCATTTCACCCACCTGGCCGACGCGCTGACCTGCCTGCAGATCGACGACGTCGACCTGGTCCTGGTCGGGCCCGAGCCCGCGGACGTCGACCAGGTCCGCGCCGTGCAGCAGCTGGGCGCGGCGCGGCCGGAGACGCCGCAGCTGGCGCTCATGGTCTCGCCGGACGCCGCGGCGACCGCCGCCGTCCGCGCGGCCGGGGCCCGCGAGAGCCTGCCCCTGGACGAGGCCGACCTGCCGGCCTGGCTGCGGACCATCGACTTCTGCCTGCGCGAGGCGGCCATCGCGCGCGAGCTGGCCGAGGTGACCGCGCGCCTGGACTGGCTGGTCCACATGGACGGGCTGACCGGGCTGCTCAACCGCAAGGGGATGGAGCGCGCCCTGCGCGCGGAGCTGGCCGGCGCCCGCCGGACGGGGCGCGAGCTGACCGTGCTGCTGGTCGACCTCGACGACTTCTCCCGGCTCAACGCGACGCTCGGGCACGGCGTCGGCGACCTGGTCCTGGTCGGGGCCGCGCGGCGCATCCGCGAGTCGGTCCGCGAGCAGGACAAGGTGGGCCGCTGCGGCACCGACCGCTTCGTCGTGCTGCTGCCGGACGCCGCGCCGGGCGAGGCCGAGGTGGTGGCCGAGAAGATCAGGCTGGCGGTGGGCCGCGACGTGATCACCGCCGGCGGCCAGTCCCTGCAGACCACGGCCAGCCTGTCGCTGACGACGGTGGCCGACGCCGACCTGTCCTGGGACGAGGTCATGGCGCGCGCCCACTTCGTGCTCCAGCAGGGCAAGCTGGGCGGCAAGAACCGCGTCTCCCACGCCGCCGCGGTGGAGCCCGGGGGGCCGGTGCTGCCGGCGCTGGCCGGCCCGCACATGGTGCGCGCCCTGCTCGAGCAGGACGTGCTGCAGGCGGCCAGCCAGCCGATCGTCAACCTCGACGACGGCCGCATCGTCTCGCGCGAGATGCTGGTGCGCGGACCCGAGGGCCCGTTGCGCCGGCCGGACAACCTGTTCCGCTTCTGCCAGGAGAACGACATCCTGGCGGCGGTCGACCTGCGCTGCCTGCGCCTGTGCGCGGCGCACGGGCGGCGCCTGGGTCCGCGCCCCGACTACCACGTGAACATCATGCCGGCCACTCTGCTGCAGACGCCGGCGCCGGAGCTGGTCCGCGCGCTGACCGACGACCGCGACGACGTCTCCTGCTGCCTGGAGATCAGCGAGCAGCAGCTGCTGGGGGACCCCTCGGTGCTGGTGCCGCACGTCCGCGCGCTGCAGCAGGCCGGCGTGCGCATCGCCATCGACGACGTCGGCTTCGGCAACAGCTGCCTCGAGGGCCTGATCATGCTGCACCCGCAGGTGGTCAAGATCGACAAGCGGCTGGTGCGGGGGCTGGCCGTGGACCCGGAGATGCGGCGCGCTCTCTCGCGGCTGCTGCGCGTGGCGGACGTGCTGGAGGCCGAGGTCGTGGCCGAGGGCATCGAGACGACCGACGACTTCCGGGTCCTGTCCGACATGGGGGTGCGCTTCGGCCAGGGCTACCTGTTCGGGCGGCCGGTCCCCTGCAGCACGGCGGCGCCGGGTGCCCCCGACGCCGCCGCTGCCGAAGCCTGATTCGCCGGGCCGCCCGGGCGCCTGTCCCGGACCCGGACGGACTACTCCTCGTACACCGCCAGATCGCCGACCACCTGCTCCACCGCCGCCAGCACCCGGTTCGAGCGCACCAGTTCGCGCATCGCCGTGTGGTCGGGGTTCAGCGGCCGGTCCACGTCCAGGAACTCCACCGTCCCGCGCACGCAGGCCTTCGCCGCCGCGGTGCCGCGCCCGGGCGTGAACGCGCGCAGGTCCAGCGCCTGCGCGGCCGCCATCATCTCGATGCCCAGCACGCCGCAGGCGTTCTCCAGGATCTGCGCGTTCTTGAGCGCCGTGTTCATGCCCATGGAGACGAAGTCCTCCTGGTCGGCGGCGGCCGGGATGGACGCCACCGAGGCCGGCGTGCAGAGCATCCGCTGCTCGACGATGAGGCTGTCGGCGGTGTACTGGCTGAGCATCATGCCGCTGAACATGCCGGCGCCCTTGGTCAGGAAGTCCGGCAGGCCGGCGCTGAGCGCCGGGTTCAGCAGGCGGTTCAGCCGGCGTTCCGACAGCACGCTGACCATCGTGATCGCCTGGCCGGCCATCTCCATCGGCAGCGAGACGGGAGAGCCCTGGAAGTTGGCGCCGGTCTGCGTGACGCCGGTCTCGGGGAAGAAGATGGGATTGTCGCCGACGCCGTTCAGCTCGATCTCGACCTGGCTGCGGGCGTAGGCCACGGCGTCGTGCGCGGCGCCGATCACCTGCGGCGTGGAGCGCATCGAGTAGGCGTCCTGGACGCGGGTCTTGACCTTGCCGCTGGCCAGGTCGCTGCCCTCCATGCAGCGGCGGATGGCCGCCGCGCTGCGCATGGCGCCGCGGAACCCGCGCACCGCGTGCAGCGGCGCCTGGTACGGCTTCAGGTTGGCCAGCAGGGCCTCCAGCGACATCGCCGCGGCGATCTCCGCCTGCTTCAGCCAGCGCTCCATGTCGTGGATGTGCAGCGCGCTCATCGCCGTCAGCAGGTTGGAGCCGTTGATGGTGGCCAGGCCGTCGCGCGCCTCCAGGCCGGGCACGGCGATGCCCGCGCGCCGCAGCGCCTCGGCGCCCGGCAGCAGCTCGCCCTGGTACCAGGCCTGGCCCTCGCCCATCAGCAGCAGCGCGATCTGCGACATCGGCGCCAGGTCGCCGCAGGCGCCGACCGAGCCCTTCTGGCAGACGTACGGCGTCACGCCGCGGTTGAGCATCTCGACCAGGCAGAGCGTGATCTCCGGGCGGCAGCCGGAGCGGCCATGCGCGTGCACGTTGACGCGGCCGGCCATGGCGCCGCGCACGTAGGCGACGGGCGCGGGCTCGCCGATGCCGGCGGCGTGGTTGTAGATCAGGTAGCGCTGAAAATCGCGCACCTGCTCGTCGTTGAGGATGATCTCGCTGAACTCGCCGATGCCCGTGTTGATGCCGTACATGACCTCGTGCGCCTCGATCTTGCGCTCGACCAGCGCGCGGCACGTCCGGATGCGCTCGAGCGCCGCGGGCGCCAGCTCCACGGTCTCGCCGTCGCGGGCGATGCGGGAGAGGTTCTCGATGGTCAGATGATGGCCGTCCAGCACGATCGACATGGGGGTCCCTCCGGGTGGGAACGGGTCGTTTCAGACCTCCACAAGGTGGAGCCGACCGGCGAACTTGTCCAGCCGCTACCGGCGGTGTAAGATGGGGAGCGGAACGGTCCCCCAACGGCCCGCGGAGCTGGAGAAATCATGGCCAAAAGAGCGCTGATCACCGGTATCACCGGCCAGGACGGGTCGTATCTGGCGGAGCTGCTGCTGGAGCAGGGCTACGAGGTCTGGGGGATGGTCCGCCGCTCCAGCACCGAGACGTCCGAGCGCATCGACCACATCAAGGACCGCGTCACGTTCCTGCAGGCCGACCTGCTGGACCAGGCCTCGCTGACGAAGGCCGTGGAGGCGGCCGCCCCGGACGAGATCTACAACCTGGCCGCCCAGTCGTTCGTGCCCACCAGCTGGGCCCAGCCCACCCTGACCGGTCAGTTCACCGGGCTGGGCGTCTCGCGGGTGCTGGAGGCCATGCGGCAGGTGGCGCCGAAGGCCCGCTTCTACCAGGCCAGCAGCAGCGAGATGTTCGGCAAGGTGCGCGAGGAGCCGCAGAACGAGCTGACCCCGTTCCATCCCCGCAGCCCCTACGCGGTGGCCAAGACCTACGGCCACCACATCACCGTCAACTACCGCGAGAGCTACGGCCTGTTCGCCGTCTCGGGCATCCTCTTCAACCACGAGAGCCCCCGGCGCGGGCTCGAGTTCGTCACGCGAAAAATCTCGCACGGCGTGGCGGCCATCAAGACGGGCCGCGCCCGCGAGCTGCTGCTCGGCAACCTCGACGCCCAGCGCGACTGGGGCTACGCGGGCGACTACGTGCGGGCGATGTGGCTGATGATGCAGCACGACCAGCCCGACGACTTCGTCGTGGCCACGGGCGAGAACCACTCGGTGCGGGAGTTCGTGGAGATCGCGTTTGCGCACGCCGGGCTGGAATGGGAGCGGTACGTCAGGCAGGACGAGCGCTTCCTGCGGCCGGCCGAGGTGGACCACCTGCGCGGCGACGCCGCGAAGGCGCGGCGCGTCCTGGGCTGGGCGCCGACCGTCACCTTTCCGGAGCTCGTGCGCATGATGGTCGACGCCGACCTGGCGCTGCTGGGCGCCTGACGGCCCGCCCCCGCCCGCTCCTTCGCGAGGGGGCGGACTACTCCTGGAACTGGTAGCCGGCCGTCACGCCGTACGCCATCAGCACGCTCGCCAGCATTACCGGCTGCTCCAGCATGATGTAGTGGCCGGTCTTCCCGAACCGCTTGAAGCTCAGCGAGCGCGCCTGGTCGAAGCCGTAGGCGGCCAGCATCGCCTGCGTCTGCTCCGGGTCCGGGAACATCAGCTCGCTGCCGATCACCAGCAGGGGCACCGACAGCGTCCGCAGGCGCCCGGTCAGGTCGAAGTCGAAGCTGGACAGCAGCAGCGAGACGAACGTCGGCGCGTGCGTGCGCAGGGCCATGTCCAGGATGTGCTGAGAGATCTCATCGTCGGGGCTCATCAGCGAGTACCGCTCGCCGACGAAGCGGTCGTAGTCCTCCATCAGCCGGCGGCCCACGTCCAGCTTCTGCTCGTCGTTCGCCAGCTGGCGCGGCGCGGTGTCGATCAGGATCAGGCGGTGGACCTCGCCCGGGTGGTCCAGCGCGTACTGCAGGGCCACCATCCCGCCCAGCCCGTGGCCGACCAGGGTGGGGTAGGACAGGCCGCTTTGGCGCAGGAACTCGCCCAGGCGCTTTGCCTCCGACTCCACGGTCGGGTCCGGCACCGGCTGGGTCTGCCCGTGCCCGGCCAGCTCGAACTGCCCCACCTTGAACGTGCCCAGCAGGTAGGGGACCAGGCCGTCCCATTCCCTGGCCGCGCCGCCCAGGCCGTGGATCAGCACCATCTCGAACCGCGGCTGGGCGTCCTGCTTCAGCTGCGGCAGCCGCCCGCGGGGTTCCAGCGGCGGCGGCGGGTCATCCGCGGACTGGGCCAGGCCTCCGGCGGCGACGAGCAGGCCGGCCAGCAGCAGCGCGGCGGCGACGGCCGACGGGCGCCTTGCCGGGCGGGCGGGGCGGAAGTTCATGCGGGGTCCTTTCGCGGCGGGGCGGAAACTACATATACATCGTCGTCGCGCGCCTGTTCCACCGGCCCGGGATACCGGCGCCCGACCAGCGCCGCCAGATCCAGCGCGGCCGCGTTCGGGTACTGGTGGGTCAGGACGACGCGGCGCGGCGCGGCCGCGGCGCAGACCGCCCCGGCCTGCGCCGGGTTCAGGTGCCCGGGCACGTCCCAGTCGTCGGTGGTCGAGCACTCCAGGACCAGCAGGTCGCAGCCGCGCGCCGCCTCGCGCAGGCCCGGGCAGTCCTCCGTGTCGCCGGAATAGACCAGGACGGCGCCGTCGGCGTCGCTGAACCGCCAGCCCAGGGCGAGCTCCGAGAGCCGGTCCTGGGCGTGCGAAACGGCGAACGGCTCGGCGTGCGCGCCGCCCGCACCCACCGTCAGGACGGCGCCCGGCCGCACCTCGGTCACTTCCAGCGGGCGCTGGCGCGGCTGGAGCCACGAGCCGTAGATCTCCCGCAGCCGCGCCAGCAGCGCGGCCAGGCCCGGCGGCCCGTACAGGCGCAGGGGCGCCGTGCTGGCCGGCAGCGGCGAATGCAGGGCGAACAGGAGGGCCACCAGATCGCCGCTGTGGTCCGGGTGCAGGTGTGACAGCAGGACCGTCTCGATGTCGTCGACGCCGCCGGGCGCGTCGCCGCAGCGGACCAACCGCACCAGCGCGCCGGGACCGGGATCCAGCAGCAGGCTGGTCCCGTCCACCGTCACCCAGTAGGCGGCCGGCGTATGGGTGGGCGTGGGCACGGCGCCGCCGGCGCCCAGGATGCGAATGCGTATCATGCCGCCAATGCAACAGCTTTCCGGCGGGCCGTCAAGGCGGCGGCGGGGCGGGGGCCGGGAATCTCCGGCCCGCCCCGGTGTATACGGGGCCTGGGCTGGACAGCCCGCGGGAGGGTCCTTATCATGCGGCGGACCCCCTTGCCACAGAACCCTTGGACCGCGGATCCCGCGCCGGGGTCCGGACCGGCCGCGCACGCGGCCCAGAGGCAGTTCATGACCTTGCGTCGCCGCTACTCGTCGCCGACCGCCGCCAGCGCCGGCCTGGCCGCACTGCCACTGGCAGCACTGGCCGCCCTGTGGGTCGCCGCCCTGTGGGTCGCCAACGTGGCGCCCGCGGCCGCGCAGAGCCCCGCCCGCGTCGACACCCTGCCGGACGGCACGCGCACGTTCCACTACGAGCAGGTGGACGAGCAGATGACGGTGGACGAGAAGATCGCCCTCCTGAACACGAAGCTGCTGAAGAACCCCGCCGACGGCCGCTCCTGGAACGACCTGGGCGTGCTCCTGGCCGGCAAGGAGGACTTCCCTGCCGCCCGCGACGCCTTCATCCGCGCCGTCCAGTGCGACAAGGCCAACGGCGACTACCACCGCAACCTGGGCCTGGTGTTCGCGCGCCTGGACATGCCGGAGATGGCCGTGATCGAGCTGGGCGAGTACCGCAAGCTCGACCAGTTCGGCGGGCGCGACTACTGGCGGCTGATCGGCTCGGCCCAGCGCAAGGCCGGCCAGCTGGACGAGGCGCGCCGCACCTACCGCGAGGGGCTGGCCGCCCTGCAGCCGCCGGTGGCGGAGACCTTCCGCGTCGTGCAGGCGCTGTACGAGCTGGAGACCGAGGCCGCGGACGAGCAGGCCGCGCGCGACCTGCTGGCCGAGCAGACTCCGGCCGCCCGCGCGTTCCTGGACGGCCTGAAGGACAAGGAGGAGCCCGAGGCCGAGGACGGCTGGCGCGAGGCCTCCGCCGTGGTCAACCACCGCGTGGCGCTGCTGGTGGACGACGGCAAGCTGATGGAGCAGTCGGGTCTCGACGCCGAGGCCGTGGGGCTCTACCAGGAAGCCTACCGCCTGACCCCGGCGCGCCCCGACGTGCTGCCGCGTCTGGTGGACGTGTACCTGAAGCTGGGGCGGGCGGAGGAGGCCGCCGCCGCGGCGGCGAAGGCGCAGGCCGAGCACCCGGGGTGGACCGGCACCTGGATCGCCACCGGCAAGATCCACGAGAAGGAGAACCGCCTGCAGGAGGCGCTGGACGCCTACAGCAAGGCCTGGGAGATCGAGAAGCTCGAGGACCTGCGCGTGGCCATCGGCAACCTGCACATCCGCCTGGGCAACGACGACAAGGCCGCCGAATGGCTGCGGGCCGGCGTCACGCCGGACACCAAGCCCGAGGTGGTCTACAACTACGCGGTCAGCCTGATGCGCGGCCAGAAATGGCTGGCCGCGATCCCCTCGTTGCAGAGGGTCACGCGCGAGCGTCCCGAGATGCCTCAGGCCTGGCTGGCGCTGGCGCAGTGCCTGCAGGAGACGGGCCGCCACGCCCAGGCCCTGGAACCGTACGAGCAGGCGCTCCTGCTGCAGCCCGACGCCAAGACGGCGTTCCTGCTGGGCGCCGCGGCGCAGAAGGCCGGCAACACGGACAAGGCGATCGCCGCCTACGAACAGGCCCTGGCGCTGGACCCGAAGTACGTCAAGGCCCAGTACAACCTGGCGCTGGCGTACATGGAGGCCAAGAAGTACGCCGAGGCGGTGGCGGCGTTCGACGGGCTGCTCAAGCTGGAGGGACCCACGTACCGGGCCCACAACAACCAGGGGCTGTCCTACTTCTACCTGGGCAAGTACGACCAGGCGCTGGAGGGCTTCGAGACGGCGCTGGACCTGGAGAAGACGGCCGCCGTGATGAACAACATCGGCATGACGCTGGACAAGCTGGGCAACAAGAAGGAAGCCATCACCTGGTACCAGAAAGCGAAGGACTTCGAGCGTGGCCAGAAGAAGTAGCGGCCGCGCGGCGGCGCTGGGGGCGCTCGCGGTGGCGGCGGCCGTCCTGCTGGGCGCGGCGCCGCGCGCGTCGGCGCAGCTGCACGCCAGCCAGTTGCCGCCGCTGACGCCGGACGGGCCGTACCCGCGCGCTTCCGAGCGGCTGATCGGGCAGGTGGGCTTTCCTGACCACCTGCACGAGTACCACTGGGGCGGGTGGACGCCGGAGACCGGCCCGGACGGGTTGCCGGTCGGGCCGGGCTCGCTGTGCCAGGCCCGCCAGCCGGTGCCGCGCGAGGGGCTGGTCATCGAACCGGACACCAAGCGCTACGGGCCGTGGGTCCTGCGCCACAACCCGGGCTACGCCGACTGCGACATGCTGCCCTGCGTCGAGCTGCTGGAGTGGGCGCGGGCGCGGATGTGGAACCTGCTGGGCCTCGTGCCGCGCGACACGCTGCACATCGAGAATCCGAACACGTCGGCGCACTACCTGGAGCTGACCGGGCAGGGCGTGTGGCGGCTCTACCAGCTGGACGGCAACCGCGCGGTGATCGAGCCGTTCGCCGTCCTGTTGGCCCGCACCCTGGACGGGCACGGGGCCTTCATGCTGGCCATCGACTGGATCCTGCGGCAGAACCTGCCGCAGCCGCTGCCCCCGTGGCTGCACCAGGGCCTGGTCGAGTACCTGGGGGAGGACGGCATCCACCTGGCCGACTACATGGCCGAGTTCCGCGCCAAGGGCCCGGTGCTGATGGGGCCGGCCGAGATCGACGCCATCCTGGCCGCGCCGCTGGACCCGGACCAGGGGCGCGACCGCGAACAGTTCCGCAAGGCCTGCTACAACGCCTTCCTGATGACCTGGCAGCTGGTCGAGTACGAGGGCGGCATGCGCGCGCTGCGCGACTTCCTGGGACAGGCGGCGGCTGGAATCCCTCTCGACCAGGCCGCGCGCAGCGTGTACGGTCAGGACCTGGCGGGGCTGGCCGCCCACCTGGACCCGCTGGCCAGCGGCGAGCCGGCCGGGGGCCTGGTCTTCAACGCCCACCCGCACCGGCAGCCTTAGGCACCACCGAACGACGAGGAACCACGACGCCATGAATGCGCCCGCCGCGCCGCGTGTCCGCTTCGCGCCCAGCCCCACCGGCCACCTGCACGTGGGCGGGGCGCGCACCGCCCTGTTCAACTGGCTCTACGCCCGCAGCCAGGACGGCGTCTTCATCCTGCGCATCGAGGACACCGACCAGGAGCGGAGCACCGAGGCCTCGTACGCGGCCATCCTGCGCGGCATGGAGTGGCTGGGCCTCGAGTGGGACGAGGGCCCCGGCAAGGGCGGCCCCTGCGGCCCGTACCTGCAGTCCGAGCGCCTGGAGACCTACCGCGACCACCTGCGGCAGCTGGCCGACCTGGGCAAGGCCTACCGCTGCTTCTGCACCGGCGCCGACCTGGAGGCCCGCGAGAAGGCCGTCACCGAGGCCGGCGGGCAGTGGGAGGGGTACGACGGGAAGTGCCGCGCGCTGCCGGCGGGCGAGTCCGCGGCGCTGGCCGCCGCCGGCACGCCGCACGCCTGGCGCCTGCACACGCCGGCCGAGGGCGTCACCTTCTGGTACGACCTGGTGGTGGGCAAGCGCGAGTTCCAGAACTCGGTTCTGGTGGACCGCGTGATCGTCAAGGCCGACGGGTTTCCCACCTACCAGTTCGCCTGCGTGGTGGACGACCACCTGATGGGCATCACGCACGTGCTGCGCGGTGACGACCACGTCAGCAACACGCCGTTCCAGATCCTGATCTACGACGCCTTCGGGTGGACGCCGCCCAAGTTCGGGCACCTGCCGATGATCCTGGGCCCGGACCGCAAGCGCCTGAGCAAGCGGCACGGCGCGACCAGCGTCGAGGAGTTCTCGAAGATGGGCATCCTGCCGGCGGCGATGGTCAACTACCTGGCGCTGCTGGGCTGGTCGATCGGCGCCGGCGGCGACGAGGTGCTGGAGACCGCGGCGCTGGTCAAGAAGTTCAGCCTCAAGAAGATCAACAGCGCGCCGGCCGCCTTCGACTACGACAAGCTGGCGCACATCAACGGCGAGCACATCAAGCGCCTCTCGCCGGCGCAGCGGCTGGAGCTGGCGCGGCCCATCATCGCCGCCCGCGGCTGGGCCTGGGACCCGGCGTGGCTGGTGGCGGGCGCCGACAGCGCAGACGCCTACCTGGGGCGCGTGCTGGCCACCCTGGGCAACCGTTTCAGCAGCCTGGTGACGCTGCCCGAGCGCGTGGGCTTCTTCTACGGCGAGGACTACCCGCGCGAGCAGGCCGACTGGGACGAGCACGTGGCGCCCGCGGCCGCGCGCGAGCGCCTGGCCGCGCTGGCGACCGAGCTGGAAGCGGCGCTGCCGCCGGGGCAGCCGCACGCGGCCGCCGCGTTCGAGCAGGTGGTGCGCGCCACGGCCGAGAAGCTGGGCGTCGCGGCCGGCGACCTGATCCACCCCTGCCGCGTGGCGCTGACCGGGCAGTCGCGCAGCGCGGGCATCTTCGAGGTGATGGAACTGGTGGGCGCGCCGCGCGTGCTGGCGCGCCTGCGCCGCGCCGCAGCGGCGGGCTAGGGGCGCCCGGCAAGCGGGGAGGCGGGCCGCGAAGAAGGAAGCCGGCATCCTCGGGCGGTACCTGCTGGTCTGGGCCGTGACGGTGGCGGCCCTGCTGCTGGCCACCCTTGTGCTGCCCGGCTTCTCCCTGGACCGCTCGCATCCGCGCTGGTGGCTGGGCGTGCTGCTGCTGCCGCTGGAGTTCGCCGCGCTGATGCTCGTGATGCGGCCGCTGCTGCTGCTGCTGAC
>CAYNPY010000052.1:23308-25682 GCA_964399195.1 uncultured Fibrobacteraceae bacterium
CGACGCCCGCGCCCGCTTCGACAACCTCCCCCCCGCCGCCAACAGCGCCTACGACCCACTTCTCTATTACTAACTTGGGGTAATCTACTTGGTTCTGAGCAACAACAACAGCGGCGAAAGCCTGCTGACCCTGCCCCTGAACAGCCTGACCCTGGGCCTGCCGACGCTGTTCTTCAACGGCCTGATCCTGTGGACCAGCGCCCTGGCCTCGCGAACGCTGGTCATTACCAGCTTCGGCGAGGCGCTGCTGGGCTCGATCATCATCACCGCCGTCTCCGCCGCGCTGACCGGCTGGCTGGGCGTGGACGAGGCCTACCCGTTCTACCAGTCGCTGCTGCACCGCATCGGGCGGCGCTTCGGGCCGCGCACCGAGCGTCCGCCGGCGCGCGGGCTGCTGATCCTGCAGGTGGACGGGCTCTCGCGCGCCAGCCTCAGGCGCGCCCTGGCGCGCGGCCGCCTGCCGACGGTCTCGGCCATGCTGGCCCGCGGCACGCACACCCTGCGCGCGTGGCACTGCGGCATCCCCTCCAACACGCCGGCGGTGCAGGCGGGGTTCTTCTACGGCGACCGCGACAACGTGCCGGGCTACCGCTGGTTCGACCGGCGCGAGCAGCGCCTGCGCGTGGTCAGCCAGCCGGACGACCTGCGCCGCCTCGAGCGCATGGTGGCCGTCGGCAACCGGCCGCTGCTGGAGGGCGGCAGCTGCATCAACACGTTCATGTCCGGCGGGGCGGCCAAGCGCCTGATGGCGGTCAGCGCGCTGGGCGAGCGCTCCGAGCCGCGCCGGCTGGGCGAGAACGCCGACTTCAACCTCTTCTTCCTGAGCCCCACGGCGCTGACCAAGGCGGTGCTGGCGGCCGGCTGGGACTTCCTGGCCGGCATCGCGTTCGCCATGGCCGGCCGCTTCGACCGCCAGCGGCCGCGGCTGCGCTACACGCCGCGGCGCGCGGCGCAGCGCGCGGTGGCCAACGCCTTCCTGCGCGAGCTGTCGTTCTTCTGGCTGAAGCAGGACATGGAGCGCGGCGTGCCGGTGATCTACTCCAACTTCGTCGGCTACGACGAGGTGGCGCACCACTCCGGGCCCGACACGGTGGAGGCGCAGCTCACCCTGTCCGCGTTCGACCGCAAACTGCGCATCCTGGGCCGGCGCGCGCGGCGCCAGTCGCCGATCCGCTACGACATCATGCTGCTGTCGGACCACGGGCAGACGCCGAGCGTGCCGTTCCGGCTGCTGTACGGGCAGTCGCTGGAGGAGACGCTGGCCGGCCTGCTGGCGGGTGATGGCTCGGACGGCCCGCTGGTGCGCCGCGCGTTCAGCCCGGACACCAGCTACACGCTCTCGCTGCTGGCCGGCCTGGAGGAGATCGATGAGCGGCAGCTGGGCTGGCTGGCCCGGCGCAGCCGGCGCGCGCTGACGCGGCTGGCCCACGGCCGGCCGGGCGAGCCGGAGGAGACCGGCGGCGCGCCTGTCGTCGTCTGCGTGTCGGGCTCCCTCGCGCACATCTACTTCACCGGCAGCCGCGAGCCGCAGCACCTGGAAGACGTGATCGCGCTGTACCCGGGCCTGGTCGAGAGCCTGGCCCGGCACCCGGGCATCGGCTTCGTGGCGGCGCGCCGCCGCTTCGGCGACGCGGTGGCCATCTGCGAGGACGGCATCCGCAACCTGGTGACCGGCCAGCGCTCCGGCTCGCGCGACCCGCTGGCGCCCTACGCGCGGCGCGCGCTGTGGGCCGGCGAGCTGAGCCGCCTGCTGGGCTACCCGGACGCCGGCGACCTGGTGGTCAACGGCGCCTGGCTGGACGACTGGCAGGGCGCCGGCGGCCGCATCGTCGTCATGGAGGACCAAGCCAGTTCGCACGGCGGGCTGGGCGGCCGACAGACCGAGCCCTTCGTGGTGCTGCCGGCCGGTTGGCGGGTGACGAAGGATGACCTGGCTTCACCCGAGGGGCTGTACCGGCTGGTCGGCCGCGAGCTGGAGCGGTACCGGCAGGCCGGGCCGGGCGGCGGGGCCGCGGCGCGGGGGCGGCGCTGAGCCGGTGCGGCCGTTATTTGCTTGCGCCGGAGCAAGTTCGGCCGCCGGCGGCCGGGGCGGCGGGGAACCCTCAGGCGGCGCGCGGCGTATCATCACCTTCTTGCCTTCGCGGGGGGTGGACCGTATATTGGCGCGTCGATTGCCCGGTCGTCCAATGGCAGGACAGCTGACTCTGGATCAGTCGATGGGGGTTCGAGTCCTCCCCGGGCAACCACACTTGCCGTTGATTTCGGGCCGGAATATATTCCGGGTCGCCGATTTTAGTGGCCCCTTCGTCTAGTGGCCTAGGACGCCGCCCTCTCACGGCGGTAACACGGGTTCGAGTCCCGTAGGGGCTACCAA
>CAYNPY010000053.1:0-17194 GCA_964399195.1 uncultured Fibrobacteraceae bacterium
GCCCGGACGGCGTCCTCCTTGAGCACGCGGCCGCCCGGGCCGGTGCCGGTGACCTGGTCGGCGCTCAGCGCGTTCTCGGCCAGCACGCGGCGCGCCGCGGGCATGACGTGCGCCGGGCCGGCCGGGGCGGGCGCGGGCGGCGGCGGCGGCGGCGCAGCCTTGGTCTTCGGCGCGGCCGCGGTCGCGGTGGCGCCGCTGTCGATCCGCGCCAGCACCTCGCCCACCTTCAGCACCGCGCCGACCTCGGCCACGATCTCGGTGACCACGCCCGCCGCGGGCGCCGGCACCTCGACCGTCGCCTTGTCGGACTCCAGCTCGATCAGCGGCTCGTCCAGCTGCACCATGTCGCCCGGCTGCTTCAACCAGGCCGAGACCTGGACTTCCTGGATGGATTCCCCGAGGGCGGGGACCGTCACGTCGACCGGCATGCCTCGCTGCTCCTCAGTTCCGGGCGCTCCAGGCGCCGATGATGGGACCCGCGACCAGGCCCGCGCCGTCGATGGGACCGAACACGCGGTCCATCAGCAGGGCCAGTTCGATCTTGTGCGCGCCCGCCGAGCCGGTGGCCGGGCTGGCCGCCTCCGGCCGGCAGACGCCGACCAGCGGCCGGCCCAGGAAACGCTCGCCGAAGCGGTAGCGCAGGTAGGGCCAGACGCCCATGTTGGCCGGCTCCTCCTGCACCCACACCAGCTCCGCGCCGTCACGGTAGCGGGCCACCGCCTCGATCAGCGCGCTGGCCGGCAGCGGGTACGGCTGCTCCAGCCGCAGGACGGCCACGTCGTCGCGGCCGCGCCGGCGGCGCTCCTCGACCAGGTCATAGTACACCTTGCCGCTGCAGACGAGCACGCGCGAAACGCGGTCCGGCGCCGGCGCCGCCGGATCGGCCAGCACGGGCTGGAAGGCGCCGTCGGTGAACTCGTCCAGCTGCGACACGCATTCGGGGTGCCGCAGCAGGCTCTTCGGGGTGAAGATGACCAGCGGCTTGCGCCACGTCCGCCACACCTGGCGGCGCAGCAGGTGGAACAGCTGGGCCGGCGTCGTCGGGTTGGCGATCTGCACGTTGTCGCCGGCCGCCAGGCCCAGGAAGCGCTCGAGCCGGCCGCTGGAATGCTCCGGGCCCATGCCCTCCATGCCGTGCGGCAGCATCAGCACCAGGCCCGACAGCATGCCCCACTTGGTCTCGCCGCTGGTGACGAACTGGTCGATGATGGGCTGCGCCACGTTGCAGAAGTCGCCGAACTGCGCCTCCCAGATGACCAGCGCCTCCGGGTAGGTCAGGCTGTAGCCGTACTCGAAGGCCATCACCGCGGTCTCGGACAGCGGGCTGTTGATCGTCTCGACCGGCGCCTGGCCGGGCGCCAGGTGCTGCAGCGGCGCGTGCCGCGCGCCGTTGCGGACGTCGTGCAGCACCGAGTGGCGATGGCTGAAGGTGCCGCGCTGGCTGTCCTGCCCGCTCAGGCGCACCGGGTGGCCCTCCCGGGCCAGCGTGCCGAAGGCCAGGCTCTCGGCGGCCGCCCAGTCGACGGGCTGGTCGCCGGCGGCGATGGCGCGCCGCTGCTCGAGCAGGCGCTCGATCTTCTTGTGCGGCGTGAAGCCCGTCGGCACGGCGGCCAGGGACCGCAGGATCTCCTTCAGCCGCGCGCGGTCCACGCCCGTCAGCACGGGCGGCCCGCCCGGCTCGGGGCCGCCCTGGTAGACGCGCCAGACCGGCCCCAGCACGCGCTTGCGCTCGACCGCCGGCTTGGGCGCCTGCGTGGTCTCGCGCACCTCGTCCAGCGTGGCCTGCAGGTGCTGCCGGCGGCTGACCGCCATCTGCTCGGCCATCTCCAGCGTGATGTGGTTCGAGCGCGTCAGCCGGTCCAGGTAGCCCGCCCGCACCGACGGCCGGCGGCGGATCGCCTCGTACAGCAGCGGCTGCGTGAAGGCCGGCTCGTCGGTCTCGTTGTGGCCGCGGCGGCGGAAGCAGTACATGTCGATGATCACGTCGCGGCGCCACTCGCGCCGGAAGTCGAGCGCCAGCGCGACGACCTGGGCCACCGCCTCGGGATCCTCGCCGTTGACGTGGAAGATCGGCGTCTGCAGCATGCGCGCCACGTCCGTGCAGTAGCGCGTGGACCGCGAGTCGTGCGGGTCGGTCGTGAACCCGATCTGGTTGTTGATCACGACGTGCAGCGCGCCGCCGCACTCGTAGCCCTTCAGCTGCGACAGGTTCAGCGTCTCCTGCGAGACGCCCTGGCCGATGAACGCGGCGTCGCCGTGGATCAGGATCGCCAGCGACTTCTCGTGGCGCTCGTCGCCGACGCGGTCCTGGCGCGCGCGCACCCGGCCCAGCGCCACCGGCGACACGAACTCCAGGTGGCTGGGGTTGAAACACAACGCCAGGTGCACGATCTCGCCGCTCTCGGTGGTCCAATCGGAGTGCTGGCCGATGTGGTACTTCACGTCGCCGTAGCCCAGGAACTGCTCGGCGTCGGCGTCCTCGAACTCGGCGAAGATCCGGCGCGGGTTCTTCTCCATGATGTTGGCCAGCACGTTCAGCCGCCCGCGGTGCGCCATGCCGATGACGATGTTGTCGACGCCCTGCCGCCCCGCGTGCTCGATCGCGAGGTCCAGCAGCGGGATCACCGTCTCGCCGCCCTCCAGGCTGAAGCGCTTGGCCCCGAGGTACTTGTTCTGGATGAACTCCTCGAAGATCTCGGCGTCGATCAGCCGCTGCAGGATGCGGCGCTGCGTCTTTGGCGGCAGCTCCAGCCGGTTCTCCGTCGGCTCCATGCGCGCCTGCAGCCACTGGCGCACCTCGAGGTCGTCGATGTGCATGTACTGCACGCCGATGTAGCGCGAGTAGATCGCCTGCAGCCGGCGCAGGATCTCGCGCAGCGGCAGCATGTCGCCGGGGCTGAGCGTGCCGGCGGCGAACAGGCGGTCCAGGTCGGCCTCGCCGAAGCCGTAGTACTCCAGCGTCAGTTCCGGCGGCGCCGGCGGCGGCTCGCTCAGGGGGTCCAGCCGCGCGAGGCCGTGCCCCCGCACCCGGTAGTTGCGCACCAGCTGGTCGACCTTGTTCTGGTCTTCCAGCGCGCGGTCGTCCGGGTGGCCGGAGGCGCGGTACTCGGGCGAGGCCGGCGAGGCGCCGCCCTGGGCCGCGAACCAGTCCCGCCAGGCCGGCGGCACGCTGGCCGGGTCGGCCTGCCAGTCGTGCCAGAGCCGGTCGGCGTAGGACAGGCTCAAGGTGTTGGGGTTGTTCATTTTATCGCTGGTCATGTTCCCTGCCGCCCCGGAGGGCGCGTTGCCGGTGACGTGGCTGCCGCGGGCCCGACAGCCAGAAAATCTACTATCAAAGTCAAGTATGGGCAAGGTGGTTGGGGGTGGGCGGTGGTGTGCGGCGGAAGTGAGCAACGCTGTTGGCCACTCGCGGCGGCAGAGGCGAACTGGCGTTGCACGATTCGCAACCGCTATCTGAACCTGGCTTTCAGATCACCCCAACTGGTCGACTCCGTCGGCACCGGTCCATCCGCGAACGGCTCGAAACGCACGACCCCATTGGTCTCTGGTGTGTCGTTGGCGTCCCAAATGGAGGCGCGGATTGCCTCGACGTCCGTCGTCCCCCAGTAGTTGCCAGAAAGGTCTGGATGCTGCGAGTGTATCCATGTGCTCAGGCATCGCACGGCATAGCCGGGGCCGGCCAAGATATGGCTGTTGTGGATCGTGACGAAGGAATTACAACAGAGGCGCAAGGCTTCGTTCCAGGCTCCATGGATGACCAAGTTCGTGCCCGCGACAATGCCGCCCCCGGAGGCTGCTATCCCCGTGGTGCCACCCTCGATCGTAACGCGGTCCAATACGGCGCGTGAGTCATTGAAGACGTTAATCGCGGCCACTTGCGTGGAGCGAAAGTAGCAGTCCGTCACTTCAATGGCCGACCCGTGATCGCAATGAATGCCGTTCATCACATTTAGGAAGTCGCAGCCGACGAATCGCACGTTTGTAGTGCTGTCAGTTATGCTCGGTCCATATCCGAAACCCTTGAATATGCAATTCTCGAACAAGATATCGCGAGAAACAACCCCAACGGAACAACTGCGCCCTGCGAATCGCGTGTCAATCGTGCAGTTCCGGATGATCGCACCATACGGCCACATCACCAATCCGCCGAACGACTGGTCATTGTCCCCTGAGATGGTGCAGTCTTCGAGCACAAGGCTTCCCCGCCACCAATAGATCCCAGTGTCGATATTCTCAATGGAGAGGCCTCTGATCTTTCCGCTGAATCCATCAATGGAGCAGATGCCCTTGGGGCTGCGCCCCAATGGCCCGTAGTAAGTCGTCGGCCCGATGATCGTCATGTCTTGGCCGGCTCCAATGAAAATCAAATTGTCTCGCGTTACCCAGATCACGGTTTGCTCCG
Organism: uncultured Fibrobacteraceae bacterium; assembly: GCA_964399195.1. GTDB lineage: Bacteria > Krumholzibacteriota > Krumholzibacteriia > LZORAL124-64-63 > LZORAL124-64-63 > CAINDZ01. Next base: position 4,403 of record CAYNPY010000053.1, read on the forward strand.
TCCAGGCCGGTGCAACACAAGGATGGAACGTATCAAACCGCCCCGGCCCGATCATAATCGTGTCCCCGGCGGCGGAAGCATCCACGGCCGGTTGGATGTCAGTGAAATCCCCTGAGCCATCCAGCTCCACGCGCCAGGTGCGGGCAGACGCATCTACGGCGGCGAAGGACGTCACGATCATCAGGGCCGGGATGATGAGCTTGATCCGCATGTCTGACCTGGCCTTTGTTGGCAGGGGCGGCCGAAGCCGCCCCTAGTCCCGCCCTTGGCTACTGCACCAGCACCAGCCGCTGCGTCATGACCACGCCGCCTGCCGAGAACCGCGCGAGATACACGCCGCTCGGAGCCACGACACCAGTGGACTGGCTCGTCCGTAGTCCCAGCACGTCTTGGTGTGGCACTCGGCGGCTTCGACACCGCAAGCCAGCAACATCAGCAAACTGCAACGAAGCGGACTGCGCATCTTCATAGCTATCTCTTCCTAACGGACCGGAATACCGAGCCGCACTGCCGTAAGGGTGCGCCACGGAGCGCACCATGAGTATCCCTCTTCGAACCGTCGGAAGTCAATCGATCCGCCCTGAAACGCACCGCCCATGGCCGTTCGCCCGCATCGGCGCTATCCTCCCCGCCCGCGCCCGCCACGGCAAGCGGACGCGCAACCGAAAGGCCACCCGATGTACATCGCCATGAACCGCTTCCGCATCGCCCCCGGCTTCGAGGACGGCTTCGTGCAGATGTGGCGCGAACGCGACTCGCGGCTGAAGGAGGTCCCGGGCTTTCTGACCTTCAACCTGCTGCGCGGCGAGCCCGGGTCCGAGTGCACGATCTTCGTTTCGCACTCGACGTGGGCATCGCGCCGGGACTTCCAGGCCTGGACGGAATCGGACGCCTTCCGCCAGGCCCACGCGAAGGCCCGCGCCCCGGAGGGCACCTACCTGGGGCCGCCGCAGTTCGAGGGCTACGAAGCAGTGCTCTAGCGGCCGCGCCGCAGGCTGGCGCTGGCGCCGGCGCAACTGTTGCCTTGGCTTAAGAAGTTGCGCCGGCGCAACAAGCCGCCTCACCGGCCGTCGCGCCCGTTCTCCCGCCCCTTGCCCAGCAGGTAATGCCCCACGAACCACTCGTCCCCGCCGCCGTAGGCGAACAGCTCGGCGCAGGCCAGGAAGAACACGCGCCAGCGCACGCGCCAGCGCGTCACCTGGTCGGGGCCGTAGGCGCGGGCCAGGACGGCGCCGACCTCGTCGCGGCGGGCGTCCATCCGCTTGAGCCAGGCCTCGCAGGTGTCGCGGTAGTGGGTGCCGGGCACACGCCACTTCTGCAGCACCTGCAGGTGCTCGGGGAACGCTTCCAAGAGATCGTAGGCCGGCATGGTGCCGCCGGTGAAGAAGTGGCGGGCCATCCAGTCGTCCGGGCCCTCGCTCTCGTAGTGGTAGGCCAGGTCGCGGTGGCAGAAGATGTGCACGAACAGGCGGCCGTCCGGGGCCAGCCAGCCGGCGATGCGCTCGAGAATGGCAGCGTAATTCTTCAGGTGCTCGAACATCTCGATGGAGACCACGCGATCGAACGCGCCCTCGGGCGCGAAGTCGTTCACGTCGGCGGTCATCACCTGCAGGTTGCGCAGGCCCCGACGATCAGCCTCCGCGCGGATGTACGCGCCCTGGTCGCGGCTGTTGGAGACCGCGACGATCTGCGCCGTCGGGTGGCGCTCGGCGGCCCAGAGCGAGAACGAACCCCACCCGCAGCCCAGGTCCAGGATGCGCTGGCCGGCGGCGATGCCCGCGCGCTCGGCCGTCAGGGCCAGCATCCGCTCCTCGGCCGCGGCCAGGTCGGTCACGCCGGCTTCGAAGAGCGCGCAGCTGTACTTGCGGCGCGGCCCGAGCACCAGCTCGAAGAACGCGGGCGGCACCTCGTAGTGCTGCTCGTTGGCCAGGTCGGTGTGCAGGGCCACCGGCAGCGTCCTCAGCGAAGCCGCGAACGCGGCGCGGTCGTAGCGGGTGCGCTCGGCGCGCAGCCGCGCGGCGCAGCGGCGGCGAATGGCATGACGGATGATCGCGTCGGGGACCAGCCCGCGCTCGAGGATGCCCTGGTACCACATCAGGCTTGCCCCCCGTCCCGGCGCGGCGGCCAAGGCACGAAGGCGCTGGTCGTCCGCTGGTAGGCGCGGTAGTCCTCCCCGCGCGTGGCGAGCGCCTGGGCCTCGGTGGGCGGGATGCCGGTGACGAAGACCACGAGATAGAGGATCAGCAACGGCGCCGCGAGGCCCGCCCAACCCCAGGGCGCGACCAGGCCCAACGCGCCGAACCCGCACCAGAGGATGCACTCGAAGAAGTAGTTCGGATGGCGGCTCCAGCGCCACAGGCCGGCGCGGCAGGTGCGGCCCCGGTTGGCGGGATCGCGCTTGAAGGCCAGCAGTTGCCGGTCGGCGATGGTCTCGCCCGCGACGCCGACGACCACGAGCGCCAGCGCCGCCAGGTCGGAGGGCGCGGGAAACGCCACGCCCGCCGCCGCCGCCAGCGCGAAGGGCAGCGACAGCGCCACGGCGGCCAGCGCCTGCGCCTGGTAGAAGAAGAAGAACGCGCGGTCGGCGTGGGGCGACCAGTTGCGGCGCAGCGTCACGTAGCGCCCTTCCTCCGGCTTGTTCCACACGCGGTCGCGCCACAGGTGCCAGGCCAGACGTCCGCCCCAAGCGGCGCCGAGGGCGGCCAGCAGCAGGCGGCGCGCCGGTTCGCCGCCGCCGAGCAGGCCGTAGAGCACGGCCAGCGCGCCGGTCACCGCGGCCCAGCCGACATCGACCACGCCCGCGTTGCCCGTGCGGCGCTGCAGCAGCCACAGAGCGGTCATCACTGCGGCGGCCAGCGCCCAGCCTGCGCCCAGCAGCGTGAAGACTTCAGCCATGGCGGACCTCCTCGCAGAGCTGGGCGCCGTTCCACACCGCCGTCCGCGCCTGCAGCAGGCCCAGCTCCCGGCAGCGCGGCTTGACCAGCACCGCCTGCACCGCGCCCACGCGGCGCTCCAGGAAGCCGCCCCGGCAGTAGTGGAAGTAGAACTCCCACAGGCGCAGGAACTCCTCGTCGTGGCCCGCGGCCAGCAGCGCGCCCCAGGCCGCACGCAGGTTGGCGTGCCAGCGCCTGAGGGTCTCGGCGTAGTGGCCGGTCAGGTCCTCGAGGTGGGCCAGCTGCAGGTCGGTGTCGGCGGCGACGCGGCGGGCGATCTGCTCGACCGACGGCAGCACGCCGCCGGGGAAGATCCAGCGCTTGATGAAGTCCTCGTGGCTCGCGTCGTGCCGGAAGTGGCGGTCGTCGACGGTGATCGCCTGCAGCGCCATCGCCCCTTCCGGCCGCAGCAGGCGGCTGCAGGCGCGAAAGTAGGCCGGGAAGTAGCGCACGCCGACCGCCTCGATCATCTCGAGCGACACCAGCTTGTCGTAGGCGCCCGTCAGGCGCCGGTAGTCTTCTTCCACCACGGTGACGCGGTCGGCCAGGCCGGCTTGCCTGATCCGCTCGCGCGCCAGCGTCGCCTGCTCGGCGCTGAGGGTGGTCGTCGTCACGCGGCAGCCGTAGGTGCCGGCGGCGTGCAGCGCGAAGCTGCCCCAGCCGGTGCCGATCTCCAGCACGTGGTCGCGCGGCCCCAGGTCCAGCTTGCGGCAGACGCGGTCCAGCTTGTTGGCCTGGGCCTGCTGCAGGTCCTCGTCCGGCTGCCGGAACACGGCGCACGAGTAGGTCAGGCCCGGGTCCAGGAAGGCGGCGAAGAAGTCGTTGCCCAGGTCGTAGTGCGCCCGGATGTTGCGGCGCGCCTGGGCCTCGGTGTTGCGCCGGCGCCAGAGCAGGAAGCGGTGCCACGGCGCCAGCAGGCCCTGCGTGGGCGCGGTCCAGCGGCGCAGCGCGCGCTCGTTGCGGGCCAGAAGCCGGATCAGGCCGACCGGATCGTCGCAGGTCCACCAGCCGCGCGCGTACGCGCGGCCCACCCCCGCGCTCTGCTCCCACAGCGCCGCCGGGTAGAACGAGGCGTCATGGACGCGCAGCTCGATCTGCGGCCCCTGCCCCGCCGCGTGCCGGCCGTCGCTGTCGCAGAGCACGAGGCGGCCGCCTTCGAGGCCGGCCAGCGCGCGCAGCAGCAGGTGCCGGCACCGGCGCTGGCCCGGCGTGGGGATAGCGGCGCTGGGGGCGCGGTCGTTCATCGGGTCTCCTGGTAGCCGGGATGCGGCACGTAAGGGACGCGCTTGAGCCACAGCCGCAGGGCCTGCAGGTAGATGCCGCCCATGACCTTGGCCGTGATCCAGGGCTGCTCGCGCAGGTACCGCCCCAGCTGGGCGCGATCGAGCGGCCGGCGCTCCAGCGTGAGGCCCGCGCCGAACAGGCGGCCCTCGGCGTCGTGGTTGTCGATGCGCACCTGCAGCCGGTCGCCGGGCGTGGTGATGGTCCAGCGGTAGTCCATCGCCATCGCCATGAAGGGCGAGACGTGGAACGCCTTGCGGGTGGCCGGGCGCCACGGTTCACGGTCAGCGTCGGCGGGCGCCGGGCCCATGAGATATGTGTGCCGCTCGTTCCACGGCGTGTTCGACACGTCCGCCAGGAACCACTGCAGCGTGGCGCCGTCGGGCGCGAAGACGTAGTAGAAGCTGACGGGGTTGAAGCCCCAGCCCCAGGTGCGGGGCAGGGTCAGCAGGCGGATCGGACCTGTGGGTCGCTCCCCTGCGTAGAGGGCGACGGCGCCGCGGACCGCCTCGGCCAGCGGGATCCGGCCGCGGCCGAAGTGGTCCTCTTCGCTGAACCGCGCGGGCGCCGGACGCCGCGCCGACCACAGCGGGTGCGCGTCCAGCGCGCCGGGCAACTCGTCCAGGTCCAGGTAGAGGTAGGCGACGCGGTACCGGAAGCGGTGGCGGCGCGGCCGCAGCCGGTCGTGGTCGACCAGGCCGGCGTAGATGGCGCTGCGCGTCACGGCGCCAGCTCCTCGCCGAAGGCGCGGGCGACGCGCAGGCCGCTGACCACGCCGTCCTCGTGGAAGCCGTAGCCCCAGTAGGCGCCGCAGTACCAGGTGCGGTTCGCGCCGTTCAGTTCGTCGATCGCCGCCTGCAGGCGCACGGCGCGGGCGTCGTACTGCGGGTGCTCGTAGCGCAGGCGCGTGTGGACCAGCGCGGGGTCCAGGTCCGCGGTCCGGTTGAGCGTCACCAGCCAGCGCCGCCGCGAGCGCAGGCGCTGCAGCCGGTTCTGGTCGTAGGTCATGGTCACCGCGCGGTCGCCGCCCGCGCCGCGGTGGTAGTTCCAACTGGCCCAGGCCAGCCGGCGGCGCGGCAGGATGCGGATGTCCGAGTGCAGCACCGTCTCGTTGGCGGCGTAGGGAAACGCGCCCAGGACCTCCGCCTCGCGGGCCGTCGGCGCCGCGAGCAGGGCCAGGGCCTGGTCGGCGTGGCAGGCCAGCACCACCTGGTCGAAGCGCTCGGGGCCGTGCCGCGGCGTGACGACGGTCACGCCGCCGGCGTCGCGCTCGACGCGCGCAACCGGCGTCCCGGCGCGGATGCGGTCGCGGAACGGCGCCGTCAATCGCTCCACGTAGCGGCGCGAGCCGCCGCTGACGGTGCGCCATCGCGGCCGGTCGGTCAGCGTGAGCAGACCGTGGTTGGCGAAGAAGCGCAGCAGCGCCGCGGCCGGGTAGCGGCCCATGGCGGCGTGCGGGCTCGACCAGATGGCCGCACACACGGGATACAGGTGGTTCTCCACGAACTCGCGCGAGTAGCCGCGCTCGGCAAGGAACTCCGCCAGCACCGCGTCCTCGTCGGCTTCCCGCAGCCAGGCGGCCGCTTCCCGGTAGAAGCGGAGGACGTCGCGCAGCATGCGGTGGAACGAGGGCCGCAGCAGGTTGCGCGGCTGCGCGAAGAGCCGCCAGGGCGCCGGGGCGGCGTACTCCAGGCCCGTGGCGTCGTCCCGGAAGCCGAAGCTCATGTCGCTGGGCTGCGTCGCCACGCCCAGCAGCTCCAGCATCCGGGTGAAGTTCGGGTACGTGCGCCGGTTGTAGACGATGAAGCCGGTGTCGACGCCCAACTCGCCAACGTCATCGTCGCCGGGCACCGCCACAGTGTGGCTGTGGCCGCCGATGCGGTCGTCGCGCTCGAAGACGGTGATCTCGTGTCGGCGCTGCAGGAGCCAGGCGGCGGTCAGCCCGGAGATGCCGGTCCCGACGATGGCGATACGCCGGGTCATGCCGGACTCCTGCTTCCTGCCTGCCGGGCGGCCTCCTTGCCCAGACGCCGCAGCATCCCGGCGAACACCACCTGATGCACCGGATACAGCGCGTACCAGTAGGCGCGCCCGAGCCAGCCCAAAGGATCGAACACCGCCGTCTGCCGGATCCACGCGCCGTCGCCGTCCGGCTCGACGGCGAACTCGAGCCAGGCGCGCCCCGGCAGCTTCATCTCCGCGGCCAGCCGCAGCAGGCGGTCAGGCTCGACGGCTTCGACGCGCCAGAAGTCGACCGGGTCGCCCACGCGCAGCTCGCTCGGATGCGGCCGCCCGCGCCGGAAGCCGACGCCGCCGGCCAGCAGGTCCAGCGCGGCCCGCAGCCGCCACAGCAGGTTGCAGCAGTACCAGCCCGTCTGGCCGCCGATCGCGGCGATGGGCCGGAACGCGGCGGCGGGCGGCGCCGCCACGCGCACGCGCCGCGAATCGACCAGCCGCAGCCCGAAGCGGACGCCGCCCCAGGCGCGCGGCTCCCCCGCCGAGGACAGCGCGTCCGACCAGCGCGTCTGCGCGAACTCCTGGTCCTCGCGCGCCAGCGCCCGCCGCACCGCCTCGGCCATCCCGACCGGACGCACGGCGAAGACCGCCTGCGCCGCCGCGTCGTCGACAACGGTAGGGTGGATGATGCTCTCGATGAGCTTGCGCCCGACGCGCGCGTAGAGCGGGGTCACCAGGCCCAGCCACAGGCTCGACAGGTACGGTGTCAGCACCGGCACCGGCAGCATCCGCAGCGGCAGCCCGCGCTGGCGCGCGTACTCGCGCATGATGTCCGCGTAGCTCACGCGGTCGGCGCCGCCGACCTCGTAAATGCGGCAGCGTTCGGCCGGCAGGCGCGCCGCTTCCTCCAGGTAGTCCAGCAGGTCGTCGACGGCGATGGGCTGCGCCTGCACGTGCACCCAGCGCGGCGTGATCATCACCGGCAGGCGCTCGGTCAAGGACCGGATCATCTCGAACGAGAGGCTGCCCGAGCCGATCACGATCGAGGCGCGCAGCTCCAGCACCGGCACGCCCGCCTCGCCCAGCAGGCGCCCCACCTCGTGGCGGCTGCGCAGGTGGGGCGACAGCTCCTCGTCCGCGCGCCCGAGGCCGCCGACGTAGACGATGCGCCCGACGCCGGCGGCGCGCGCCGCGGCGCCGAAGTTCAGCGCGCCCTGGCGGTCATTGGCCTCGAACGACTCGGCGCCCATCGAGTGGACCAGGTAGTAGGCCGTGTCCACGCCCTGCAGCGCCGGCCCGAGGCTCGCGGGGTCCAGCACGTCGCCGGCGCAGGTCTCGACGCCGGCGGGAAACCGCCCGGCGAGCGCCGCGGACCGCCGCGCCATCGCGCGCACGCGCCAGCCGTGGGCGGCCAGGCGCGGGATCAGCCGGCCGCCGATGTAACCGGTGGCGCCGGTCACCAGGACCAGGGGCTGCCCGCTGCTGCGCTGCGATTCGGGCACGAGCGTCCCCCGGACTTGGGTGCGGTCAAGCGGTCCTGCGGCCGCCTTGAGGACGGCGGCCGGTCCATGATACGATATCGATTGCGCCTCGTCTCTGCCGCGCTTGCCGAAGGAGCACCCATGTGCCGCCGCCGTCGCCCCCCGTCCGCCGCCGCCCGCCGCGCCGCGGCCCTGGCCGCAGCGCTCCTGGCCGCGCTGCTCGCGGCGCCCGCCGTCGCCGTGCCGGTCACCTTCCGCGTGATCGCGCCGAACAGCACGCCTGCCGGAGCGGCGCTTTACGTCGCCGGCAGCTTCCAGGGCTGGAACCCGGGCAGCGCGGCCCACCGGCTGGCCGACCTGGGCGGGGGCCTGCACGAGATCACGCTCGACCTGGCGGCCGGGACGGCGCTCGAGTTCAAGTTCACGCGCGGGGACTGGGCCAGGGTCGAGAAGGGCTTCGCCGGCGAGGAGCTGGCCAACCGCGCCTGGACCGTGGACGGGCCGGCGACGCTGCAGCGCACCGTGACGCGCTGGGCCGACCTGGCGCCGGGGAACACCCGCGCCGGCGACGTCACGACGCACACGGTGCCGGGCTTCCTGGGCGGGCGCCGCGTGTGGGTCTGCCTGCCGCCCGGCTACGCCGTCGACACGGCGCGCAGCTACCCCGTGCTGTACATGCTCGACGGGCAGAACGTCTTCGACCTGGGCACCAGCTTCGCCGGCGAGTGGATGGCGGACGAGGCCGCCCGGGCGCTGACGACCGCCGGGCTGTCGGCCCCGGCGATCATCGTGGCGGTGGACAACGGCGGCGCGGCGCGCCTGAACGAGTACACCCCGTGGTACGACCCGGGCTACGGCGCGGGCGGCGGCGCCGACGCGCACCTGCAGGCGTTCGCCGACGTGCTGGTGCCGTGGGTGAACGCCGGCTACCGCTCGCTGACGGGGCCGGCGCACACGGCGCTGGCCGGCTCGTCGCTGGGCGGGCTGCTGGCCGTCTACGCGACCTACGCGCGGCCGGACGTGTTCGGGTCGGCGGCCGCCCTGTCGCCCTCGATCTGGTGGAGCAACGGCGCGCTGCTGGACTACGTGGCCTCGCGCCCCAGGCTGCCCGCGACCATCTACGTGGACATGGGCACGCGCGAGTCGGGCGCGTTCCGGGACACCGACGGCAACGGCGTCGACGACAGCATCGACGACCTGCGCGCGCTGCGCGACGTGCTGCTGGGCCAGGGCTTCACGGCCGGCGCGGACCTGCGCGTCGTCGAGGATCCGGGCGCCACGCACAGCGAGTGGCACTGGGCGCAGCGGTTCGCCGGCGCGCTGGGGTTCCTGTTCCCGGCGGCGGTCTCGGCCGCGCCGGCGCCGCCCGCCGCCGCCGCGCCGCGCCTGCTGCCGGCCGCGCCCAACCCGTTCAACCCGCGCACCGTGCTCGCGTTCAAGCTGCCCGCCGGCGGCCAGGCGCGCCTGGACATCTACGATCTGGCGGGACGCCGCGTCCGCGCGCTGGTGCGCGGCGCCCTGCCCGCCGGGCCGCACGCCGCGGCCTGGGACGGCCGCGACGACCGGGGCCGCGCCGCGCCGGCCGGCGTCTACGTGGTCGAGCTGCGCGCCGGCGCCGCGCGCGCGACGGGGCGGGTCACGCTGGCGAAGTAGGCGCCGCGCCGGTCCGGACTCAGTTCCCGCCCCGGTACAGGAAGCGGTCGCCCGTCGCCTCGACGATCAGCCGCAGCCACCACTCGGGATACTTCGGGTGTTCGACGATGGGGTACTTGCCCCACGGCTTGGTCTTGAACACCCCGTCCTGCTCCTGCTTGATGTTGCCGTCGAGGAACTTGACCATCAGGAACCGGTAGAGGTCCTGCCAGCGCCGCAGGGTGTCCTGCGCGAGGTTGACCGAGACCTCGGTCAGGAAATCGCGCGCGCGGGCGGGGTCCTGCTCGTGGAGCGCCAGGGCCGCGCGGTCGACCGCCGGCACGAAGTCCAGGTGGCGGGCCTCCAGCTCGGCCTGCGCGCGACGGATGTCCGGCAGCGTGAGGCTGTACCGCAGGTACGCCAGGTGGGCCACCTGGTTGAAGGCCCAGAACGCGGCATCGTCGGAGTACTCCAGGATGTGGCCGTTGCCCTCGGCCAGGCTCGGCGGCGCGCGGGTGATGCCGGCGTAGATGGGCATGTAGACCGTGGTGTTCATGTCGTCGACGCCGAACCACAGGAGGCCGCCGATGGGATCTGGCAGGCCCCCGCGGAGCTGGGCGATGAACGAGAACGCGGTCTGCTGCGTCGCGGTCGTTCGCTCGTGGAAGTACTTCTTGCCGTCCACCTCCCAGGTCAAGGGGCGCCAGCGGTAGGGCAGGCCCCAGGGGCCGGCGCCGATGTCCTGCGCCAGGTCGAGCTCCGTGCCCTGCAGGTGATCCCTCTTATAGGCGATGAGATCCGCCACGCTCAGCTTGCGGTCCGGCTTGATCCACAGCGGCATGCGCTCGGTGCGGTCCAGCCCCAGCGCGTAGTCGCGGAAGCGCTCCATGCCCTCGTCGACCTGCCGGAACATGCACCAGACGCGGGCCTCGCAGAAGCGCGCCGCGCTGAAGTCCAGCGGCGCGTAGACGTCCGAGAAGCTGAAGTCGGCGTCGCGGCCCTCGTAGAAGCCCTTGCCGCGGGCGAAGCTGATCGTGTCGTGCGCGTAGACCGTGGCGACGGCGGGCCGGCCGATCCGGTCGAGCTGGCGGCAGGTGATCGACGTGACGCCGTCGGCGAGCGGGAAGGTGGTGATGCGGGCCTGGTTGGCGTGCGCGGAGATGTAGCCGTCCGGCACGCGCCGCGCCACCCACACCGCGCCCTTGGCGCGGTTCACCTGTCGGCCGCTCGTCTCATCCGGCGCCAGGTCGGTGCCCTTGCCGACGATCTCCATGATCCAGGCTTCGCGCGGGTCGGCGATGGAGAACGACTCGCCCTCGCCGTAGTAGCCGAACTCCTCCACCAGCCTGGCGATCACGGCGATGGCCTCGCGGGCGGTCGCGGCGCGCTGGAGGGCCAGGAACATGAGGCTGCCGTAGTCGATGCCGCCGGTGGTGTCGGCCAGGGCCTCGCGGCCGCCGAACGTGGTCTCGCCGATGGCCACCTGCTTCTCGTTCATGAAGCCGACGACCTGGTAGGTGCTCTCCGGATGCGGCACCTTGGCCAGCGGCCGGTGCGTGCCGCGGTCGCGGACCTCGTAGACGGAGCCCGGCTCACGGGCGCCTCCCGGCAGGAAGTACAGCTCGCCGTAGCGGATGTGCGAATCGGCGGCGTAGGTGATCAGGCACGAGCCGTCCACCGACGCGCCGGGGGTCACGAGATAGCTGGTGCAGGCCGGCGCGGGGCCGGCCCCGAGCAGGCAGCCGAGCGCGAGCGCGCCCAGCGCGGCAAGACGTGGCATCATGGTGCGGCCGCTCCTGGCTTCCCTCGTCGGGGAAGTCGCCGTGTCCGTCCCGTCGGCGGCCATCACCATGCCGGACGGGTGCGCGGACGATCCGGCCATGGATAAGCAGGATCGCCGCGATCGGCACCAGGAGCGCGCGGACGCCCCTATTTCACGAGCGCCAAGGACGTCGTCAGCGCCAGCCCGTCCGCCTCCAGCCGGCAGACGTACGCGCCGGCCGCGACCGGGTGCCCGCCGGCGTCTCGGCCGTCCCACGCCGCCTCGTGGCGGCCGGCCGGCCAGGTTCCCTCGGCGAGCACCGCCACCAGCCGGCCGCGCAGGTCGTAGACGGCGAGCCGGACCGGCATCGCGCGCGGCAGTTCGAAGGCGACCACCGTGCGCGGGTTGAAGGGATTCGGCGCCGCCGCCGCCAGGCGCACGGCGGGCGCGGCCGCCGGCACGTCGCTGACCGGGACGCCGACGTACGACGGCACGCCGATCGCATCCAGCGTCAGGTCCAGCCCGTCCGCCACCGACAGCAGCAGGTCGAATTGCGGGGCGGGCGGCATGTGCCCGAGCGGCAATTCGTAGCGGCCCGGCGCCGTGATCGCGAGCGGGGTCGAGTGGCCCGTGCTCGGGCAATCGATGAGCAGCGTGCCGGGGGCCGCCACGTCGAGCACGTCGATGACCAGGCCCAGTTCCTCCCAGTACCGGTTCCAGGCGTTGATGGGGACGTTGAACTGCAGGTCGCGGGTGCCCGGCGCGCTCGCGGCCAGGCGCGAAGGCAACGTCGCCAGGTCCAGTTCGCCGATCACGGGCCCCACCAGGACCGAAGGCCCCAGCCACGTCGGCGAGTAGCCCAGGCTGGAGCCGTCGGTGCCCCCGAACGAGATGCCGCCGAAGACCTCGGGATTGAAGGCCGTGCTGCCGGGCGCGGCGCCGGTGGAATCGGTGACGGCGATGCCGACGTCGAACGCGGGGTACGGGGTCTGCCCGCCGGCGTAGTCGTCGTTGTGCAGCATCACGACGACCGGATAGGCGTACGTGTTGGTCCAGGTGCGCGTCTGGCCGCGGTTGAGGTTCCACGGCCCCTTGCGCAGGTCGTGGCCGTAGGGACCGGGCTCGCGCACGGTGAGCGTCGCGTTGTAGCAGCGGCCTTCGCCGCCCTCGGGGAACGTGAAGCTGATCGTGCCGCCCTTGGGCACGGTGCGCTTGATGTACTGGCAGTAGCCGGACATCGTCTCGGAGCCGGGCGGCGGCGTCACCCGCATGTCCTTGCTCTCGGAGACGACGGCCGACACGAACGCGCGTCCTTCCTGGCCGGCGCCCGGCCCCGAGGGGATCAGAATGCGCAGGCCCGGCAGCTCGATCCCCCAGCCCATGTCGGTCACGCCGCTGTCGCGCTCCTTCAGCCCGCCCGGCCGGTGCTGGTCGTCGTCGTCCTTCAGCTTCACCCAGTCCGCGCCGGCTTTCGTCCCGGCGCCCGTCAGCACCAGCGCGTGGGAGAAGTTGCTCGGCTTCCACTGGTTGGTCGCCGCGTCCCAGTAGTACCAGGAGACGATGACCTCGACGTCCTCGCCCTTGCGCGCCTCCTCGAAGATGAACTTGCGCGTGGGCCAGCTGCCGGCGCCGGAGTCCTTGTCCTCGGCGGAACTGCGCCCGCTGGTGCTGGCGATGGCGCCGGCGGAGGACACGTCCTGGATCTTCACGTGGATCGGGAGCTGGTGCGCCTCGATGAAGTCGAGCT